>NZ_KN050693.1:587994-764182 GCF_000745485.1 Methanobacterium veterum
CATGTTTGTAGACCTCGATCATACGGAGACCGCGGCTGTAATACTGATTTAAAATTCCTTTTATGCTTGCGGATTTGCCGGTGCCGGCATCGCCGTAGAGAAGGACATTGTTTGCCCTGCGCCCTTCAACGAACGCTTCCGTATTCTGTACCAGTTCTTTCTTCTGAGATTCATAACCGACCAAATCGTCAAGCAGTACATCACTGGTTGCCGTGATGGGGCAGAGAATTCCAGACTTATCACCAGCTGAAATACGGAAAGCTTTATTCAGCCCAAAATTTCCAACGCCGTATGTTTTGTAGAAATCTGTAATGATCTGATACAGCTCAGTTTCATCTTCAGCCTGTTCAATAGCACAGCTGAGCCGCTGAACTTTTTCGCTCACCCCCTTGTTGAAAATCTGTTCACTTTTTACAACCGCCTCATAATCTGTGATAATTGTAAAGCAGTCGATATCCAGTTCTTTTTCTATCTCAGAGAAGTCATAGTCGAACAACTGCTTGAAGATGGAGAAATCGCTCCGGGCAAACTTATTTACAGTACCTACACTCCCCCCAACTTTTTCTGAAACAAGTGTAAATGGGTTTTCAGTCATGGCCAAAACAAAAGCCAGATAATTGTGCCACAGATTTTTGTCAAAGCCGTAACGCGTTGAAATATCAAGCAGACGATTGATTTCAATATAAATATCTCTAATTAGATCTTCTTTCTCGTAGTTGCCTGCTGCAAACTGCTGGCAAATATTGGATAATCTAAACAAAATGCTGTCTTTGTCGATGTTTTTGTAAATCACCAATTTGGATGTCAAATGATACATTTTATTGCCTCTTAATAAACTCTTTTAGCCCCTTTAAATTCCATGATTGTATAAATGTTATGATAGCTTATTTTTTGTATTTTTAATATTAAGTTTATGGGGATATTGTAAAAGTGCATTTTTATTTTTAGCTGTATCTGATTTAACTGCAAATTAAATCTATAAATTCAATATGGAGGAATTATATAATTCATCCTTGTGATAAAATGAAATCTCTAATGATATATTGCCAAAGAAACTTCAAGTGGATATTGTTGGGTGAAATACTTAAATTTTTGGTTTTCGCAAATATAATTTGCGAGTTTGCTCAACCTTGTTCAGAATTTGGAAGAGTGAATCATGAATTGCAAATCGAAGATTTTCAAGAAACAGCTAAACACGGATTATAACTCCTTGCAGAATGAAAAAAGCTGTGTTTAAGGATGCAAATCACTGCTTCGTGAATTATTTTAAAATTTATTTTATTGGATTTGCGCATGCATTATTTTTCAGATAAAAAACCTAAACGCGTCAGCATTCCCCATATTAAAAAAAATATTCCTGTAATAATGCCAACTAATATATCTAAGGGCAATAAAGATACTTTTTGAGTTATTATCCAAATAAAAGTAGATACTAATATTGCAAAACCAAGCGATAAGTACAATATCGCTGTTTTATGTTTTAAAATACTTTCAAAAATTAAAAATATTCCACCTAAAAGAAAAATAATGTTAATAATTGATATGGAATAGCCGAAAAATATAATGGAAACTGTACCGTACACAAGTAAAAGTCCAAATGCAAATTCACCCACATCTCTGATCTTTACCAAGTTAATTACCTCAATAATATTTTGCATACTTATTTCTAAACATATCATAAATAATTTTGGATTTTTAAAGTAATTCGGAATGTTTCCGTACAGTAAATTGAATTGATTGTTTGAAAATAGGAACTAGCGTCCCTTGCACAATTGTAGAATTAATTACAAGTGCAAAGTAAGTATGGAAATATCTGAAATTTTACCACCAAAACTTTTAAAACAGTGAACCTGAATATGGAATTGTATGTTTGACACCATGAACATCGATCCTCAGATAAAAGAAATACTTGAAAAATCTTTTGATGACGAAATTTCAAAGGATGAAGCAGAAAAACTAATGAAAGTTAAGGGAAGGGAACTTCAAGCGTTAATTTTCACTGCAGACCTGCTCAGGGAAGAGCTGGCTGGGGACAAAGTAACTTATATTCAAAACTGGAACATCAACTTTACTGATATTTGCTCTGGAACATGCGGTTTCTGTGCGTTTAAAAAAGACGAAAATGATAAAGACGCGTACTTTTTAGAGATTGATGAAGTCGTTAGAAGAACGAAAAATGCTGCAGAGGAGGGTGCAATTGAAGTTTGCATACAGGGAGGCCTGCACCCAGATATAGATGCTTACTTTTATGAGGATATTCTTTTAAATGTCAAAAAAGAAGTCCCAAATGTTCATATTCATGCGTTTTCTCCAATGGAGATATTTTATGGGTCTAAAAAAGCGGAACTTGAGGTAGAAGACACGCTCAAGATGTTGAAAAAGGCAGGGCTTGGTTCAATGCCTGGAACTGCTGCTGAAATATTAAGTGATGATATAAGGGATATCATATGTCCTGGAAAGTTACAGACAGCAGAGTGGATCGATGTCATCGAAACGGCCCATAATACTGGTGTTCCAACAACCTGTACAATGATGTACGGCCATGTTGAAAATATACATCACAGAATTGAACACCTTGAGATTTTAAGGAACATACAGAAAAAAACAGGCGGGTTTACAGAATTTGTTCCTTTAACATTCATGCACAAAAACGCCCCAATTTTCAGAAGCGGAATTTCAAGCCCTGGAACAACAGGAGCTGACGATTTAAGGCTTTATGCGGTTTCAAGGTTAATGTTTGGGGACCTGCTCAAAAATATACAGGCTTCATGGGTTAAACTTGGGTTTAAATTTGCCCAGTTCTGTCTTATGTCCGGTGCAAATGACCTTGGAGGTACTTTAGGTGAAGAAAGCATATCCAAGTCTGCAGGAGCATCCTATGGAGAATCTACTCCTCCAAGCGAACTGGAAAGAACAATAAAAGATATTGGAAGGATTCCAGCTCGAAGGAATACTCTGTATACTAAAATAGAGGAAATATAAAATATTTACTAAAATTTTTCTATTTTTAATTTTTGCATAAATTATGGATTTTTACAGATTTCTAGGGATTTTAATTACTCTTTTTTCCTTACTATTATTTCATCCCCATCTTTACATTTTTTAAACAGTTCTAAATTCTCTGTAATTTTTCCAATGTTATTTACTTCCGAAACAGGCTGTGAATTGCCGTAGAATATGCAAAAAGCGGGTCCTGGCGGCCAGTAACATATATCTCCTTCTTCTGTGGTTTTCGATGGGTTTTCATAGTCTAATTCAAGTGTCATGTCAAAGTATACTTCTTCAAGATAGGTATGTGCAGTTCCGGGAAGTGGAAATGTTTCATATAATTTTTTTGCAGTTTCAGGGTTTCTATCATCTAATTTTGCAGCAGCTTTACCTTTTCCTACTATTTCTATTTCAATTTCCATAATATTCACCTTTTAGGTGGTTCCATTCCATGATTAAGTTTGAAGAGTTCTTCCATAATTTTAACACCTGAAGAGGTACCAATCCGTGTTGCGCCGGCTTTTACCATATCAAAGACAGTTTTTATACTTCTTATGCCTCCTGAAGCTTTGATACCCATTTGTGGTCCTACTGTTTTCCTAATTAAGACAATGTCTTCCACTGTAGCTCCAGAGTGTCCAAAACCAGTTGAAGTTTTCACGAAATCTGCACCTGCGTCCTTGACTATCTCACATGCCAGAATTTTCTCTTCTTTTGTTAATAATGCTGTTTCAATGATTACTTTGACTATTTTACCCTCTGCTGCAGTGACAACTCCTTCTATATCTGTTTTCACAGTATCATTAAGTCCTGATTTAAGAGCGCCGATGTTCATTACCATATCAATTTCATCTGCTCCGTGCTGCAGTGCATCTTTAGTTTCAAAGAATTTAATTTTAGAAGTGTTTGCTCCTAGAGGAAAGCTTATAACAGTACAAATGTTCACATCCGATTCTTTTAAAAATTCTGTACATAGTTCAACATTTGCAGGGTTAACGCAGACTGAAGCGAATCCATAGTTTTTTGCATCAATACATAATTTTTTTATGTCTTTTACTCGTGTATCGGCCTTTAAATTGGTGTGGTCGATGATTTTGGCGATTTTTTCTGGAGATTCTACTAAACTTATCATTTGAACACCATTTTATTTTTAAAGTTTCTTTCGAAATATAAACCTACAATCTGGGATTTCCAACTAGATCTATACCTTTTTCGGTTATATTAATGTTTCTAATTGTTATAAAACCCTCATACACAGGTTTTATAAGAATATATCCCTTTTCATCTAAATAATCAATGTGAATTTTTAATTCATTTTTGTCGATTTTTGCTTCCAGATTTTCTATTAAAAATTCTTCTTTTACACCAGCATTACATCTTCTTCCCTGTTTATGGAGTACTTCTAAAATTTCCTGTCTGAGTTCATTATCACTCATATTTATCATTAATTTTTGTGTTAATGATTAATTTAAATCTTCTTTGCCATGTATGGGCCTAATTTTTCATACCCAAATTTTCTGTAGTAGTTTCGAGCCCCTATTCCGCTTGTAACAAGTATCTTTTCCATGCCGTAGTCTTCAGATGCAACTCTAGCTGCTTCATTTAATAATGATTCTCCATAGCCTAAATGCTGCCACTGACCCTCTTCTCTTTCACCAATAGACATCATCGAGCCGTAAACATGTAATTCCCGTATAAGTGCTGTTTTATCATCTATCTCTTCCCTATGGGCATGTTCTGAGGGTATCCTTAACCTTAGGAACCCGATTAAGATATCCTTTTTAACATCTTCAAATGATAAAAAGATTTCATCTCCTTCCCCGGCACGATATTTTTCCGTTAATAATTTCACGTTATCAATATCTGGGATTAAACCATGCGCTGCTTTATGTCCAACTTCTCTGCATCGAATACACTTGCAATTGACGTCTAAATCATGGAGTTTTTTGTATACAAGTTCACCAAGATTCGATTTTTTAACTCCTGCCTCGATTAGAGGAGAAGGTATGTCCCGCTGGATTCTCATGGTCCTGACCCATTTTGGAAGGTTCTTTTTAATCTGAGCTATCAGATCAACGGCTTCTTCACTTGTATATGGTTTATAATCTCCTTTTTCCCACATTTCATGGAGTTTTGAACCTTTAGTCACTAAACATGGGTAGATTTTAAGCATATCTGGTTTAAAGTGTTCATCTGAAAATAACCTTTTAAATATTCTCAGATCTCTATCAAAATCGGCGAAAAGGCCAGGCATGAGGTGCATTGCTACTTTGATACCAGAATCCCTGAGTATCCTTGCAGATTCTATGGAGTCTTCTACTGTATGTCCGCGGTCAATCCGTTTGTATATATAATTGTAAATGGTCTGGACTCCAAGTTCGACCCTTGTAACTCCCATATTGAGCATTCTATCAACATCCTGGGTTTTACAGTAATCTGGACGGGTTTCAAAAGTCATCCCAACGCATCGAACATTGGATTTTTCATTTTCACTTTGAACATCACTTAGGTAAACAAAATCAGTTGGGATTTCAATATTATCTGCTGCATTGGACCCTTTAAAATTTTCAGATGAAACTGATACATCTTTTACTCCAAAATCGTTCATAGCTTGAAGGCATTTGCTGACAAACCATTCTTGATAACACAGGAAATATGAAGGGAATGTCCCGCCCATTATAATTAATTCCACCTTGTCTAAAGGATGACCTATGCTTTCAAGTTGAAGCAGGCGGTTGTACACCTGTAAATAAGGATCGAACTTAAACATTCTAGCCCGCAACGCTGCAGGTTCTTCTCCAGTATAACTCGGAGGGGCTACATCGCTTTCTGGGCAGTAAAGGCATCTTCCATGGGGGCATTTGTGTGGTTTGCACATTACTGCAACTATTGCAACACCAGATATGGTTCTTGTGGGCTTTTTTTGTATGATCCGTACTATTTTCTTTCTCTCATCAGGAGTTGCATTCTCCAGTATCAGTGAATTACTCATAAATTTTTCAAGCTTGTAGTCTCTGCAAGCCTTATGTTTTGCTTTCTCCAGATCTTTCTTTGTTTTAATTTTTCCCTCTATTATCTGGTTAATTATGAGTTTGCATGCATTTTCCATTATTATTTTCTCCAAAAAATAAGTATTTAAATTTTAAGATAATTTTAAGATAATCTCAAGTGTCTACTTTAATAAGTTTATAGACAACTGGTATAATATAATAGTTATGTATGTCTAATTTTTATTTTTTCCCAAAATGGGAAATAGTTTAACTGAATTAAATATTTTTTTATTGACTATTCATGAACTATTTGTTGGATTAGACTTTAAAATAGTAAATTTTTTTTATAAGTTCAGTTCATATCTAAAATTAATTAATTCATACTCGGAAATTGCATGGATTATGACGGAGGTATTCTATGAGCGAGGCTGTAAATAAAGTAACATTTAGTAAAGTCTGTGGGAATGAAGAATACAAACTTAAAGTTTTGAAAGATTTCGTTGAGATGAAAAATGATAGGGAAGGAATTAAAAGGGTCGATGTTTCTGCTGTAGGTGAAATTGGAAAGATAATTCATGAATTCTTTGAAGATAAAAATGATGAAAACCAGACCGTGAAAAATGGTCAATTGATTTCATTAGACAAAGTTAATGGAAGTATTGAACCAGTCTCATATAAATTTAGAGGCATATCTTCTTTAAATAGTATTGAATCTGAGTTTGAACCGGTCTATAAATTTACAATTATCCTGGAAGAAACGTAAATTTAATTACCAAGTGCTGAAAAAGAATTTATTCATGGGGTTTAGTATCTAATACCTCTAAAACCCTCATTATGTCAGTTTTAGAGATTATTCCAACTAAATTTCCATTTTCAATGACTGGAAGTCTTCCAATATTGTTTTTAGTAATTTTTTCTAGAGTATTCATCGCAGGCTCGTCAGGGTTTGCTAAAATAAGTTTTTTAGTCATTATATTTCCAATAGGTGTATCCCTCTGATTTTCGGGTATCTTAGAAATGTCATCGAAAGTAACGATACCAACAAGTTCTCCATGATCTTTTATGGGATAGCCCATGTGCCTTTGCTTGAACATGGTATTTAATGCCTCTGAAACAGAGGTATCTGGAGTTAACGTATTTACATCTTTAGTCATGATATCTCTAACGCTGATTCCTTCGAGCTTTGATGAAATCATGACATTTTTATATTCTTGGTCTGCACCTAAGTAAATGAATATGGCTATCAATATCAAAATAAAATTAAAAAATATGCCTAAGATAACCATTAAGATAGCGAACTGTTTTCCCACCGAAGCAGCAGCTTTAGTTGCTTTGGTATAACTCATTCTTTTTGCAAAAAAAGCTCTTAATACTCTTCCCCCATCCATAGGGAAAGCAGGAAGAAGATTAAAAAGTCCGAGTACCAGATTAACTCCTAAAAAGTTAGCAAGAAACAGCGATAAATCTGCGGATGGAGTATTTGATATAAAAAATGAGTAAAAAGTTAAAGACCCTACTCCTCCAATAATTATAAGGCCTATAAAACAAGCTAACGCTATTATAATATTGGCAAGTGGCCCAGCAGCGGCTATTTTAAGTTCTTGATCTGGATCCTTAGGAATCTCTTCCATTGCAGATACACCTCCAATGGGTAAGAGAACTATTTTGCCTACTTTAACTCCATATCTCTTTGCCACATAGGAATGGCTTAATTCATGTACAACAACTGTTACAAATAGTAATGTGATTAAAAATGCGATATATGTAGATATTATTCCTAAAAAGGCTATAAAATATATAAAAAGCATTAATAATAAAAATGAAATGTGCAGTTCCACAGGGATTCCAAAGGCGCTGAATATTTTAAATGAAGACTTCATAACATCACTATATTATTATGATCCCATCAAGTTAATAAAATTATATTTCCTAAAAATAATTAATTTAAATTTTAAATAGATTTTTGAGGTATATTCTAAATTTAAGGAATATAAGCTGTTAATAATAATTATACTACGGTTATATTGTGCACTCATAAAAAATATATGCTTTAAAAAATAGACTAAAAACAGGTGTATTTATGAAAGTAAGCGAGTTAATGGGTAGAAAAGTCCTGGATAAAAATGCAATGGAAATCGGCAAGGTATCTGATGTTGATTTGATGCCAAAAGAAGGTATTATAGATACAATCACGATATCTACTGGTGAGGTGTGGGTTAGAAATAGAACTTTTGAAATTAAACCCAGTGACATTCAACAGGTAGGGGACTATCTAATCTTAAATCTTGAAGAAGCTGAAATAGAAGGAATATTTGAAGAAGAAGAGGAAAAAGCTCCTGAAAAGACAAGATTAACTCTTACTAAAGATGATTGATGTTTAAATCTATTAACTGTAAGGGGGTTAAATAATGGAAGTTTCAGATTCCTGCGGTAAACCTATAATGAAAGGTTCCTATGTTATATATAATGGAACTGGCACAATTGGTAAAGTTATTGACATTAAAACTGAAAATGAAGCTACCTGGGCAAAATTAGAAGATACAGATCTCTGGTATAAAAGCAATTATTTGCAGGCCATTGAAAAAATAGAAAAAAATGGACTTAAAAAAGAATCCAGAGAAGACATCAAAGAAAAACTTAAAAACAGGAAGAAACTAGTTGATGAAGATATCGATATGAGCTCAGAACTTTGTGACGGTGGAGGATAAATTATATCCTTCAAAAATAGTTTTGCTCTATTAATTAATTTTTTTACCGTAATTATGCCGCTTATTTTTTGTAATTTAATAATATACAAAAAAGAAGTAATTAACTCATTCTTTAAAGCGATTATAATTTAATATAAAATTTGACAACATGTCAAATTTATTTTAGTCGTATTTTATAAGTTTTATAGACAAGTACTTTTAAATTTCTCATTTTTCTTTCTATACTGTGTCTTTCTTCCCTTGCTTTTGTGTATAACTCTACATATTTATCATGGTCTTCAGTTACTTTTCTGTGACTTTTTTTCATATCTGCATGTAGTTTCATAAGACATTTTTTAATTATTTCGTCTTTTTCATGATTTAACTCGGTTAGGGTTTCATTTTTTTCAGATATCAATGTTTTAATTGTTGTATGGCGTTCTTCAAGATCATTTAATTTAATTTTTGTAGTCTCAATATCTTTAAGACTTGAATCACTGTTATTTTCTTTTAAATTATCTTTAAGATATTTAAGCTCCTCTTCTGTGCGTGTAATATTATTTGTGGTAATTGTGTCTTTATTCTCAAGATTATTTAATTCATTTTGATAGATGCTTATTTGATCATCTATTCTTTTAACTTCTTCTGTTTTGCCAGCAGATTCTAAAAATTCGCTTAAATATTCGTCTATACTGTCTATGTTAACATCTCCATTCTATTAAAAGTTAAAAACAATATAAAATCAAAAATCGAAATTTCCATTTTAACTTCTATTTATAATTTTTGTTCTGCAATTATTGTATTGTACTTTGAAAGATATAAAGACTTATCAAAAATTTCACATTATTGCATTAAAATTATTTTTTAAGTATAATATTAATTTTACATGTGTTTATATATTATATAATTCGTAAAATTTAGTTAATTAAGAATCTAACTTTTCATGGGAGTATTAAGATATAACAAGGGTTAAAATAACTTATTAAAAAGAATTTGATAGTGGTAAATAAAATTTCATTATGGTGTAATATAAATTAAAATGATTTTAATGGGTTAATATGGCTGAGAATAAATAGGAATATAATAAAACTTTATAACCCCACGATGTTTTTGTTATTTTGATATTAATGCACTGTTTAAGTGCTTTTTACCGGGAATAATTGTAGTTTAAGCCTGATTTACTGAGATCGTACGTTAAAATTGAATAGGGGTTTATGTAAAAAGATAGTTAAACGTGGATAAATAGTAATTGAGGATATGTTCTATGTAGAATTGGGACGGATATAGGTAAAAAAGAGTTTATAATAAATTATTTTCAGGTATAATTGACAAAAATTAAAGAAATTTCATTTGTTTTACATTAAATTTAATTAGAGTATGTATATTTTTTTAAATTAAGATTATTTTCTTTTTAATAGGGGTCTAATTCAATTTTTTAAAAAGTTTCCTTAAAAATGGATTTTATAGGTATCGGTAATTAGTTTATATTTATACATAAAAAACATAATAATTAGTATTAATTATGCTTTAAATAGTAAGCTTTAAAAATAAATTAAAATAAACTAATCTATGAATGCTTAGTATAATAATCCCAACATACAATGAGGAGTGTTATCTCCCTAAATTACTTCAAAGTATAAAAGATCAGAATTTCAAAGATTATGAAATTATTGTAGCGGATGCTAAATCCACGGATAAAACAAGAGAAATCGCAGAATCATTCGGATGTAAAGTTGTAGATGGCGGATCTCCTGCTGTGGGTCGAAATAAAGGGGCTGAAGTAGCAGAAGGGGAATATTTATTGTTTCTGGATTCTGATGCAATATTAACAGAAGGATATCTAGAATCTGCGTTAAATGAATTTATTGAAAATGATCTTGATATTGGTATAACTCAATTAGTTCCTATTAGTGATAGTAAGAAAGATAAAATATTACATGACTTTGCCAACTTCTTTATGAAACTTGTAGAGTCAATAAAGCCCCATGGTGCAGGCTGCTATGGAATTTTAACCAAGAAAGATATCCATGAGGAAGCAGAAGGATTTAATGAATGTCTTGATTTTGGAGAAGACAGTGATTATATAGAACGGATAGGGAAAATACACTCTTTTAAGGTGCTAAGGGATCCTAAACTTCTTATATCTACAAGAAGGCTTGAAAAAGAAGGGCTTAAAAGCCTGGCGTTAATTTATGCAAAGAGTACCCTGTACGACTTCATGGGCAAGAAAATTACAGCCGGTGAATTAAACTATACCTTTGGACATTCCAAAGAAAAGAAAAAGAAGATACTTTATTCTGTATGTGGGGAAGGAATGGGCCATGCTATCCGAAGTTCAGTAATGATTAAACATCTGTTAAAGGAAAATGATGTGGTTATTTTTGCTGGAGGGAGAGCATTTAAATATCTTTCAGAAAAATTCGATGATGTATATTATATAGAAGGGCCTAACACCGTTTACAGTGGAAATAATGCGCAGTATAAATCTACATTCTTTTCTGTAGTTAAAGACCTTCCAAAAAGTTTAAAATTTAATATTAAACTGCTTTATAATATCGCCCGGGCTTTTAAACCGGATATTATAGTTTCTGATTTTGAGGCATTCTCCAACATTTTAAGTAAACTACTTGGAATACCCCTTATTAGTCTTGATAATATACATGTTATTACTCAGTGTAAATTAGACCTCCCTGAACGGTATTTAAGTGAAAAGATAGTGGCTGGGGGAGTTATACGTTTATTTATAAACAGGCCTAAGTGTTATTTAATTACAACATTTTTCTATCCTGAAATTAAAAATAAGGAGAAAGTAGAGTTATTCCCTCCTGTGCTTAGAGAAGAAATTTTAAATCTTAACCCTGTAAATGGTAACCATGTGCTTGTTTATCAAACAAGTGATTCTAATTTAGAGCTTATTTCTACATTAAAATCTATTAATGAAGAATTTGTAATTTATGGTTTTAATATGGAAAAAGAAGATGGAAATCTTCACTTCAGGAAATTTAATGAAAACCAGTTCTTCAAAGACTTTGAATCGTGTAAAGCAGTGGTTTCTAATGGTGGATTTACTTTGATAAGTGAATCAATGTATCTTAAAAAGCCAATATTTTGTATTCCTGTAAAGAAACAGCCAGAACAGACTGTTAATGCGATGTATATCGAAAAACTGGGCTATGGTGAATTCCATGAATTATTAACTAAAGAAAACTTTGAAAATTTCTTGGATAAGTTAGATGTGTACCGTGAATCACTTAGTTCATTTAAACATGATAGAAATCAGGAAATTTTCCAGGCTTTAAATGACGCAATTGAAAAATATTCTAAGGAATATTCACAAGCTACCTACAAAATTGTTAATTTAATAGAATCAAGAGAAAACGCAAAATAAAACTTTATTTTTAATTTTTTTCTTAAAAAATTTATCCTATTTATTATTCGGAACTTATGGCAGTTTATTTATAAAACTTCAAATTATAAAATGAGTTACTTGAATAAAACACTTTCAGTAAATGATTAAAATGAATGTAGAATACCGAGTAACATCCTTTTTAGAAGATATTGATGGGTGGAAGTTTGTATTAAACTCCTTACCTGATCTTATAGCTATTTTAAACCATAAATATGAGATTATATGGGCGAACACTGCTATGGCGGAGTGTTTAAATACTTCAACAGATTCATGTTTAGGAGTTAAATGTTTTGAGGCAATTCACGGTACTAAATTGCCTGTTGATAACTGCCCCCATGCGAAAATGATAATGGATAATAAAGGGCATACTGAAGAAGTGTATGAACCTAATTTGGGCGGATATTTTATGGTTACTGCTGCTCCTATAAAGGATAAATCTGGAAATACGCTTGGGAGCGTGCACATAGCGCGTGATATCACAGAACGTAAAATAATGGAAGATAAAATTAAAAATTCCCTTCAAGAGAAGGAAATGTTAATTAGAGAGACATATCATAGGGTAAAAAACAATTTAATGGTTATATCAAGCCTTCTTGATTTACAGGCAAGATATATTGAAGATATAGAAACGCAGAATATTTTCAGGGACAGTCAAAATCGTGCAAGATCCATGGCGTTAATTCACGAAAAACTTTACCAAACAACTGACCTTAAATGGATTAACTTTGCAAATTACATCAAAAAATTATCTATGGAACTTTTCGAAACATATTCTGGACAATCTAATAATATAAAAATTAATTTTGATTTAGAAAATCATGAACTGGATACTGAAACATCAATTCCATTAGGGCTTATAGTCAATGAACTTATATCAAACAGCCTGAAACATGCTTTTAAGGATGGTAGAAATGGTATTATCAAAATAAAGTTCTACAAAGACAGTGAAAATTATGTATTGATAATTTCTGACAATGGAATCGGATTTCCAGAAGAGTTAGATTACAAAAAATCAGATTCTTTAGGTTTAAGAATTGTAAACAGCCTGGTAGATCAGATAATGGGTGAAATAAATATGGATAGAAGTCAAGGGACAGAATTCACCATAAAATTTCCATAATTTGAGTTTTGATGAATTAACTTTATATAATGACTAATTTTGCTAGTTAATGTATCATAATCTTTTAAATGGTTGTATATTTTTATATATTAAATCTAATTTTTTTTCAATCTTTTATTATATTGTTTAAACTAATTTTAGAAGATTTAAACTGGATGAATTTCAAGATATTTCAAAATTTATAATTTTGGACTATTTGAAAGTTTTAGAAAGTTTTATATATTGAAATGTATTACTTTTATTTTAACAAACCGACAGTCGGTTTTTTGGAGAAATATAATGACTAAAAAAGAATCCAAAGAAAAACGTATTAATGATATTACTGATGCTGCCATGGAAATTTTCTTAAAAAAAGGTTATGAAAATACTACAATGGAATCAATTGCTAAAAAGGCAGGTATAAGTAAGGGAGGATTATATCACTACTTTAAAAGTAAGGATATGGTATTAGTATTTGTTAACCAGAAGATAAGTGAAAAATTAGAGGAAATAGCACATGGATCAATGGAAATGCCGTCAGTTAAAGAAGGGCTGCTGTTTTATATAGAAAATTATCTCAGGTACTGGCTAGAACATCCTGTAGAAACTACTTTTCTCTTTCTGTCTATTACTAAAATTTTAGACAATTCTGAGCTCTTAAAGTATTATCAGCAGTTTACTGGGGATTATATGAATTATATGGAAGAAGCTTTTAAGATGGGAGTTGAAACAGGCGAATTTGTTTCACACGATGCAAGAACTAGTGCAGTTACATTAGTAGCAGCACTAGATGGAATTATATGCTACATGGTCCTTGATGAACAGCTGAATCTTGAAGAAGTGGTAAAACGATTTGAAGAAAAATTTATAAAACCAATTGAAAAAGGAGCATAATTGGTTTAAATTAATTAAATAATAATTAAAGGAATATAATTACTTAATTAATAATATACGTCTTTAATAGATGTTATTATGATAAAATAATGGGGTTATTGTATGAAAGATATAAAACAGAAAATTAGAAAAACAACGTTGTTAATTTCATTTTTACTCTTCCCAGTTACCATGTTTTACTTTTCACCCTTTTTGATAATATGGGGAGCTTCCCTGGGGATAATTGCAGGCAGCTTTATAACTTTCACTGCTCTGTTCATTTTATCATTGTTCTTTGGTAGAGCATTCTGTGGATGGGCTTGTCCAACTGGGGGAGCTCAGGAATATTGCTTCTCAATAAATGATGGGAAAACAAGGGGTGGAAAATATAACTGGATTAAATATTTCCTCTTTGTACCATGGCTGGTTATTATTGCACTAATGGCCTTATTAGCAGGCGGTTTAACTAAAATTGATCCTTTCTTTATGACCAACAGCGGAGTTTCTATTTCAGAACCATTTATGTACATTATTTACTACGGCGTGCTGCTATCAACAATTACAGTCTCATTAATAGCGGGTAAAAGGGCTAGCTGTCACTATTTCTGCTTTATAGCTCCATTTATGATTATTGGGACAAAAATAAAGAATTTTTTTAAATGGCCTTCCCTTCACATTAAAGCTGATAAAGAGCTTTGCACTGAATGCAGGCTCTGTAGAAACTGTCCGATGAGTCTTGATGTGCAGCAAAAAGTGAAAGAAGGGGATATGCATGATTTTGAATGTATTTTATGCGGCCAATGTGTTGATTCCTGTCCAAAAGGGGCAATTAAATATTCTTTTGGTAGGCCTGAAAAATAAAATAGTGTAAATTAGATTTAAAGCGCGTTAAGGTATATGAATTAACAATGGAGTAATATAATCAATATTTAAAAGAATAAACTGGTGGGGGGTGTATAATATGAATTTAAAAAGAATAGATTTCTATTATTTCTCCGGAACTGGAAATACATTCCTTGTAGTTAAAAAAATGCAGGAAACTTTCAAAAAAAATGGAATCGATGTTAATATGCACCGGATTGAAAACTCAGACCCTGAAAAAGTTAATTTGAATAATATGATTGGCCTGGGATTCCCTGTTGCTGAGCTTTCAACCTATGAATTTGTATGGGAATTCATAAATTCATTATCTCAATCTGAAGGTACAGAAATATTTATGGTGGATACGCTTGGAGGTATTTCTGGAGGAGTAGTTGGGCATATGCGAGAAATCGTTAAAAAGAAAGGATATGTTCCAATTGGAGCAAAAGAAATCATCATGCCTGTTAATATTTTTTATATACAGGACGAGGAAATAAATAAAGGTAAAGTCGAAAAAGGGCTTATTGAAGCTGAAGAATATGCTGCAGATATTATAAATGGAAAAGCTGAATGGGGTAAAATACCTGTAATTTCAGATGCATTGTATTATACATCTTTATTGGGTTTGAAAATTACTGAAACTCGATTAAACCAGAAATTATTATATTTGGCTGCAGATAAAGGAAAATGTAACAAGTGTGGGACCTGTGCTAAATTGTGTCCCATTGCTAACATTAAGATGGGGGAGGATGGATATCCTGAAAATCTTATGCACTGTCAGTACTGTTTAAGGTGCACCTCTTTCTGTCCTAAAGATGCTATACCCTGCAAAATTAACTATAATGGGAAGACTTACCGGGCTGTTAAAGCAAATAAACTTTTAATTTAGCTGTGATTTATGTTACACTGTATTATGGGGGATAAATAATGAAGGATATTGATTTTTATTTTTTCTCAGGGACAGGAAATACTCTGCTTGTAGTAAAGAAGATGCGCGATACTTTCGAAAAAAATGGTATAACTGTAAATTTGTACAAAATTGAAGAATCAAATCCTGATGAGGTTAATTTGGAGCATATGATAGGAATAGCGTTTCCTGTGGCAGTATTTTCAACTTATCCTTTAGTCTGGGATTTTATAGAGTCGTTGCCCCGTGCAGGTGGTACCAAAATTTTCATGGTTGACACCCTGGGGAGTACTTCTGGAGGAATTGTTGGTCCACTTCGAAAGATTGTCGCAGAGAATGGTTATAATCCAGTTGGGGCTGTGGAAATCCAGATGCCTTCCAACATATTTTTTATACAGGATGAAAAAACTAACAAAGATAAAGTTCAAAAAGGGCTGGAAGCAGCTGAAAAATATGCATTAGATCTTGTAAATGGAAAAGCTGAATGGGGACGTGTTCCAATTTTATCAGATGCTGTGAACTTATTTTCAAGGGGCGCTTTGAAGCTAACTGGAGTTGATTTACACCAGAAACTTTTCCTCTTTAAGGTGGATAAAGAAAAATGTAATAAATGTGGGATATGCGTGGGCCTCTGCCCCACCAGAAATATCATGATAACTGGTGGAAACTATCCTGTACATGGATTAAACTGTCAATACTGTTTAAGATGTACTTCCCTCTGCCCTAAACATGCTATTCCATGCAGTTTTAATTATAAAGGGAAAACATACAGCGCTGTTAAGGCAAAAGAATTTTTGAAGAGAAAGAATCTTTAATTATTTATTGAATTAAATGATTTAAAACATTATTAAAAATTTGAATAAAGAAAAAAATTTCGAGAATTCAGTTTCGAATGTGATCAAGCTACTGTAATTGGCACTTTATTTTTATTACAAATTTCTTTAATGTATTTTGAAGATAAGTAAAGGCTAGCTGCTATTTTTTTAGGATTTTTCTTAGATCCGATTCCATAAACTAATACACCTGTTACTTTATTTTCGCTGTTAACAACTGGCCCTCCGCTGTAACCTTCAGCTGTAACTGCACTTGTTCTATAATAAATTGTACCTTGAGCATTAGGCTTTTTAGCCATCAAATGACCTGATGATATAAATGGGGTATAATTCAATGATTTTGAAGCTGAATGTTTGGTTTTATTATTTGTATTTAGCCGTGCTTCCATTTTTTTGCCAGGATATCCATATATAGAAATTTTTCCGCCTATTTTTGGATTCTTTGCACTGACTGTTAATGCAGGTAATTTCTTGCCTTTACCAGGGTCGACTTTTAGAAGAGCTATATCCTGATCTTTGTCACAGTCTCCAACATCAACTAAACGTGCTTTTAGAGAATTGTTGCTTCCATTGCCTTTTAATCCAAGACCTTTAATATAAATGCTTGATTTATATGTTTTTGTAGATATCCATCCATTTTTAATGAATTTAGATGTAACATCTCCCATAACTTTTTCAGGATCATGGTTAGATGTATTTTTGAGGAATTTGGAACTTAATTTGGGATCCTTTCTTATATAATTTATTAAACCTATCTCTTCTACATACCATTTTACATCGTTAGAATTCATTTTTTTAAGTTTATTTTCATTGTTTAACGTATTAGAATCACTTACCACATGAAATGCAGTTATGATATAACCATTTTTAGTTACAATTGACCCTGATCCAGTACTGTATGGTTGATAATTAACTGTCACATTTACTTTCTTATGAGTAATGGGATTTTTAACTGTAACTACTCCTGAAAAACCGCTTTCAATATAAACGGTTCCATTTTGAACAGCACTTACGTGTGAATTAGGGGATAAAGAGTTTGCAGAAACAGGATGGACATTAACCATTGCAAAAATTCCAACCACTGCAACTATAAGTATCAATGCTTTGAGTAATATTGATGTTTTGTTTTTAAAATCAAATGATGGTAAAAAATTTTTAGATAAAATATTTGACTTTTTAAGTCGGCCATTACATTTTTCGCAAAAATTTGCGCCTGTGGTATTTTTAAACCCACAGTTTGGGCAAATCACTGTTACACCTCTTAATTATTCTGGATTGATAAAAAGAACATTAAACTGCATGTAATGTTAGAATAAATTACTTTGAAATTCTAAACGATTATCTGCAATATTTTAATCTTCCGCGCTCTTTTATATCCTAAAACCAGAAAATAAACCACATAACATAATTATATGTATGTATGCAGTATTCCGCTTAATTAAACCGCTTTTATGTCATGATAACCATTTTTCAAAAATAGTATTTCAAGACAACCCTAATAATCTCATATCACATATAAATATTTCGCTATATTTTCCAAAAATAAACTTAATTAATGCTTATTTTATCAAAAAAAGACAGTAGAGAAAGTTTTCTTTCAAATTGTTATTGAGTTTCCATAATTTATTATTATTTTTGATTATGCCCTTACGATTAAACCTTAATTTTAAAAATATTAAATGATTTTAGCTATTTTGGAGGAGATATATTTCTTCTAGATAAAAACATATGGCATGATAATTTACTTTTTGGTAAAAAATGTAATTTTCAGTTTTTTTTATGTTGAATAAATCCAAATTATGTATTACTTTTGTAAAATAAGTTTAATACGTTATTTTTCACTGTATTTTAAGAAAATAAATATGAAAAGCGTCATAAATATAGTAAATGACATCTGTTAGGTAAGTGTATTTATTGTTTATATACCTTAAATTCAGTTAATTAGTAAATATATAAAAATTGGGACTTATTTAAATGATGGACCATCATTTAAATTTGTATATATTTGTAATTAATTAAAGAGGACTAATAAATAAATTTTTTTAAATATAAATTGCTAAAAAGGGGTTTTAGTGTGTCAAAATATAATTTAGATAAAAAAGATGCTGATATCAAAAAATTAGCCGAAAAAGCGCTAAATGATAAAGTGTTATTACATGAACTACTTAAAGGGGCTGTATCTAAGGATAACACTACTCGATCTAATAGTTTTAATGTACTTCAGGTTATAAGTGCAGAAAAACCAGAAATTCTTTATCCTCAGTGGGATTATTTCCATAAAATGCTCATAAGTAAAAATAATTACCATAAATACATTGCTATTTATATTCTGGCAGACCTTACCAAGGTAGATAAAGAAAATAAATTTGAAGACATTTTCGATGAATATTACGGAATCCTTGCAGGGGATAAGATCATGACAGCTTCTCATGTGGCTCTTAATTCCAGTAAAATAGCACTGAACAAGCCAGAACTCCAATCAAAAATACTTGACATGCTTTTGGATATAGACAACATTCATCAGGGCCGGCAGAATGAGCTGCTTAAGTCTTATGTCATAGAAGCACTTAGAAAAATGTATCCTGAGATTAAGGATAAAGAGAGGGTATCAAAGTTCATTGAGGCTCAATTGGATAGTTCAAGCCCTAAAACAAGAGATTTAGCGGCATGTTTCCTGGACAGATGCACATGGTAAACATTTCACGTTTTTAGAAGTATTTAAGAGTAAATTTATTAATTATCTTTCTCATAATTAATACTGAAAGGATATGTGATGGCTGAATATTTTTACACTGGAGATGTGAAATGTTCAAGATTAAAAGTATTTACGAACCTGCAGATAAAGAAGATGGATTTAGAATTTTAGTAGATAAAACATGGCCCGAAGGATTATCAAAAGAAGATAGAAGGGTAGATTTATGGCTTAAAGAAATTGCCCCTACAAAAGATACAGATAAATGGATCACAGAGAGCACTGTAGATTTTGAAGGGTTTAAAGAAGAGTATCGCAGGGAACTGCGAAGGAAAAAGACACTTATTTCCATTATCCGGAACTTTGAAAAAGAAAATGGAACTGTTACTTTGTTATATTCTAAACGCGACCCCGAATGTAATTGTGCAGCGGTTTTGAAAGATAAACTTAATGGATACAGGACAGTCAGCAGGTCTGTGGGCAGGCTTCATGGAGGGTGATTTTTAATTAGATTCAAAAAAAAGGATAATAATGAAGTTAATTTAATGTAACTCCATATTTTTTACATATTTTCTGGATGTAACTTGAGGATAGGAAAAGACTGCCTGCAATCTTTTTAGATTTTTCATCCAAAATACCGTAACCTAAAACGCCTATCACCTTTTTCTGGCTGTTAACAACAGGACCTCCACTGTAACCTTCACCTGTAATGGCGTTTGTTACGTAATATATAATGCCTTGAGGGTTAGGTGCCATTGCCTTTAAATTACCTGATGAGCTGGATGGGGTGCTGCTTTTTTTATTTACCGGATAGCCGTATATGACAACTTTTTCATTCATTTTGTGGCTTAAACTAATACCTGAAATGGGCAGATTCACACCACTGGTATTTACTTTTAGAAGTGCTATATCTTCACCATTTGCGGTATTTCCAGAACCTATTAAACTGGCTTTTAGTGAATTACTGGTATTGACGTTGTGCAATGCGTTTCCCTTGACATAAATCTCACTTCTATAAGAGTTTGAAGATATCAATCCTTTTTTAATGAAATCATCTGTCGCACGTTCTAAGGCTTTCCTGCGGTCATTTTGAGTTTTGGGCACATTTTTAAACAACTGGTAAGCAAGTACTGGATTTTTATTTTTTAAATAGTACAGTAAACCTGCCTCTTCAACATACCACTTTATATCACTAGAATTCATTTGTTTAAGCTGATTTTTGCTTTCTAATGCTCTGGAATCACTTAAAACGTGGAATGCAGTTATTATATAGCCGTTTTTATTTATAATAAAACCTGACCCGTAGCTGTAGGGCTGGTAGTTGACTGTTAAATTGGTTGTTACATTAAACATGGGGTCTTTAATTGTAACTGTGCCTGAAAAGCCCTGTTCAACGCTAACAGTTTTATCTGCAACATTTGCAGTGTTTGAAGAGCTTCCAGCAACTGCCTGTGCACATCCAATTCCTGAAAACCCGATAACAATGATGATCAGTAAAAATGTTCTAAATAAATTTAATAATTTGTTTTTTGATTCAGGTAGAATCATGTTTCCACCTCATGGGGATTGGTTGTTCAACAATATCTTAAATATTTGTATAATTGGAATAATATATATTATATCCTGTTTGTTAGTAATTAATCCTGAAAAGAAGTGGTTTTGTAGATTTTAAAATTAGTTAAAGCCTTCAAATTGGTATAAGGCATGTACATCATGATGACCATTTTTAAACTGTTCTATTTCAAGATGGTTTTATTCGGTTTGAAGTTTTATATAAACATTTTGTTTTAATTACAATGAATGTATTTATCTTTTTTAAAATATCTTCCTATTTTTTCCAGTTGTTTTTGGTTCGTTATGTTTGTGATAATCTGAGATGACAATTTGCCCACCATCAGCGTAATATATCGTTTTATACTGTATGAACCTTACTATTTTGCTTAAATATCTACTATGTGGGGAAATATGTATAAGTAAGGACTTACATTACTATTGTTAGGTAGAATTACCTAAGATGTAGGTAAAATTTAGCGGAAAAATTAAGAATACAAAAATATTAGGAGGCGAAAAAGATGCCGTTTTTAATCAACTATAAAGAAAATTCTTCAATTAAAGAAAAATATTCTAAGATGGGAATAACCAGCGATATAAAAACTTGGCTAGCAGCACATAGCTGGAAAATAAGAAAATTGGGGCTTGAATTAGATGGAAAACCATTAGCAGAGCTAATAAGGTTGGATGAGAAACTGCTTGTTGTTATTAATGAGGAAACTAAGAAAATGCTGGTCTTCAAAAATCATAGATTTTTGAGACCCGAAAACAAAGCATTCGAAAATCAGAGATTTTCGATGCCCTCGAACACTGTCAAACATATTATGTTTGATGCAGCAAAAATCATAGATTTTTGCATGTTTCATGTTCGGGGCAGAGGAAATTACATTTCCTCAGGCGTCAAAATTTTCAATTTTGACAGTTTTTGACGGTTCTGAATGATGTGGAATGCAGTGATTTTTAAGATGGTTTACTTTTTTCCGCAGCGTGAGCGAGGATTTTTTGATCCATCCTTTTTTTTGAAAAAAGGTGGTTTGGAATGATGTGGAATGCAGTTATTTCTAATTTCATTTCTTTTTCTAGTGTAATAATTAAATATTATATAACACAAATTAAATCTTAAAGAACGATTTAAGAATGTACATATATAGGTGGCGGCCGTATGAATGTTTTCAATGTCCTTAAAAAACATGAAAATGAAATTAAAGAGAAGTTTCATGTTAAAAGGATTGGTTTGTTTGGTTCCTATGTTCGGCATGAGGAAAATGAAAAAAGCGACATAGATATCCTTGTAGAGTTTGAGGAACCTACACTGCATAATTTTATGGGATTAATTGATTATTTAGAAAATCTTTTCGATAGGAAAGTTGATTTAGTTACTCAAAAATCTTTAAATCCTTATTTACGCCCAATTGTTGAAAAAGAGGTTGTCTGGTGTGAATAGGGATCAAATCTTTTTAAGACATATTCTAGACGAAATTGAATTTTTGGAAGAAGTATTCCCAATAAACAGCAGTAAAGAGCTTTTAAGTGACCCTGTTATCCAAAGAGCTAGTGTAAGGAGCCTTGAAATAATTGGGGAGGCTGTGAAAAATTTATCCAATAATTTCAAAGCTGATAATTCTCAAATTGAATGGAAAGAGATCGCTGGGATGCGGGATAAACTTATTCATCGTTATTTTAGTGTTGATTTAGATATTGTTTATGAAGTTTTAATGAATAGACTTCCTGAACTTAAAGTAACTGTACTTAATGCATTAAACCTGTTTAATGATTTATTATAATTTGAAAAAAAGTTTTTATGGTATTAAACCTGTTTAATGATGAAAAAATTTTTAAAAACCATTGAAGCTGTTGGGAAATAATCAAATCTTCTGCTTTAAGTAAATTTTACCAGTTAGTAATTTAATCATGAACTTTTAATAAAAATAATAAACTAAAACTATTTTTTAACAGATTCTTTATTTATGAATCCATTTTCAAGTATCGCTATTTTTTTGTCTCTAGCCTAGGTCTAGACTCTGGTTACTAAAAACTTGGCAAGAATATGCTGATTAATCCAATTATAAATTTTTTGAATCATTTAAAACATATATAAATAAGAAATTATGATGCTTCTTATAAATTATGAAGTGTTAGGTTTAATGTGCTCTTAATTTACTCAATTCATTTCTTTTTAGATTTACTTCAAAGTTTTACAGTTATATTGTTGTATTCTTATAAAAAGCCTGTTCTTTTAGGATAAAATTACACTAAAACCATTTTGATCTTCTAATAAAAATTTATAATAAAAATTTAATATTTTTTAATACAATTTTTGTACTTTTATAATGTAAGATTATCTAGTTAACCTTATTAACTTAAAAAATGGGTTAATCATCCGTAACATTTAATAAGCATGACAACTATAATACTAATTAGCACAGTATTATGATTAATACGCTGGTAAAATGAAATTTTAACTACCAGTTCTAGCTTGTACTGGATATGTTCCAGTATATATCACAAAATGCAATGGGGAAATCAAACCTGCTGTAATTGAGTGAGGGGATGCCTCCGCTTTGTTGACATAATCAAAATCGAATTATAATGGTTTGATTATCCGTTAAATCGTTGCTATCAAGTTGAAGGTAGGGGTAGTCAGTTGAGATATGATGAGAGTTTTTAGAGATGTTTCTCTCATCATTTCTCTTTTAGAATCTGGTAATGAGGAGATGGTGAGAGTTTTGAGAGTTCTCTCACCATTGTCCAGATTTAGCTTATTTTTAAATTACGCTCATGTCTAAATGGTTGTGCCGATGTTACTTTGAATTTTTATGAGTTATAGGGTAAATTACACTCTTCCAAATATAATTTCATATAATTAATTGATATTATAATTTAATATAAAGCATGAAGTGTGTACCATGATCATAGACATGAGTGTTAAATTAAATCATGTTTTATAGCTGTAAAATAACAATTATATCAATATTTATTCTACACTCTTGTCCTGCTTTGAAACGCAGAACCTGCAGAGAGCACCCGGCGTATTCATTTGTTTATCTTTTACAGGACATAAGTACACCCCGTTTTCAAATTTAAGCTTGAATCCTCCAGGAAATGAAGTTCCAACAGGGTGAATCGATGCCTCTAAAATAAAAGTCGTATAAATAGAAACAATTTTTGCTAAACGTAGAAAATAAAGTTCTGATCTAAGTTTAGATTCTTCTATCTGTTTGTTGAGCACTTCCAGAAATTCTTGAAACTTTTTATTGTTAATATGTCCTTCATAGTTTCCTTTATCTTCCCGGATATCTTTGAAACGGTTTATGAATGCTTTTGTGAAATTTTCAATGAACTCTTCTCTGTACCCTGCATGCATGTATTTAGCATCTTCCTGAATATAAGCAGAGGCAAGCATTATGTCGTGCATGTGAATTCGTGATGCTTCCTGTTTTAAAACACCTAAAAGTTCATTTTTTGATATCTTCCTGGAAAAATCGAGTTCTTCAATTGTTTCAACCATATAATAAGACCCTAATTTTTATAAATTTTAAACCTGTTTTTGTTTAACTTATTATATAAAAGTTAAAAAATGGTTTCTTTCTGTAATGATGAATCCTGTAGTTACATATTTTCGCCCTGCTCAGCAATACAGAACCCTCAAACAGTTCGGGGGTTATTCTTTGTTTTTGAGTATAATACAAATAATAATATATTTAAGGTAATGTTATAAAATGATTTAAGTGTTAAGGGGGCATAAACATGGAATCATATTCAAATGAGTTTAAAATATCTCTTTGTAATCTACTTAAAGCCAGATTTCCTTATTTGTATATAGCTACTTGGGAAGAAGATCGTTTATTATCTATAATAAGTTCAGTAATTGATGATGATTCTTTAATTAAAACAAAAAGGAAGTTATTCACATGGAAAATCACCACCGGACTTTCTACTGGTGAATCATTAACGAAAAAGGTAATTAAAGATCCAATAGAGGTTCTTGACTTTATTGAAAAGTATGAAGAGCCTGCTATATTTGTACTTATAGATTTCCATATTTATTTTGGTCGTTCAGGAACTGCTCCAGACTTACATGTTATTCGAAAAATTAGGGACGTGTCTTCAGCTCTTAAAAGAAGTTTGAACCCTAAAAATGTCATTTTTGTATCTCCATCATTAATATTACCTGATGATCTACAGAAGGAAATAACTATTGTTGATTTTGAGCTTCCATCCTTTGATGAAATTATAAGTTTAATTGAAGAAATGATTGAAACAAATAAAAGAAATAATAGGATAACTGTAGATCTTGATCCACATGAAAAGGAATGCTTAGCAAGAGCATCCCTTGGTTTAACATTAGAAGAAGCTGAAAATGCATTTGCACGTTCTATGGTGGAAGATGGTTGTCTTAATATCGGAGATTTAGACGTGGTTATTGAAGAAAAACGTCAGATAATCAAAAAAACTGAAATTCTGGAATTTATCAGTACAGATCTTGAAATGAGTGACGTTGGGGGATTGGAAAATCTCAAAACATGGCTTAAAAAACGTAATAAATCGTGGTTTGATTCAGCAAAGCGTTACGGCATATCCGCACCAAGGGGAGTTTTAATTACGGGAGTTCCTGGCTGTGGTAAAAGTTTAATCGTGAAAGCTATTAGTTCCATGTGGCAGTTACCATTTTTACGCTTGGATATAGGTAAGGTGTTCAGTGGAGTTGTGGGCAGTAGTGAAAAGAATATGAGAGAGGCCATTAAAATTGCTGAAACTATATCTCCATGCATATTGTGGATTGACGAAATAGAAAAGGCTTTTGGAGGTATCGGCGGCGGTGATGGAGGAACATCCGAGAGAGTTTTTGGAACATTCCTTACGTGGATGCAGGAAAAAACTAAACCGGTTTTTGTCGCTGCTACTGCTAATAATATTCGATTACTTCCTCCTGAATTCCTCAGAAAAGGTAGGTTTGATGAAATATTTTTTGTAGATATGCCTACGCATAAAGAAAGAGTAAACATATTCCAAATTCATATCAAAAAACGTCTTATAGATCAGAATGTTATAGGTGACTTTGAATTAAGTGATGAGTTGTTATATCATTTAGCTGATCTTACTGAAGGCTATTCGGGTTCAGAAATTGAACAGGTGGTTATATCCGCACTATTTGATGCGTTTTCAGAAGATAGGAGTATTAATTTGCATGATTTTGAAAAGGCGATTATTAGCACAGTTCCTCTTTCTAAAACACAGGAAGAAGAAATTATGAGGATCCGTGAATGGGCAAATGTACGTGCAGTTGCAGCTACATCTAAAGAAGATAGTAAAGGATATCAGAATGAAACCGCTGATATGGGTGGTGATGTAAATATCACCCGCGGTGGCCGAAGTATAGATGTTTAAAGAGGGTTAATATGAGTGTGGAAATTGTACTTATGCCTATTGCAATTGCAGCCGTAGCAGGGGCAATAAAAACTAGAAATGAAAATAATAAAGAATTAGCAAGGACATTGAGAAATGAAAAAAATCGAGAATCCTCTGGTTATTTTACCCTAGGGACTAAAATTAAAGATACAAAATTATTAGAAGAGACTTTGAAAATTTATGGCTGTAAAAATGTATTAATTGGAGATGATCTGGAAACAGAGTTGGATAAAGTAAGAATCATGTTTGAAAAGGATGAAAATGAGGTATTCAATGCTGTATTCCTTGGTGATATTTCACTAGAGAAAGCTAAAGAATTTATTTCAGATATAAATGGTGAATACACTAAATTGGTCCAGGAAAAAGTCTATCAGAATCTTTTAAAAAATGCTAGTGGACATAATCTCCAACTTGAATCAGAAGAAGTAAAAGAAGACAATTCAATTGTGCTTACGTTTGCTTTACAGGAGTAAAAATATGACCAAGAAAATTAAGATCCAGATTTTTCCAGACGGTACGATCCAAACAGAGATTCAGGGAATAAAAGGGAAAAGATGTACAGAATATATCCACATCCTGGAAGAACTTTTGGAAGCTGAGGCTGTTGATTCTAATTATACTCCTGAATTTCACGAAACTGAAACAGTGAAAATAACTGAAAAACAAGAACAGAGAATTAGGGAGCGGTAAAATGGCTGATACATCAAAAGGTACATTATGGGAATTAACACATTCTTTATGGATTTTATGGACATTAGCATTTGGATTTTTGAGCTGGGTGTCATTTTTTTATATTGGATTTAGGACAAAGCAAAGAAAATGGATTTTATGGGGATTGATATACTCTAGCTCGGCTATAACAGCCATGTTAATAGGTCCAACAGCAGATTATTCAATAATGGTACCAGAAGATAGCTGGATCATGGATCTACAAATTTTTTATTTCTTTGGCTTATGGATAATTTCCATGATCCATGCATTATGGGTGCGTAATGAATATTTATTAAGGTTAGAAGCCATAAGTGAACCTATTAGAGATGATGAATATTTAAAAAGAAAATATGCCATGGAATATGCTTATGGAAATGAAGAAAAAAGTAAATTTCAAAATCCATTTAAAAGATCTTCAATGAACAGCGGGATTAAAAAAGAAGATGTAAAAGATTTAGAAGTACAGCCAAAACCTGTTGACATCAACAATGATCCTGAAGAAGTAATTGCTGATCTTCCTGGAGTTGGATCTATACTGGCCAAAAAGGTTGTTGAAACACGTCAATCAAGTCCATTTAAATCTGTAGATGAATTTGGTGAGATTTTAGGACTTAAACCTCATATAATTGAAAGAGTTAGGCCATTAATAGTTATTTCTGGTGAATTTCCAGATAATGAAGAATCAGAGACTTCAACATCAGGCCGTCTGGTGGATTATTAATGTTTATAAGAATTCGAAGATTTTTACCTGAAACTAAAGTGGAAGGACCGGGAAATAGAGCGTGCATCTGGGTTCAAGGATGTTCTATTCAATGCTCTGATTGTGCAGTACCAGAATCATGGCCCACAAGCGGCGGAGAAAAGGTTAAAGTAGAAGAATTAGCCCAAAAAATTTTAAATATACCTAATATTGAAGGTATAACATTTAGTGGAGGGGAACCATTTGACCAGGCAAAATCTTTAGCTTCTTTGGGCTGCATAGTTCAAAAAGAAGGGTTATCTGTAGTTACATTTACAGGGTACACTCTGGAGAATATCCAAAATTCCGCTGATCCTGGCTGGCAGGACTTATTATCAGTCACTGACCTGCTAATTGATGGTCCTTATATTTCAGAAGGGCATGATCCAACTAATTTATGGGTAGGTTCATATAATCAGAGATATCATTTCCTTACTTCACGTTATATCCATCTTAAATATGAAATATCAGATGTTTCTAACCGTATTGAAGTTAGAATTCAGGAAGATGGCAGCATATTGGTGAATGGAATGACTAATTTTTCTAAATTAGAAGATATCTTTAAGGGGATAATCTAACTTATTTAATCCTTTTCACATGTCTTCATCCTGTTCAGCGATACAGAATCCACAAACAGCGCCCGGGTTATCCTTTTGTTTATCTTTTACAGGGCAAAAATATGTTCCATTTTCATATTTAACTTTAAAACCACCTGGAAATGGTGTCCCGACTATATGTATTGGTTCATCTAGGATGAAAGTTGTGTAGATGGATATAATTTTATAAATTTTAAAGAAATGTGATTCTCTTGACCTTATTTTAATCAGCGCCTGCTCCTGTTCATTCAGGAGTTCAACAGCTTCTTTAAGCTCGCAGGCATTTACCGTGCCTTCAAATTTATTTTGATTATTTTTTATTTCTTTTAACCGCAGAATAAATCCTTTTACATATGCCTGCAGGTACTCTTTCCTGTAATTTCCCTGTACATATTTTCCTTCAGCCACCAAGTAAGAATGGGCAGTCATGATATCTGTCACAGAGATATCTGAGGCTTCTTTTTTAAGAACAAGTAATAGTTCTTTTACTGTTATTTGGCCTGTAAAATCAAGGTCTTCTAGTTTATTTACCATTTAAACTCCATGAAGCTGTTTATAAATCAAATTAAAAATAATAAGCTGGTTTAAGGCTCAAATTTTGCAAGCCTGCCTTTTCCAAACTTGTTCATTATGGATTCAGCAGTCTTAGGTCCTATACCTTCTATTTTAACCAGTTCTTTCTCTGAAACGTAACTTAAATCAGTTCCGAAAGCTTCTACAAGAGCTCGGGCACGTTTACGTCCCAGTCTTTTAACACTGACAACAAGTTGAATGATGTCTTCGCGGACTCCATAGTAAAGGCGTGCTGACAACTTATCGAGGTCGTTAGAGTGTGAATAGTTGTCTAGAACATGGCAAATTTCTTTAAAGAACTTTACCATTCTGGAAGCTTCATAAGCAGCCCTTCTTGTGGTTGCAGCGTACACATTAAACGCATTTTCTATTCCGTACTCACTTCTCTCATTTATCCACTCTAAAAGAGCGGCAGTTGTAGCTTCATCGTTGCTGATATCGCAGGCAAATATTCCATATTCATTCAGCTTGTCCATCACTGGTTCTTTACTTTTACGGCTTTTAAATGAGATTTTAGGCATATCTGGAGTCCTTGAAATGTCATAAATAAGCTGGTAAATATCAAGATCTGAAGCTCTTTTGGCGTATTCTTTAAGTCTTACTGCAGTTTCAACTGTGTAGTTGCTTCTTGCAATTAAATTTCCAAAATCTGTTGTTTTAAGCCCTTCAGGAGTAAGTTGGATTATCCCGTTTTGAATCAGGAACTCAAGTGCACTGTTTATTTCGTATTCCATTGTATCTACTGCTAGAGCGCCGAAAAACTCGTTGCAGTTCATTTGATAACCATAGAATGTTTCACTGAAAAATTCTGTTATTTCCTGTGGAGTTTTGGCAAGTGAAGATGCAACCTGTGCTATTATCTGCCTGAAAACAGCGTCTTTATTTTCTATGAGTTTGGAGGATGTAAGTTCTATTTCTCCATATACATAATGGTCTTTTAAGTTGTAGCCCTCATCCATACTTTTGGCAACTAAATAGGAATACCCTTCAGTATCATATCCCGGTCGACCTGCACGGCCTGACATCTGCTCATAATCAAATACGGGGATACTTTGAGGACCTCTGGATGTCCAGCGAGTGTAATCTCGTATTATAACATTTTTAGATGGGAGATTTACCCCGTACATGAGACTTGGAGTAGCGGTTATCATGTAAAGGTTGCCTTCTCTAAACTCATTTTCAATTATTTCCCTCTGCTTGTCAAAAAGGCCTGCGTGGTGGAATGCTATTCCATTTTCAATGCATTCTGCAAGTTTTAGACACACTGAAGTTGGGCGTGACCCCCTTTTCCTTGGCACGTCCAGTATTTTTTGGGCTACGGCTCTAAATGCAAGTTTTTTATCCCTTGGAATTTTCTTTTTCACTTTACCTGAGATAAAATTTGCAAGAGCTTCTGTAAACCGTCTTGTAGATACAAAAACAAGGATCTGGGATGAATCTTCAATGGATTCGTTTAAAACTTTTAAAACAGCATCATTTTTATTTTTAACTCCAAGCTCCTCAGTTATAAGGACATCCTTATAAAGTGGAACCGGCCTGTAATCATGTTCCACAATTTCTGCATCCAGCCAGCTTGCAAGCTCGTCCATATTTTTAAGTGTTGCTGAAAGTGCAATGATTCTTAGGGCTGGATTGATAATTTTTGATCGTGTTAGTGCACATTCAATTGTTGGGCCCCTTGAGTATTCACCAATCATGTGAAACTCGTCAATAATCAGAAGATCCATTTCTCTTAAATTGTTCCATGAAAAACGGGTGATAGCATCAAATGATTCAAAGACCATAACTGAGAGGTCTGAAAATTTGGGGTGTTTCCCTACCTTTATACCAAATTTTTCAAACTTCTTGAATTCTGCCAGTTTTTCATTCTGTATGGATATGAGCGGCGCGGCATATACAACCTTTCCACCGTTTAAAATTGTATTTAATGCAGCAATTACTCCAAGAAGTGTTTTTCCACTTGCAGTGGGAATTGCTATTATATAATTAGACTTATTTTCAAGTAATCCTGAATCTAAAACCGCTTTTTGCGCTGGATTTAGTTCTTTAATCTTTGGATAGCAATCACTGATTATATCTCTGATTTTCTGATCTACTTTTTCCATAGAAATTAATAGTGTGTACTGCTTTTTATAGTATACCTTTAAATATTCATTTAACAATCTGGTTATATGCCCTCAATAAGTTAAAAACTATTAATTCCCTCTTATTTTTGCTTGATATTCTTTATAATTAGAAAAAAATAATAGTGATCAGGAATATAATCATACATAAAGATAGTTAGTGAGTGTTTATCATGCCTGTATTTCAAACCGTAACTCCAAAAGCAGCACTTAAATTAATGGAAGAGAAAGGTAATAAAATAACTATTCTGGATATCCGACCTGAGGATGAATTTGAAAAAGAACACATTCCTGGAGCAGAAAATCTGGATTATCATGGACATCATTTCCAGGAAAAGGCAGAAAAGCTGGATAAAAATAAGAATTATATTATATATTGCAAAAGTGGTGCTAGAGGCGAATATTTTATGGGTAAAATGAAAGAATCAGGCTTTGATGGAGCTTATAATATATTAGGTGGTTTTGTGGCCTGGAAAATAAGTAGACTTCCCCTTGTAGGTGGAACAGACTAATTCTTAAACTTGATTTGTATCTAAATTTGAGTGAAGTTCTATTTTTATTTATAATTTTAAATGATTGAAATGTTCAGCTAAATCCGGCCAACTTATAACTTAATATTTAGGGAGAAGTTTCAAATTTGGAGTAACTTTGGTTAAGTATTTGGAATAAGATAAAATAATTATTATTTGTATAGTTTGAATTAGATGAATTAGTTATAATATGCTTTAAGGGTACATAATTCTTTTTCAGGATTCATTTCCTAAATAATATGGCTATTTAATTTATTAACTGAATAAATCAGTTAAATAAACCTATTATTTTTTACAATACTTATTTTAATCTTAATTCAACCAGTTATGGCATTTAAAGAGAAAAGTTTATTAAAAATTAAAAATAAATTAGTATATATCACTCTGTATCTAAAGGAGGTATCTGATGGTAAATTGGGGAGCAGTAGTTATAGGATTTGTTCTATCGATAATATTGTCATGGCTATTTGGCGCAATGTTTAGCGGAGGAAATTACTTTGGATTGTTTATAGCTGGACTAATCGTCGGTTTAATGGTCGGTGATGGGGCCTTAAACGGCGCGTGGAATGCCGCTATAGCAGGTGCATTTGGTGGAATAATAGCAGCCATACTGATTGTTATTGGAGGAACACTGTTTTTAGGTATTGCAGGATTTTTAGCAGGAGCTGCAGTGGGACTGGTAGTTGTAGTAGTTGCAATAATTCAGTCTTTAATCCTTATGGGAATTGGCGGAGCTATAGGTGGAGCAATAAAAGGATAGAAAATAAGTTAAGGGATAATTTTACCCTTTTTTCTCTTTTTTAACAACAATTATATCTGAAATTTTGGTTGAAGGATACTGACCTTCAGAATCTTTTTCAACACTTTTTACCATGTCCCATACAGTTAAAAGTGCCACGCTTGTACCTGTTAAAGCTTCCATTTCAACACCAGTTTTTCCGAGGGAAGTTACACTGACTTCGGCCTGTATAAATTGGGGTTTTACATCGAATTTTACATCGACACCTGTGATTTTAAGGGAATGGCACAGAGGAATCAGGTGGTGTGTTGATTTTACAGCTCCAATAGCCGCAATTTGGGCCGTAGTAAGGACATTACCTTTTTTAATTTCTTCTTTTTCTATAAGTTGAATTGTTTCTGCATTTAAGTAGATCTTACCCTGTGCTACAGCGGTTCTTTTTACAACTGGTTTATCTGATACTTCTACCATGTGAACACCTTTTTTAGAAAGGTGTGTAAATGATTTTTCTTCCATTTAAGTCAGCTCCTAGTGAATTATTATAGTGAATTACGTGACTTTTTAAACGCTTAATTTTAAATATATCCGAAAATCGTAGATTTTCGATACGTCAAAACTTTCATTTTTGACAGCCGTCAAAAAAATCAAAGATTTTTTGCAGGTTGAAAGAAATGTATATCATTTCTTGAACCCCAAAATTTTGTTAACAAAATTTTAGAGGTTTAAACCACGTAAATACATTTTTTTAGATCAATTATTAATCTAAATTATCTGGTAATTCACTATTAATTTTATGAGTGTTAATCAATAGGGAATTTCAATACTTGAATATTTCATTACCTGTTCCCTTGCATTTTTTCCCATGTTCTCTTTAAGTTCTTTATCCTGCAGTATTTTATTAATTGCTTCTGCAAGTCCTACTGGGTCTTCGGGATTTATAAGTATTCCAATCTTTTTATTTACAACTTCTGGAATTCCTCCAACTTTAGTTGCAACTACGGGTTTACCAGACGCCATAGCCTCTAAAATCACAATACCAAAACTTTCAGATACCGAAGGCACTACTACAACATCTGCTGAAGGCATTATATCTTCAATATCATTTCTCGCACCTGTAAAAGTAATTCCTTCTATTTTTTCGAATTCTACAATGCCCTTGAGTTCCTCAAGAAGGGGTCCGTCTCCAACAATCACTATTTCTGCATCTACATTGAGGAATTCTTTTGCCCGTATAAGATATTCAACACCCTTTTGCCACACTAAATTACCAACAAAAAGCACAACTGGCTTTTGTGGGTTTATATGCATTTCTTCTTTAAATGTGCCCATTTGATCTGGTCTAAATCGTTCAACATCTACTGAATTGTAGGTGATTGATAGTTTATCTTCAAGTCCTTCGATGCCTAACTTAAGGACATTTTCTTTGAGCGAATCACTTACAACGAATACATAATCTGATCTTTTTAAAATAAATTTAATTATCGATTTTAACAGGGGTTTACGTGCCAGGACAAATATATCCGAGCCATGTATCGTAATCGCCGTTTTAGTCCCTGAAAACATACTGCAAATAACTGCTATTAATCCCGGAGGCATAACGTAATGGGCGTGTATAAGATCAATGTTATATTTTCTAATCATGCTCAAAAGCTTAAAAGTGGCAGATATTGAAAATAAAAATCCTCGTATACCCTTAATATTTACAGTTGGGGCTGTAAAAACAGGAATACCTTCAATATCAGAAATATTTTCATGGGGATATGTGAGTACACATACTTTATCCCCTCGATTTACCAGTTCTCTGGATAAAAGATAGGTATATGAAGAAATACCTCCTAAATGGGGTGGAAAATGGCCAACCATACATATCTTCATTATGTTCACCTTAAATTAAGTTATATCATTGTAAAAATTATAAATTTATTTAATTATAATTTAAAAGCAGTTACTGTTTATTTAAAATTCTGCCGTTCATTGTAACGATAATTATGTCAAAATCTATGTTATATTTTTCCTGACATTTCTCTTTTATAGATTTACCTATGAGTTCAAAAACAGAGAAGGTCATGTTTTCTTTATCAAGAATAGTTATCATGTCTTCTGTAGTCTTAGATTTAAAAATAGATCCTATTAACTTTTTGTCTGCACCTAAAAGTCCGCAGTATGCTGCTATTATTTCTCTTCTTCCATCTGCAACACTATTTTTAGTGTTAAAAATACCTGCAGCGATTTTAATGAGTTTACCTGCGTGTCCAAATAATATAATTTTGCTGATGCCTTTTTCTTCAGCTTTGTCTAACATGTAACCTACAAAATTGCTCATCTGGACTATTTTGTCTTTAGGGGCATCTAAAATTTTAACTGCAAGGCGTTCTCCAATGTTACCTGGCACGAAGATAAGATCTTCATATCCTTCAGCCACTGCAACATCAATCTGGCAGGCTAAAGATTCTTTATAAGCTTTAGAAGACATAGGCCTTGCGATACCAGTAGTTCCAAGAATTGAAATACCGTCGGTTATACCGAGACGAGAATTCATGGTTTTTTTTGCAATTTCTTCTCCTTTTGGGACAAATACTGTAACTTCTGCTCCCTTTCCTTTAGGGAGCACCTTTTGGAGATTAGTTTTTATCATCTGTCTTGGAACAGGATTTATAGCATGTTCTCCAACTGGGATCTGTAAACCTGGTTTGGTTACTTTACCAACACCTTCCCCGCCTTTAATTTTTATTTCATTGTTTTCAGTTATTTTCACGTCAGCACATATTTTAAGGTTTGTGGTGACATCGGGGTCATTATAGGGCATTTTAACTACACATGCCCTTCCAGAATTAGAATTAATTTTCCTTGAACAATTTATGTCAATTTTAAGTATTCCAAAAGGAGTTTCAATATCTATCTGTGATATAATATTTCTATTTATAGTTAAAAGTGCTGCAACTGCTGCTGCTGCTGCAGCGCTCCCTGTTGTAATCCCGTAAGGGGAATTTTCATTGTTTTTCATTAATTCCCCTGTATCTTTGGACTTATTAATGAGATGTGCACTGTGGATTTCCATTTTTCTAAAGTTATGATTGTAATTCTTCTTTAATAGCTTTTTCTAGCTCATCTTTTTCAGGAGCTCCTACAAATTTCACAGTACCGTTTATAGCAACGGCTGGAACTGCCATTAAGCCATATTCTATTGCTTTTTCACGATTCTGCATTATATCAATTTTTTCAACTTCTATATCGTCTTGCATTTCTTTTTTTACTGCGTCAACAACTTCTATGGCCATAGGACAGTATGGGCATGAAGGAGATGTAAATACTTCTACTTTAACAGCCATTATTTAACCTCCATTATATAAGATTTTTATTTTAACATTATTCAATTTATTCAATATTTTTAGCATTTCTATTTTAATAAAATATCTATTTGGTTTTTTTAAGATTTAAATTTAACCCGCAAGTTACTGCAGATAAAAACATGTTGAAGTGTATCTTTTAAGTGATAGTCTAAGTTTTTCTAAACTAGTTAAGTTTAGGGGCGCAGTAAAGTCATTCAACACATTATTGGTTTATTTTTTTCTCATTTATCCTTAATTTCTGTTTTTGCATTATATTTTTACCATACGAATTAGATTTAAAATGGGATTGTCATGAAATTATGATTTTAAAAGGGTAATGTCTATTTTATTTAAATATTAGGAGTTATAAAAGTACATATCATAATCTTCTTATTTAGTTATGAATAATGATAACACCTAAAGGTGATATATTGAAAACAATTGTTAAATCGCCAGGTTCTGCAACAGTTATAAATGCTATAGCCACTGGTTGTGGTTCTGCATTTGGTATTAGACGTTATGTAACTGCAGAAGTGGAATTAAAATCATCAAATATAATATGTAAGTCAGATAAAGATGTAGACACAAGTTTAATGGAGCTATGTGTTAAAAGCGTTCTCCATAAATTTGATATTGATACTGGAGTTAGAGTTAAAACATATTCTGATCTTCCAGTTGCATCTGGACTTTCAAGCAGCAGTGCAACTTCAAATGCAGTTACTTGGGCCACTGTTTCAGCTTTATCAAAGGAATATGGTTCTGATTATCATATGTCGGATATAGACGTATTAAATTTAGCTATAGATGCCTCGTTAGAGGCGGGTGTTACTATTACAGGTGCATTTGACGATGCAAGTGCTTCCTTTTTTGGAGGATTAACTGTAACCGACAACATGAATCGAAAAATTTTGAAAAAGCAAGACATGGAAGAGCAAAATATATTAATATATATGCCAGATAAAAAATCACTTACTGCACAATCTGATATTTTGAAGATGAAACTTCTCTCACCTTATGTCAAGCTTGCATTTGACCAGGCTTTAAAAGGTGATATATATAAAGCTCTAACTTTAAATGGACTTTTATATTGTGCAGCTCTTGAATTTAATCCTAATATTGCCCTTGATGCATTAAGTGCAGGTGCAATTGCGGCCGGATTATCCGGTACGGGGCCTTCGTTTGTAGCTGTAACTGATGATGACGCTTTAGATAATGTTTTAGACTCATGGAGCTCTTATGAAGGCAACATTATACATACTGAAGTTGATAATGAAGGCACGAAGGAAATTCTGAGTTAATAAGTCTCCTTTTTTAAACAAATTAAGGTGAAAAAGTGGATAGAGCAGAAGCTTTAAAAGTTCTTCAAGAATCTAGAGTCGCAATCGATAAAATAGATGAAGAACTAATATATTTAATAGAAAAAAGAACATCTCTTGCCAAGGATATTGTCAGTGCAAAAATGGCTCTTGGTATGGATATAGAAGATAAGAAAAGAGAAGATTTTATTCAAGATAAAATTAAAAAGATCTCCAAACAGAAAGAAATAGATGGAGACTTCATCAATAAAATAATGAAAATTTTGATGGAATTAAGCAAAAAAGAACAAGAAAAAATACTTAGGAGGAATACTAATGGGTAACATAAGAACATCATTCGTAAAAAGAACTGCAAAAGAATTAGTAGAAACATATGAGGGTAAATTTACCACAGATTTTGATGAAAATAAAAAATTAGTAGAAGAATTTTCTACTGTAAGTACAAAACATCTTAGAAATAAAATTGCAGGATATGTAACTAGACTAGTAAAACAAGGACCTCAATAGATCTTATAGATATCAATAGATTTCAGGTGTGACAGTTAATGGGAATTATAGTGGCCAAGTTCGGAGGAACATCCGTTGGTAATGGTGAACGGATTAAAAAAGCAGCGCAATCAGTTGTAAATGAATACATGAAGGGTAAAAAGATGGTAGTTGTGGTATCTGCAATAAATAAAACGACAGATGAGTTTTTAAAAATTGTAGATACTGCTATGGGAAAATCTATAACAGACAAACAGCTTGCTGAAGTTGTTTCAATGGGAGAAATGACCAGTGTTAGAATATTTTCATCAACTATCGAATCTTTAGGTGTTAAATCCGAATATGTAGATCCATATGCAGATGCTTGGCCCGTAATTACTGATAACAATTTTTTAAGTGCAAAAATTAACTTTGAAGTAACAGAAGAAAAATCAAGCAAGATTAAAGAGATGGTAGATGAGGGAATAATTCCTGTAGTCTGCGGATACCTTGGAAAAAATGAATCAGGGAATATCACAACTTTAGGGCGAGGAGGAAGTGACATAACAGCATTCTTACTGGGGCACTGCCTCAAAGCTGAGGAAGTTATTATTGTAACTGATGTTGATGGAGTAATGTCTACAGATCCAAACAAACTTCTCTCTGCTAAAAAGCTTGATAAAATTTCTGTTGAAGAAATGAGGGACCTTGCTACTCATGGAGCACAGGTATTACATCCTCATGCTTTGAAATACAAAGATCCAAAAATAGATGCTAAAATAATTGGATATGAGAAAGGAGATTTATCTACTCCCGGGACTGAAATAATGGGTCCATCTAATAATGAATTAATTAAATGTGCGACCATAAACAGCGAACCTATATCTGTTATCGCTGTTGTTGGGGAAGAGATTTTAACAAAATCTGGAATTTTGTCAAAAATCACAGATACTCTTGCAAAACATAAAATTAACATCTATGGAATTTCTACAGGTCAAAATTCCATAACTGTATTCGTTAATAAATCTGATTCAGACCGTGCTCATGAAGTTCTCCATGAGGTTGTTGTAACAACTGATGATTTAAGTTCTCTTTCTCTGGGAAGAGAAATTGCAATGATAACTGTTGCAAGTCAGGATTTTATAGACACTCCTGGAGTAATAGCAGAAATAACTGAACCTTTACAAAAAAGTAAAATAAATATTGTTGAGATTTCTTCAAGTCAGACTTCTGTTGTTCTTTTTGTGGATTGGGATGATGGTAATAAGGCTTATGAACTTGTAAAAGGTGTCTTAAAATGAAATTTGAAGGTACGACCGTGGCTATGGTGACTCCATACACGAAAAACGATGAGATAGATGAAGAAGGGATTCGTGAAAACATAAATTATTTGATAGAAAACGGCGTTAATGGGATATTAGCTGCAGGAACAACTGGTGAATCAGCTACAATATCTCACGATGAGCACAGAAAGCTGTTAGATATTTTAATTGATGAAGCTGATGGTAAAGTTACGACTATCGCCGGTGCGGGTAGTAATTCATCCAAGGAAGCTCTTGGGCTTGTTAAACATGCTGAAGATATAGGTGCAGATGGAGCACTGGTTATAACACCTTATTACAATAAACCGCAGCAAAATGGCCTTTATGAGCATTATAAATTACTTTCAGAATCTACAAATATTCCTATAATAGTTTACAATGTACCTTCAAGAACAGGTACAGATATAGACGTTGAAACTATAGGAAAAGTTGCAGAACTTGACAACATTGCTGCTATTAAAGAAGCAAACCCTGACCTGGATAAAGTATCTCAAATAATTAAAAAAATTGATGAAATAGGTAAAACTGATAAATTCGCAGTTCTATCTGGAAATGATGATCTTACACTTCCTATGATAGCTTTGGGTGCAAAAGGAGTGATAAGTGTTGTTGCAAATGTTGATCCAGCGCGTATGAGCCAGCTGGTTAATTATGCATTGGAAGGGGACTTTGAATCTGCATCTGAATCCCATTACGAACTTTATGATCTCATGAAAGTTCTATTCATTGAGACAAACCCAGTCCCAGCAAAAACAGCTTTAAGTATGATGGGAAGGCCAGCAGGTAATGTAAGGATGCCTCTTGCACCTCTTAATGAGGAAAACAAGGCTAAATTAAAAGAAGTGCTTAAAAACCTTGATTTAATTTAAATTATTATTTTTTAGCACATCCGTTAAAAACTATTATTTAATTTAATTTTTTATAATTACTCAAAAATTCCCTCAAAAACTATGTTTTTCGGGTTTTTTTATAATTTTTATAGGGAAGTTGGTAAAAATCAAAGATATTATGCCTGAAATAGAAAATTTTAGGTCGAAATCAATGATTTTCTGAATCAAAATATTAAATATTGGAGAGATTGATAAAATGATTGGAGTGGCTGTAACAGGCGCAAGCGGAAGAATGGGTTCTAAAATAATTAGGACCATACTTGAACAGGATGATATGAAAGTTGTAGCAGCAATAGAAGCACCAAATACTCCTTTTGAGGGAAAGGATGTGGGTGAAGTAATCAGCGTGGGAACCCTAGGTGTTCCTGTAAACGGCGCTGAAAAACTTGCTGAAGTTCTAACTGAAAAGAAGCCAGATGTGCTTGTTGATTTTACTATAGCAAATGCAGCCGTAGGTACAATCAAAACTTCCGCAGAATGTGGCGTTAATGTAGTTGTAGGTACAACTGGATTTTCAGACGAGCAAATGGAAGAAATGAAAAATGCTATAGAAAAAAATAATATTAAGGCAGTTATCGCTCCAAATATGGCAGTGGGTGTGAATGTATTCTTTAAAATCATTGCAGACCTTGCTAAAATCTTAAAAGATGATTATGATGTGGAGATAATAGAAGCTCACCACAAGCATAAAGCTGATGCACCATCTGGAACTGCAGTTAAAGCATATGAAGTTCTGGCAGAGGCACTTGGAAGAGATACGAATGAATGCGGCGTCTACGGCAGGCAGGGAATGGTAGGTGCACGTACTCCTGAAGAGATCGGAATACATGCTGTCCGTGGTGGAGATATCGTTGGAGACCACACTGTACTTTTTGCAGGTGAAGGAGAAAGAATTGAAATTGTCCACAGAGCACACAGCAGGCAGGCATTTGTATCTGGAGTAATTAAAGCAGTAAGATATGTTGTTGGTGCTTCGAAGAAAATAAGTGATATGGGAGATGTTCTCGGTATAAAATAAAAAAATAATTTGCTTATTTTATATGATATTTTTATTTTTTTATAGGGGGATATATGCTTTTTAAGAAACGTGAACCAGTAACTGAATTTGTTCCAACTTTCTTAAAGGAAGACCGTTCTGCTTTAAGAAAGATTCATGAAATGATAAGTGGTGCACAAAATCATATTTATATTGTATATCCGTGGATCACGCTTGGTGAGGAATTTATCATTCCTTTTGAAAATGCTTTATCTAATAATAAAGATGTAGAAGTATATCTTATCACTAAACTGGAAAAAGAAGATGTATTTCGAAGGCTGCATCAATTAGATGATGTTGAAAGGTGGAAAAGTATTTTCGGTGATAATATATCTATAAAATACAATAATAATCTTCATGCAAAGATGATAATTGTCGATGACACTGAAATGATTGCTGGATCTTCAAATCTAACTGGAAGCGGTCTTGGATCATCTAGAGATTATGAAGGAAAGCCCCAGATCGAAGCAAATATTTATACAAATGACCGAAAAGCTGTAGAAAATGGAGTAGGTTTTTTTGTCAGGCTATGGAGCCATAAAACTTCAAATAAATATGCTGATAATGAATATGTGTTATCATGTAAATCTTACCATCTATCTGGGATATATCAAAGATACAGAAAGGACTTTGATAAAATAGTGAATCAGGAGAAGATGCGGGTAAAGGACGATGGAACTTTAAAGTTTAATGGAATTTTAGGTTATTTGGATAGTAAAAAGGCGTATGTTTTGGGAAAAACAAGGAAAGATATTGCCGTGAAACTTTTGCGAGATAGCAGAAGTTTGAATTCATCTAAAATTGGTGATGAAGTAGAAATTTCAGGCAAATTTAACAGGATAGAAGGACATAGCGAGTTCATAATAAAAGAATTATCAAAGGGTACTGATGAATTTAACATAAATAATTTGAGGCTAGGTTTAAGTAAAATTAGGATAAATGGAGAAGTTGTAAGTATAGAAGAAGTAATTGAAATGGAGACTAAGTACGGCAGTAAAGTGTTAACACTTGTTAAAATTAAAGATAACACTGGAGATATCACTTTAGAGCTTTGGGATAATATAATTCCGAGTGGAAAACTTAAATGTGGTATCAAGCTGGAAATAACAAACGGCTATACAAAGGTCCATGAAGGAGAATTAAGATTAGGACTTCAAAAGAACGACGGAAAAATAAAGTTATTAGGTGTATAAATTTATAGTAGATAACATAAATTATTAGATATATTTAGTAAATTAAAGATAATATGACATAAATAAAATGGAAAGTCATTTCTAGGATATTTTGTTATGAATCTGTATTATAGGTGATTATATGGTAAACGTAGGTATTCTCGGAGCAACTGGAATGGTTGGGCAGAGATTCATCGAACTTTTGGCAGATCATCCAAAGTTTGAAATCACTGCTCTTACAGCATCTGCAAGATCAGCAGGAAAAAGATATGAAGACGCCGCAACTTGGTATCTTGATAGTTCGATACCAGAAAGTGTTAAAGATATTACTGTAGTTGATACAGACCCTAAAGAAACTAAAGATGTTGATATTGTGTTTTCTGCGCTTCCAGCAGATACTGCAGCGATTGTTGAGCCGAAGTTTGCCAAATCATGTATTGTAGCATCAAATGCAAGTGCAATGAGAATGGAGCCCGATGTTCCCCTGGTGATACCTGAAGTTAACCCTGAACATCTGGATTTAGTAGAAATTCAACAAAAAAACAGAGGATGGGATGGATTCATAGTAACAAATCCTAACTGTTCAACTATAGCTTTAACTCTCACTTTAAAACCGCTTTATGATCAGTATAACATAAAAAGGGTGTATGTTTCAACCATGCAGGCGGTTTCTGGAGCGGGTTATAATGGTGTTCCTTCAATGGCAATAGTGGATAATCTCGTGCCTTTTATCGGCGGCGAAGAAGAGAAAATGGAATCTGAAACACTTCACCTGCTTGGTGAATTTGATGGAGAATCTGTAGTCCCTGCGCCATTCGGATTAAGTGCTTCCTGTCACAGGGTTGCTGTTGTTGATGGGCATACTGAAGCTGTTTTCATTGAAATGGAAGATGATTTGGAAATTGAAGATGTTAAAAACCAAATGGGTAATTTCAAAGGCCTTCCACAAAAGTTAGATCTCCACTCTGCACCAAAAAACCCTGTTGTAATTAGGGAAGAAGAAAACAGGCCACAGCCAAGAATGGACAGGAATGCGGATAATGGTATGGCTGTAACTGTTGGAAGATTAAGGAAAGATGCTGCATTTGATAACAGTCTCAGATATGTACTAGTTGGGCATAACACCATAAGAGGTGCCGCTGGCGCTTCCATTTTGAATGCTGAACTTATTTCTGAGATAATGTAGTTGTATACTTGGGAATCTCATGCGTTTATAGTTTCTAGAGATTCTCAATGTGTAAAATAGTTAAATCTGATATTTTGGTGCTTGGCAGAGTTTCACTTTCTTTTAATTTTTAGTAATAATTCTCTGATTTTTATATAACACTTGTTTATTAACTTATTACCTTTTTAAGCTATGCATAACATTTAATTTTTTAAATAACTTATAACAAATATATGGATAAGTAATATAACAAATATGGGGATTTAATTAGGATAAATTTTATATATACCCTTTTTTAAATAGGGACTATACTCACAATTTAGTTGAAATAATATAAATTATACGTGATTATATTCACAGAAATGGATATTTTTTGTGATATAAATTGAATAACCATGGGGAATTTTATGCGAGAATCGTACAATATTTTTTGTATCACTTTAATTTTAACTATCTTAATTGTAAGTATATTTTCAGTATATGCAGATGATTCTAATTCCTCAAATATAACTGGAAATAGCACATCAACTAATATTACAAAAACAAATGTAACAAAGAATGCTGCAGTTCAACCAATGTCTATATGGGTGAGTGTCACTGAAACTCCATCAACTATCAATTTTGGAAGTTTAATGGCTGATGGTGTTGAACATACATATATCAATGCTACAAATGTTACTGTAAGCGCAGTGGGAATAACTGCTAGTCTTTATGTTAGTGCAAGTGGTGATTTTAAAAGCGGCAGTAATAGTATCCCATTAAGTAATTTTAAATATACTTCTCCTGATTCAAGTTCTACTACAACCAAAAAATCGTTTACTACGAGTAATGAGTTAGTAGGGACGTATGCTTATTTACTTGTTGGTAGTAAGACCTATCATATGAATTATTTTTTAACAATTCCTGAAGGTACTGAACCTGGTACTTACACCACAAAAATCACTTATACAGCTACTTAAAAATTTTAATTTTAATTTATGATTTTCATTAACATTACTAATTTTGTTAAATTTATTAATATGACAACCTTAAACTCTTTTTAATGAGCTTCTTATTTGATTAATTCAGTTATATGGGAATACTTTTTATTATATAAGTTAATACATTAAATAACATTGGATTTAATACAATTTAATTGATTTAATATTAATTAAGAAGTATAAATACGTTATTATTAAATTTTAAGTTTGTATATATCCTATTTCACAAAAACAGGACATTATATTTATATATAATGATCGCAATATCTCATTCTAATTGATATTCAGTTATAACTTAGTGATAATCGTCACTAATTGGATACAACGATAGCTATATAATTATTATATTAATAAGGACGTGATTAATAATGAATCAAAAAATAGTAGGATTAATCCCTTTAATCGCTGCAATGATGTTTGTAGCAGTTTTTGCAGTGGGGGACAATCAAGTGGCCGCAGCATCTACAGCAGATCAAACTGCAACTGTAACTGTCAATCAAAATATTGCTTTAAGTGTTAACACTCCAAGTATAGCATATTCTGGAAATGATGGATCTTACGCAACCAGTGATGAATATACTCTTTCAAATGATGGAAACGTAAAAATAAACGTGTATGCGAAGCTTGAAAATGAAAACTTTGCAGGTTCAGATCCTATTGACACATCAGGAACTAATATTTTCCAGATAGAAAATGATGCAAGTTCCTGGACAGATATTCACACTGCAGCTAGTGGTGCAGGAACAATATTAACCTCTACTAAATTAGACACTGCAAAACATGGCAGTAACACATTAGATACACTGCAGCGTTTAATGATACCAACTGGAACAGAAGCAGGTTCTTACACTAACACTATAACTTATACCGCTGTAGCATAAAATTAAAAAAAATATTTTTTTTTTTTAGTTTTATTTATTTTTAAGAAATCTATAAATATTCATAAATTCTATTTTTTTTAGTTACAGATCATTTAATAGATCTGGAGGTACATGATGATTTCAGGAAAAGTAAAGAAGTTTTCATTTGTTATATTAGTTTTAATCGTGTTAATTAGTCTTATTGGATCAGCTTATGGTGCAGGGCTTAGAGCTTCTCCACCAGAATTTAAATATAATTTAACATCATCTCAAACTGTTACTGGACAGGTAACTGTTACAAATATAGGCGACGTACCAATGAATGTGACGGTTAATAAAAAAAGATTATTAATGGATAGTATCCATCTGCTTTATTCTGATGGAGGAATTGCAACATGGATATCTGTTAATCCAACAAATTTTACATTAGCTCCTGGAGCTAGTAAAGTTGTATCATTTACTGTTAAAGCGCCATCGACTATAAATTATTCTGATGCAGAAGGAGCTCTAATTATTGGAGGTCTCCCAATACAATCTCAGAATAATAATAACTCAACTTTCTCCAGTTTAGCTATAAAGCAGGGCATAGAACTTGTTATTAAGATAATAGCTGGTCTTCCAGGTCCAATAATTGAATCAATACAGATGCTTCAGCATAGTGCACCTACAATCCTTCTTTCGTACATGCCTGGTGATTTTACATACCAGCTGAACAATAATGGAACAGTAGTTGCAAATATGAATGGAAGTATAGAGATTAATGGTTTATTAAGTAAACACAACGTGCCGATAAACGGCAGTGTTTATCCTGAAGATAATTATACTTTAACAGCACAGTGGACACCTGGATTTGCAGATTTTGGTCTTTATTCTGCTGATACAAACATAAACTATGGAAGATATCAGCAAGATAAGCTTCTTCAGGTCCATGATACAATTCTTGTAATTCCAGTATGGCTAATTCTTATAATAATTCTAGCTGTAGCAATCTGGATTATCCGGAAAAAGGAAATTCAGTCTCCGATCAATATTAAAATAGAAAGGAAAAAATAATTCACTCGAAAATTCTATGAATTTCCGGTACTCACAAAAACGAAGTTTTTGTGGCCGTAAAAAATCGGAGATTTTTCACATGTTGAAGGAAATGTTACACATTTCCTGAACCCCAAAATCGAAGATTTTGAGGGCCCCGAAAATTCCTCAAAAATTCTTCGAATTTTTGGGGCATGTAAAACTTCGTTTTGCGGTTGCGAAGTGAAGCATGCAAAACTTCATTTTGATGCTGCAAAAATCAAAAAACCGTAGGTTTTTTGAAGGCTGTCAAAACTTTTAGTTTTTGACGCCGCGAAAATGAAATTTTCGCAGGCTACGATTTTTGAGGGTTTTCTTTTACTATTACTATTTTTTTTAATTGAATTAGCTTTAAATCATATAAGAATTAATAGATAGTATAGTTCCTTGTTTTACTAATTAATATAGAGGGTACGCATGCTAAATGAACTAATTGCATCATTAAATCAGATAGACATTCTACTATTTTATTTAATTAATATCAACATGCAGAATCAAGTCTTTGATGTTATAATGCCTTTGATATCAAGTGTGGGATATTTTAGCATTTGGATCGGACTATGTGTTTTACTGTACATATTTGGCGGGAAGAAAGGGAGAAATGTCGCGTTAGTTTGTATAGTTGCCCTGGTATTCGGTTATTTTTTGACAGAAATTTTAAAGTATATTGTTGCAAGGCCAAGGCCATATGTTGCACTTAATGGAATACGAGTTTTAACAGATATGAGCGGCTCTTCATGGCCATCAGGTCACACAGTTGCTTCTTTTATAGGGGCAATTATAATTGGGAGGAGTTACAGCTTTAAATTTAAAGGTAAAAGGTGTAGATTGATTTATCCTCTGCTGATATTTGCATTTCTGGTTGGATTTTCAAGAATTTATAATGGAGTTCATTACCCATTTGATGTAATTTCAGGTGCTTTAATTGGTATATTTTGCGCTTTGTTAATTCTAATGATTGAAAAGGATATAATAAAGTTTAATGAAATGTTATCGTAAAAATACGGATAAAGCATTAAATTTAAAAATAAGTTCCAATAAATTATACATGATAAAATGCCATTACTGAAAGATAACGAAAGTGAACAGTTGAGACAACTGGTTAAGGCTTGTCTGCTTGAAATTAGCAAATTAAAGATTGAACTTAAAAAGTGTCAAACTGAGTCCAAAGAAGCAGGTAAGTTAGATACAGAACTGGTTAATAAAAAGAATCAGGAAATAGATGAACTTAAGCTGGCTTTGGAAGAAAAAGATGGGAAAATATCAGAACTTATGGGTCTTCTAGATGAAAGGAATAATGAACTGGAAGAACTTGAAAAAATTAAAAGATATTTTGACGCACTTACAGCTAAACCAAAAAAGGATTTGACTTCATTTCAATCCCAGGTTTATCAATTATTGAGCATGGATAAATGTACCACTCAAGAACTTTATGAACAGATAAGGGATATAGGGTTTAAAGAGTTATCTTTTGATAATTTTAACAGTATTTTGAGAAATTTAGAAAGGAAAGGTTATTTTAAAGCATTTAAAGAAAATGAAATAACTTTTTGGCAGAAAATAGAAAATTAAATTAATTTTAATAAATAATAATCTTCTTTTTTAATTAAATTTTTGAATTCGTTCCATAGATTTTATTGGTTTAACAAATGCACTCTTAATATTTTAATTCAATTTATTTAAGCGATACAAATTTAATAGATTTTATACTGAAATAGAATTTAACTTAATTTTTAAAAGTCTTGTTAATAAAACATTAAAATCAGTAATAGCTGCATATTTCATTGGATAATGAATATATTTAGAAAGTAATATTTTAACTAAGGATGGGGAGTTAAATATGATTCTAAGGTTACCCGTAGACTCTCTAAAATTATAATTTAGATGCAGAAGAATATTAAATATCTAAATTTTTTACAAAAATCTTTTACCATATAATAACTTATTAAAAACATAAATTAAAATTAATAATAATTTTACATGTATTAAAACAATTTTTTAGGCAATTTTAAACTTAAATAAACTTTTAAATAACTTATTTTTTTAAAAATAAAAGCAAAAGATTTATATTATTAAAAAAAATTATTAATAATAGTCCTGTGGCTTGTTAAATAATGAATTTAACAATGCTATCACGGAGGCGATAAAATTAAGCGAAAATCATTTTTTTCGTTACTGATTGCATTAAGTATAATGATCTGCGTTTTTCCTTCTGCAGCTTTAACAGAAAATCAATTTTCATCGAATAGTAATATTAAAACCATCTCTAACGAATATAAAAATATTTTACAGGTAAATGCAGCCTATTTAGTAACGGTAAAAAAGAAAGTTAAAGTATACTACAAATTAAAGGTCCCGGTAAAATCAAAGGTAAAAGTACGGTACAAATATAGGGGCAAGTGGAAATACAAGTATAAATATAAATACAGTTACAGGTACGTGTACAGGTACTACTACAAATATGTATATAAAACTTATAAAGTAAGGAATGTTCCTCCAGAAGAGTGTAAGACAGCGACTAAAAACGCTCAATCCAATGATGCGCAAATAAAATTGCTTGCCAAAAGTTTAACACCTACAACTGAAAATGTCACTGTTTCTAACCCAAATCCAAAACCAACAGCACCAGCACTTGTAGAAAATCCAGGTCCTGTTTCAGAACCTGGCAGTGAACCACAAATTACAGATTTCAATGGAAATGAAACTGCATATCAAGAGGCGTGGAATGCCTGGAATGAGACAAATACATCATATAATAATTATTTAAAAGCAAAACAAAGTTATGATCAATATTTAACGGATTATGCATGTTATGGGCAAAAATTGAGCCAATATGATGAAAAGATAACTGTAACTAAAAAACTTACAACCCTAGAAAAAGCCACCAATATTTTCAACTGGGTAAGAGACTGTGTAAATTATTCATTCTATTACAATACAAAAAGAGGGGCAATAGGCACATTAAATTCTAGAATTGGTAACTGTGTTGACCTGTCACATCTTATAGTGGCCCTTTCAAGAGCTGCAGGAATTCCAGCAAGATATGTACATGCAAACTGTAAATTCTCAAGCGGATGGTGCGGCCATGTATGGGCACAGTTGTTTGTCAATGGAAAGTGGATCAATGCCGATGCATCCAATAATATCAATGATTTCGGAGTAATACGTAATTGGAACACCAAAAACGATATTTTGGAGGGTGTTTATTCATCGTTACCCTTCTAAACATTTTAATTTTTACTATTTTTATTTTAAATTGTGATTTTATTTAAATGGGAGCTTTATCGAAAACTACTTATAGAACCTCTAACCCATTGATAAAATACAAAACAATTGAAAATTATTTTAAAAAAAATTTGAGGTTCACGAAAATAAAAAAATTTTCGGGACAGCAAAAACTTAGTTTTTGCATGTTGAAGAAAATATTGTCAAAATTTTAAATTTTGACACAACGAAAATCTTAGATTTTCGTATGCTATGTATTTTCTGAACATTCGAAATCTTAGATTTCGATGTTTGAGGAACTTAGCAAGAGCAAAATGCTTTGCATTTTTCGCTGCATAAAAAATCTCCGATTTTTTAATGTTCCTCAACCGTGAAAAACAAAGTTTTTCGCATGCCCCGAAATTCTACGAATTTCGAGGGCCGCATTTTAAAAAAAAAATGAGGTGATATAGTGGCACAATTAGGTGGTGGAAACCAACCAATTTTAATTTTACCAGAAGGTACTAACAGGTTGTTAGGCAGAGATGCTCAAAGAATGAACATCATGGCAGGAAAAGTACTCGCTGAAACTGTAAGAACTACTTTAGGTCCTAAGGGAATGGACAAAATGCTTGTAGACTCCCTTGGAGATATCGTTGTAACCAACGACGGTGTAACAATCTTAAAAGAAATGGATATCGAACACCCTGCAGCTAAAATGCTTGTAGAAGTTGCAAAAACCCAGGAAGACGAAGTAGGGGACGGAACAACAACAGCAGTAATCATAGCTGGAGAATTACTCAAAAAAGCAGAAGGATTACTCGACCAGGACATACACCCAACTGTAATCGCTACAGGTTACAGGCAGGCAGCAGAAAAAGCTCAGGAAATATTAAACGTAATTTCAATAGATGCTGATGACCGTGATACTCTCTTAAAAGTTGCAATGACTGCAATGACAGGTAAAGGAACCGAAAAAGCTAGAAAACCACTGGCAGAACTCATCGTAAGTGCTGTTAAACAGGTTGAAGAAGACGGTGAAGTTGACACAGATCACATAAAAATAGAGAAAAAAGACGGCGCTGTAGTGGACGATTCAACACTCGTACAAGGTGTAATCATAGACAAAGAAAGAGTACACCCTGGAATGCCATCAAAAATAGAAGATGCAAAAATCGCATTACTCAACTCTGCAATAGAAGTTAAAGAAACTGAAGTAGACGCAGAAATCAGGATCACAGACCCAGCTCAAATGCAGGCGTTCATCGAACAGGAAGAACAGATGATCAGAGACATGATCTACAAAGTCGAAGACTCAGGTGCAAATGTTTTATTCTGTCAAAAAGGTATCGATGACCTCGCACAGCACTACCTCGCAAAAGCAGGTATTCTCGCTGTAAGAAGGGTCAAAAAATCAGACATGGAAAAACTCGCTAAAGCAACCGGTGCTAAAGTTGTAACAAACCTCGAAGATCTCTCCTTCAACGACTTAGGACAGGCTGGAAAAGTAGTGGAAAGAAAAATCTCCGGCGACGACATGATATTTGTTGAAGAATGTAAAGATCCAAAAGCTGTTACATTACTGGTCAGAGGTTCCACATCACACGTTGTAGACGAAATCGAAAGAGCAGTTGACGACGCAATTGGTGTAGTTGCTTCCACAGTAGAAGATAAAAAGGTTGTTGCTGGTGGAGGAGCTCCTGAAATAGCAATATCCAAAGGGTTAAAAGAATACGCTGATTCAATCAGCGGCAGAGAACAGTTAGCTGTTTCTGCATTTGCAGAAGCTCTAGAAATTGTTCCAAAAACACTCGCTGAAAACGCAGGTTTAGACAGCATCGACGCTCTTGTAGACTTAAGAGCAGCACACGAAAAATCCCTCTACATGGGATTAGATGTCTTCAAAGGTGAAGTAACAGACATGTACCGTGCTGGTGTTGTTGAACCACAGAGAGTTAAAAAACAGGCTATGCAGTCCGCTGCAGAAGCTGCAGAAATGATCCTCCGTATCGACGACGTTATCGCATCAACTGGTGCCGGTAGAGCTGAAATGGAAGGTATGGAAGGTATGGGCGGAATGCCTGGTGGAATGCCACCAATGATGTAATAAACATCATTACCTTATTTTCTTTTTTTAAATCAATCTAAATATTAACTAGAAAATAACTATTTTCAATATTTAAACTGCTATTTTTAAATTAACTTGTTTTATCAATTTATATTGTCAGTTAGGGGATTATTAATCTTTGACTTAATGTTTATTTTAATTTTATAAAATAGATTAATTGATATTTATTTTAAATATAATGTCTATTATTATTTTAAACAGGGCTATAAACCTCTTCAAATTTCCTAATTAAATCGAAAATTTTAAATAATAATTTAGAGTTATTATGTTCATTTATTAATAAATTATTCATTGTTTTTAATGATATGAAGGGGGATAAATAAAATTAGGATGAAAATAATTTATAAATACACGGATAAATTACTAATATTATTTTTTTTATCTTTTATAATATTAATAACTCTATCTGCTGTTGATGCAGTTTCTCCAAGTTCACCAATTATTTATGTGAACTGTTCGCATGGAAATGATAGTTGGGACGGATTTTCATGGAGCACAGCAAAATTAAGCATTAAAAATGCAACAGGGACCATAACTAACGGTGGAACAGTTAAAATTGCAAATGGAGTGTATACTGGGGTAAACAACACTAATATCACTATTGATAAGAACATGACCATTACTGGGCAAAGTCAGAGGGGTACTGTAATTGATGCTCAACATTTAAGTAGAATATTCAACATTACAACCGGTAATAACGTTATAATTCAGAATTTGACATTTACAAACGGAAATGCCACAATTGTTGGTGTTATTGTCAATAATGGAAATTTAACTATTAATAACTGTTTATTAGTAAATAACACTGAAATTGGCATTTATTCTGATTATCATGCAGGTATTATTTACAGTAATGGTAATTTAACTGTTAATAAATGCATATTTGCAAATAACGTCGCAACCTATGGTAATGGTGCTATTTATAATGAAGATGGTACTTTGATTGTTAACAGTAGCATTTTCACAAATAATACTGCATATTATGGTGTAGGTGCTATCTCGAATTTGGGTCGTTTGACTGTTATTGGAAGTACTTTCACAAATAACACTTCAAGTGAATTTAGTGGTGGTGCTATCTCGAATTTGGGTCGTTTGACTGTTATTGGAAGTACTTTCACAAATAATTATGCACCGTGTGGAGGTGCTATTGACAATTACCAAGGTTTTGGGGCTGTTAATAGTAGCATTTTCACAAATAATAGAGCATTTTGGGGAGGTGCCATTTACAATAGTGGTAATTTAAATGTAAGTGGAAGTAGTTTCACAGATAATTCTGCAGTTTATGGTGGTGCCATCTATAACAATGGAAAGTCTACCATGCACTTTAATCGATTTATTAAAAATTTTTCAAGTGATATTTACAATACCTTTATCTCATGTGATGCTAATTACAATTGGTGGGGCTCAAATGTAATGCCATCAACTGAAAGACTTGTAAATGCAACTGTATCTAAATGGCTGGTTTTAACCATTAAATCAAGTTCAACTAGTATTGGTAATTATAAAACATCAATTATAACCGCAGACCTATGCCATGATAATACTGGTGTTTACCATAATCCCGCAAATGGACATGTTCTTAATGGTATTAAAGTGATTTTTAAAACAACTTTAGGAACTGTAAACAGTCCATTATACACAGTTAATGGAATTGTAAGATCTACTTTGAAATCAGGGTCAGTGGCAGGAGTTTCTAAAGTTTCAGCTGCAGTTGACAATCAAACTGCAAATGCTTCAGTAAAAGTAATAGACACTATTTCGCCAAAAGTAATTTCGACAAATCCAAAGAATGGTTCTACTGGAGTTTCCAGGACAAGTACTATTGCGATTAAATTCAGTAAAAAGGTTAAAGCAAGCATATACTGGTCTAAAATTTACATTAAAAACCTCAAAACAGGAAAACGAGTTTCAATTAAGAAGTGGATTTCGGGAAACACTCTCTACATTAAAATGATTTATCTTAGATATACTCGCAGCTGGTATCAAATTTACATTCCAAAATCTGCAGTGAAAGATTACGCAGGTAACAAGGCTTCAGGATACATTTTAAACTTTAAAACAAGAAGTTATTAAAATCATTTTTTTTATTTTTAATTTACTATTTTTATTAAATTAATAAAGTATTTTGTATAATTTAATTTTAAAATTACTGATTAATGATATGTATTTCGTATAAATACTCTATTAATGTCTTTTTACTCTCTAATTAATTTATATTAGCATTTAATTCGATAAAATCACAGCAAATCATATTGCTTAGATAATATATTAACTTTAATATAAAATTAAAATAGTAAAATTAATGTATTATATGTGATCTAGGAAATATTATGGAGAATAACTTGAAATTCATTTGAATTTTAGCATATCATTAATTAATCAGTGTTTTATGGTTTTTTCACATCAATTAGTTTTTTAAGAGTGAACCATTACAGTATGTTCTAAGATAAGTCGAAATATATTTTTCTCTAAAAGTCTCATTGACAAAAATATAACTATAAAAGGCCAAATCAGAGATGGTACCATTATTAATGGTACTGATTCAGCACAAATATTCACAGTTCAAAGCGGGGCAAACGTTACAGTCCAGAATATAACATTTGCAGATAGTACTGGAAGCCGTGGATCTGCATTTTATAACAAAGGTACTTTAATTATTAACAATTGTAGTTTTATAGGTAACACCGCAGATCAAGAAGGTGGTGCTATTTACAATACTCACAACTTAGTTATTTCAGACTGTACTTTCACAGGTAACAAGGCAAACAATGGAGGTGCCGTTTATATTTACAGTTCAGGAAACTTAATTGTAAATAACAGCACTTTCACAGATAACACTGCAACTACTAATGGTGGTGCTATTTACATTCTAAATGGTGCTCTAAATATAGGTAACAGTACTTTTTCAGGTAACCATGCAGGTTATGGTGGTGCTATTTACAATGGGGACACCTTAACTCTAACGAATATTACATTCACTAATAACAATGCAGGTGTTAGTGGTGGTGCGGTTGTCAGCAATACAAATTTAATTGTAAATAACAGTATTTTCACAAGTAACCATGCAGGTTGGTATGGTGGTGCTATCTGGAACAGTGGAGATTTAAAACTAACTAATGGCACTTTTACAGGCACCACTGCAGGTCATGGAGGTACTATTTATAATTACTACGGTAATTCAGTTATAAATGGCACTAATTTCACAGGTAACAATGTAAATTATTATGGTGGCGCTGTCTACAATTTACATGGTATTTCGAATATAACTAACAGTAATATATCAGGCAACACTGCAACATCAGTTGGTGCTGCTTTTTATAATGAAGAAGGTACTATGAATGTGCATTTTTGTCAAATTGTTGGAAATTTAATTGCAGGGAATGCCAGGGACATATATAACAGCAGTGGTTCTGTTAATGTTGAGTATAATTGGTGGGGTTCAAATGATGGGCCCTCAGCAGAAAGGATTTATGGTGTAACTGTTTCTAAATGGCTTGTTTTAACTATTAATAAGGATCATGCTATTGTTAAAGCTAATGGCCTATCAACCATAACTGCAGACTTATTACATGATAATGATGGAAATTACATTGATCCAAATTTGGGTCATGTTCCTGATGGAATAACAGTAAACTTTAACACAAATTTAGGAACTATTGGTAGTCTTTCATCACTATTTAATGGGATTGCACAGTCTACTTTAAGCGGTGGAGTGATAAGTGGTGTTGCCAGTGTTTCAGCTGCAGTGAACAGTCAAACTGTGAATACATTGGTTACTGTAGATGCGGTTCCTCCAACTGTAAGTTCTATTGACCCTGTAAATAAAGCGAAAATAAAAATTGTCAATAAAGAAATTAAAATAATTTTCAGTGAGCTGATACAAGCAGGTGGTACATATGGTGCCATTTCGGTTACAGGGCCTTATGGACCTATTTCAATAACTAAAAGCATTAGTGGAACTGTTCTAACTTTAACACCAACTTCAAACTATGTTGATGGTATTTACAGCGTAAATATACCTGCAGGTGCAGTGACAGATTTAGTTGGTAATGATTTAGCATCAGCACTTGATTCAACATTCACTGTGGACACAATAGCTCCAACTGTAAGTTCTAATGATCCTTCAAATAATGCAAAAATAAAGGCCACTGATAAAGCGATTACTATTACTTTCAGTGAACCAATACAGGCCGGCAGTGCTTATGATAGTATTTCTATTATTGGGCCTTCAGGGGCTGTTTCAGTAACTAAAAATATCAAAGGAAATGTTTTAACCATAACTCCAATTTCAAGCTACATTAATGGAAATTACACTGTAAATATTCCAGTAAATGCAGTAACTGATTTAGTTGGCAATGGTTTAGAGTCTGCATTCACTTCAAGCTTTACTGTGGATACAGTATCACCAGTAGTAACTGCGGCTCCAAATAGCGGATTATCCAACAGCACTATCAATGTAGTTATTTCAAGTGAAAAGGATGCAACAATAAACTACCGAATTAATAGTGGCTCATGGCATACTTTTACAGGCAGTGGAAAAATATCAATAAGTAATGTAGGAACCAATAAACTTGAATTCTATGCTGTTGATAGAGCAGGTAATCCTTCAGCCCATAAAATTTGTAGTTACACAATTGATAAAACAGCTCCTAAGGTGGCTGCCACTTCTCCTAAAAATGGAGCTGCTGGAGTTTCAAGAACAGCTACAATTTCAATAAGGCTCAGTGAGAACATTTTAAAAAGCAGTAACTGGTCCAAAATTTACATTAAAAACCTGAAAACATGTGCCAAATATAAAATAACTGCATGGGTCAGTGGAAACCATCTTTACATTAAAACCAACAGTAAAAGAGCAGCATACACATGGTATCAGGTTTACATTCCAGCAGCAGCGATAAAAGATAGTGCAGGCAACAATTTAGCAGCAACTTATGCATTTAAGTTTAAAACAGGAAAATATTAATTTCCTGATTTTTATTTTTTTAACTAATTAATTTCATGAAACTTTAATTCTGATAATCTTATCATCACCAGATTGGGGAACTCCCCGCCCATCTCTATTTGATGTGGCAATATACATGTATCCGTCATGCACCACAACCTCTCTAATTCTTCCTAAACTGGTAAAAAGAGCTTCTTGACCAGTCACACTATTTCCCTCTATTGAAAGTGTTATTTTACGTAATTGAGATCCACGCAGCCCTGCAACATACAAAGCACCGTTATAATAAGCTATTCCTGATGGGGCAAGAGTGAAGTCTGTATAAACACTAAGCGGTTTGATGTAACCTTGTGCTGATTCATTTCCCTGATAGATAGGCCACCCATAGTTTCCGCCCTTTGTAATGATATTTATTTCATCATTTCTCGTTGCTCCGTGATCAGATAAGTACATTTCTTTTGTTAATGGGTCCCAGGTTATCCCCTGTGGATCTCTGAGTCCGTAGGCATAAACATAGTTTCTGAAGGGGTTATCTGATGGTACAGTACCATCTTTATTGACCCGCAGTATTTTACCACCTAAAGAATTAATATCCTGGGCTGATTGATTGTTAGTGGCATCCCCTGTGGTAGCATATAGTTTTCCATCGGACCCGAACTTTAAACGGCCCCCGTTATGGAATTGTGCATTTGGTATCCTATCAATTAAAACAGTTTCATTTTTCAGTGTCCCGTTTAATGTGAATCTTGAAATTCTATTTCCATTTGCACCTGTGTAATATAGGTATATGAATTTATTTGTGTTGAATTCAGGATCTACTGCAATTCCCAGCATTCCAGACTCACCTATTTGGGTGACAGTGATAGTTCCAACAGTTTTAGTGGTACCGTTATCAAAGATACTTACCCTTCCGTCACGCTCTGTAAAGATCATTTTACCATCTGGAAGAAAATCAATTGCCCATGGTGTATTCAGATCTTGGACTAAAATTTCGGTTTCATAGCCCTGTTGATTTGCGGGCTTTGGTATAATGAAATATAAAGCCGAAATTATAATTAAAAAGACAAAAATAATGATGATGACAGTTTTGCGTTTCATATTAAACACCAAATCTTATAATACTATTAATTTTGTTCTTATTAAATATGTTTAATATTCTAAAATACAGGTTTTAAACGTGTTTAAAAAGGAAAGGGATTAGTTATTGTGTATTCTTTTAGATATCTGAAAAATTAGGTACAACCTTAAATTTTTTAATTGGGGATTAAAAATAGAAAAGTAGTGATAATTTACACGGAAAAAGGTGATTTTTTTGCAGGTTAAAGCTCATGTTTTTATAACTGGAAAAGTACAGGGAGTCTATTTTAGATATAAGACAAGAGATGAGGCTAAAAAGTATGGAATAACTGGTTGGGTCCGTAATCTTCCTGATGGTAGGGTTGAAGCCCTTTTTAATGGAAATAAGGAGAATGTTGATAAACTCATTGCTTTTGTTGGTAAAGGGCCTTCAGGGGCTAAAGTTATGGATGTTGATGTAAAATGGCAGGAGTACGGTGGGGAGTTTAGTGATTTTGAAATTCGTTATTAAGTTAATTTATCTCTTTTTTTGTTTTTAAGTTAGATTCGTTTAGAATATGGCAATGCTCTAAGAAGTTAATTGTTGTGCAGTGATTGTTTTGTTAAATTATGAAATTAATCCTAAAAATCCATTATATTTTTTAAACATTAATTATCTGTTTTTATTACTTTAAAGAATATTTTTCTGTATGGTTATGTTATATATGGCTTTAAATTGTCTTTTATATTTTAATTCCGTAGGATAGTTAATATTCTGTAATGCAAACGGTTTAATAATAATTTTTACATAAGTAATATTTGGTTAATTGGATTGAAGAAAAATGCGTAGTATTTTCCTGAACCTGAAGTAAGGGATTTTTTTAAGGATTTTTGAGTTATGAGGTGAAAATTTGGATCAGTACAAATTGTTTTTACAGAGAATGGGTCTAATTGGAACGTCAACTTTTTTGGTAACTATAACTGGGATTATGCTCCTGCCTATTTTAACTCAAAACCTTTCTATTCAAGATTATGGTGTATGGACTCAGTTTCAAATCACAATTACGATTATTCCTGCTATTGCAATATTGGGGCTGCCCTATACCATGGTAAGATTTTTAGCTGCTTCCAAAAGCAGGACTGAAATACAGGAAGCATTCTATTCAATTTTATTTACAGTTATATTTGCCAGTATAATCGGTGCTGCTGCATTGTATATTTTGGTAGTGCCCATTTCACATGTACTTTTTAATGGAAATGTAGGGGTAGGTTTGATTCTTCCACTTACTGTAATTATGTCCGCGCTGCAGCTTGTTTTTGTTGATTATTTCAGAGCGTCCAACCAGATGACAAAGTACGCTGTTTTCACAACTCTACAGGCGTATATGGTGGTTATTTTTGCGTTATTGCTTGTATTAATGGGAAGGGGAGTAGTGGGGGCCGTTACAGGAATCTTAATAACTCAAACTTTAATTTCTTTAATAATGTTTACATTTGTGCTTAAACAGATTGGATTTAAAATTCCAAGGTTCCACAATTTAAGGCAGTACCTGACATTTGGATTACCTACCATTCCAAGTAATGCATCTTTTTGGGTGTTAGATGCAAGTGATCGTTATATAATAGGGATAGTACTTGGTATAACTTCGGTTAGTTACTACTCTGCAGGTTATACAATAAGTTCGCTACTTACCATCCTCACATCACCGATTTATACAGTTCTGCTTCCTATTTTATCTCAGTTTTATGCTGAAAGAAAAATCAGAGAAACTAGATTTCTTCTAAATTATGCTATTAAATTGTATTTAATAGTGGCTGTACCTGCTGTAATTGGATTATCTATTCTGGCTCGACCTTTATTGTATATATTATCCACTCCAACGTTGGCTAACCAGGGATATCTTATAACTCCAATTCTAGCTACTGGGGGATTGTTCTTTGGTCTTTATTGTATTATAACTCAAATAATAGTTATGGAAAGGAAAACAAAAATTACTGGTAATATATGGGCTATATCTGCAATATTAAATATTATTCTTGATGTGACATTTGGATACTTCCTTGGAATTATCGGTATAGCAATTATAACGCTGCTTCTTTATCTAACGGCCTTTTTAATTACAGTTTACTATTCCCTGAACTATATAAGGTGCGATTTCTACATAAACTTTGCAAAAAAAACAATATATGCCGCATTCTTCATGGCTCTATCGCTCATTCTCTTGAATCCCTATGGCCCAGTTAATATAGTACTGTCTGGAATATTTTCATTTGCATTGTATATATTTGTATTATGGCTTCTTAAAGGAATTAAAACAGATGAAATCAAGTTCTTCACAGGTATGATAAAGGAATCTTTAGTGAACGTTTATTGTGCACTGCGGGGATTATAAAATTTAAATAATTAGAGGTATTGTTATGTCTGCACATAAAAAAGAATTTGAAGAAATAGAACCTAAAGAAGTGTTTACCATACTTGAAAAGCATAGAGATGACCCTGATTTTGTGGTTCTGGATGTCCGTACTCCTGAAGAATATGATGGGGGGCACATCGAAAATGCATATCTTTTAAACTTTAAATCGGGTAGTTTTGAAGACGAACTTGAAAATATGGATAAAAATAAGAGATATTATGTCTATTGTAGAACAGGACGCAGAAGCCGTAAGGCAGTAGAGTTGATGAAAGAAAGAGGATACAGTGAAGCCCATAATGTTATAGGTGGGATTGATAAATGGAAACGAAGCAGACTTCCAGTCGAGAAATAGCTTTTTTTAAGTGAATAAGAAATGGAATGGATGGAAAAAAGATTTCAGGTTGAAAAAACAATTTAAATAAAGTAAATGGAAAAAATTTTATAAATTAGTTATATTACTGTAATGCTGAAAAGAACAGTATAAAGAACAGTGATTCTATGGTAAAGTGCAGTGCGCGGTGCTGCAGCCATTTGAGATCTAATCCTGCCAGTTCATGGTAAAGGTCTATCACTAAGTGGATAAGAGCACCTAAGATACCTATTTCTAGAGATAAAAATAACACGGATAGCACTATGAAATGAAAAACTGCTTCCATGCATTCATGAACCATCCACAGCCTTATATTAGAATGTATAATTTTGTGCAGTATTCCAGATAAAAGGATATAAAAATCAGCAAAAACATTCCAGAAGAGCTTGCTGTGAACTTCGTCACTGATAGCCAGTATCACTGCAATATAAAACCATAGTATTTCCATTGTTTACCACGCAATTTATGAGTATCAAGTCTCTATTAATATATTATTAACATAGAGTATATATTTATGGGCTTTAAACTTTATAGGGATTAAATATATTGTTATATGTCTTTTTTGATTTTTTTGAATATGAATTGGCTCTATTTAAACCTTTGTATTATAACTCAATATGAAACAAAACTTATTCGCTCATGTCTATGATCCTGTGCATGAGTTATACTTTATGTTAAATTGTAATTTTAATTGATTACAGGGGATTCATTTTAAAAAATGTAATTTACTTAACCAGACACACGAAAATGAAGCGATATTATTTACACAACCTTCTGGGCATGAGCGAACTTATTTTTAAAAATATTTTATAAATATAGGCGCAATAATTTCACAATTCTTATTGAGTCCTTACTTAAAAATTTTATTTAATATTGCCAAAAATAAAAGTTATTTACTACTAAAAAAAATAAGTGAATGGAATCAAAAGATTCCTTTTAATTGGAGAAAATATGGACTGCAGCAGTTCCACCGGTTCCACCAATGTTATGGGTCATACCGATTTGGGCACCGTCTACCTGTCTTTTACCTGCGTCTCCTCTAAGTTGCCATACGATTTCGGCTGCCTGAGCAATTCCTGTAGCTCCTAATGGGTGGCCTCTAGCTTTGAGTCCTCCAGATGGGTTTACTGGAATATCACCGTCTATTTCAGTCATACCTTCTTCAATGGCAATTCCACCTTTTCCTTTTTCAACAAATCCAAGGTCTTCTACTGCAAGTAACCCGTTTATACTGAAACAGTCGTGAACTTCAACTAAGTCAATATTTTTTGGCTCAAGACCTGCCATTTTGTATGCATTTCTTGATGCATGTACTGTTGAGTCAATGGTAGTTAAGTTTTTCCTGTCATGTAGTGCGATGGTTCCAGAAGCTTGTGCTGAAGCTTTAACGTATATTGGCGTATCTGTGTACTTTTTAGCGTCTTCTGCAGGGCATAAAATGACTGCAGCGGCACCGTCTGATACTGGTGAACAGTCAAGGAGTCTAAGTGGGTCTGCGACTATACTTGAGTTTAATACAGCATCCACTGAAATTTCCATTGGGAACTGAGCGAGTGGGTTTTTGGCACCGTTTTTATGGTTTATAACAGAAACCATTGCCAGCTGTTCTCTTGTTGTTCCGTATTCGTACATGTGTCTTCTTGCCATCATTGCGTAAAGTGATGGGAAAGTGACACCTTGCTGTGCTTCCCATTCCTGGTCTGAAGCTGTGGCAATAGCTGGAGTTGGGTCAACTACATCAGTCATCTTTTCCACACCTGCAGAAATTACCATATCATGATATCCTGATGCAACAGCCATTATACCATTTCTAAGTGCGAGTCCTCCAGATGCACATGCTGCTTCTACTCTTGCACATGGAATTGGTGCAAGCCCCGAATGGTCTGCTATTAATGATGCGATGTGCTCTTGCTTTACAAAGAGACCAGCAGACATGTTTCCAACGTACATGGCTCCTAATTCGTCTCCTTCTACATTTGCATCTTCAATGGCTTTTATTCCGGCCTCTACTATTAAATCTCTAAATGATTTTTCCCAGAGTTCTCCAAATTTTGTCTGTGAAACTCCGATAATTGCGACGTCTCTCAAGGAATTCCCCCATGAATAATTTTTGAACTATTTTGTGATAGTTTAAATTTTGATATTTTATTTTCTTTTTTCTGAAAAAAGCCCTCGAAAATCACTGATTTTCGGGGCATGTAAAAAATCTCTGATTTTTTACGGCCACAAAAACTTCTTTTTTGTAAGCACCGAAAATTCTTAGAATTTTCGAGCGGTTGGATTATGCCATCCTTAATTTGCCTTTGTATTTGGCGTATACGGCATAATCTACATAAGTTTTGTTTTTAATCATATCTGCGACTTTTGGAGCGTTTTCTCGTCTTTCTTCTATTGCGTCATTTACGGTTATGCTGAATGCATCGCTTCCAGCACCTGATCCGTATGAAACTGCAAATATACGGTCTCCAGGTTCTGCTATATCAAGTATAGCTGCTAAACCTAATGGAGTAGCTCCCGAATATGTGTTACCAATTACTGGAGTTAAAAGACCAGTTTTTGCCTGTTCATTGTTAAATCCAAGTTTTTTGGCAGCTTTCAGGTAAAATTTACCGTTTGGCTGGTGGAAAACTGCGTGATCGTAATCTTTGGCTTCTGTGCCCATTTTGTCAAACATACCTTGTGCAGCAGATAGCACGTGTTTAAAGTATGCTGGTTCTCCTGTAAATCTTCCCCCGTGTCGAGGATAAGGTTTTCCTTCTCTTCTGTAGAAGTCAGGAGTATCTGATGTAAAACTGTAAGTTCCTTCAAAGTCAGCAATTGTATTTTCTTTTCCAATTATGTATGCTGCCCCTCCTGCGGATGCTGTATATTCTAGCGCATCCCCTGGAGCACCTTGTGAGGTATCTGCACCTATAGCAAGGCCATACTCAACAGTTTCTGAATCTACAAGCCCCATACAGACTTGCATACCTGCTGTACCTGCTTTACATGCAAATTCTAAATCTGCAGCTGTTAAATGTGGAGCTGCACCAATAGCTTCTGCTACAATAGTTGCTGTAGGTTTTACAGCGTAAGGGTGTGATTCTGATCCAACATAAACAGCCCCTATTTTTTGAGGGTCTATCAGTGCTCTAGCAAGTGCATGTCTTGCAGCTTCGACTGATATGGTTGCTGTGTCCTCATCTGGAGCTGGAACAGATTTTTCTTGTACTATAAGTCCTCTTGAAATAGCATTAGGGTCATCTCCCCAAACTTTTGCTATCTCTTCAACTTTAATTCTATATGATGGTATGTTAACACCATATCCTACAATTCCTGCCATTTGATATCACTACCGTTAAGTAATCTATTTTGTTAGTTTACATGTTATTTTTTTAATTTTTGAAAAAATACAAAATTGTATTTACAAATGAAAATTTAACTAATTTTATATCTTATTATTTGCAATGAACTTATAAAGTTTACTATAAATGTTAATTATAAATAATGATCATTACCTTTAAATTCCAAAAATTTAAGTAAATACAATGAATTTTATCAAATAATAAGTAAATATTATGAAAATTAGTTTAAAAGTTGAATGTATAATATTTTAGTTCCTTTTATAAATTCCAGGCCAACCGATGTTTCAATGGCAACATTTAAATAGTTATCTATAGCTAAAAGTTTACCTTCTTTGGTTTCATTATCTTTCTGAAGTATATTGACATCTTTATTTTGAAATTGCTTAAGCTGTCTGTGAAGTGGATTTTCTTTTTTTTCTTCGGATTTAGCTGCTATTATTTTGCCTCTCATTTAATCATCTCGTTATTTTCAGCATGTAAATATTTTGCCTTGGATATTTTTTAAAGTTTTGATATAACTATTTTCTGATTTAATGTTTATTCTTTAGAGAATAAGCGGTTCATCTTTGCAATTATATTCTAATTTAAGATATAACTACTTTACCAAGTCAAATGGTTTATGTAAATAACACATTAACTGGTTATATAACTATTTTTAAAAGATGTATTTAAATCAAACGCTCATGTCTGTGACACGCGCATGAATTATCTTTAGGTTTTGATTAAATGGGAATTATCTTAAAAACATGTAGTTCAGGATATTAAAAATAATTACATTATTTGTACATCTTTAGGACATGACATAAATCAATTATTGTAAGACTTATTAGTTGATAATAATTAATTCTATTTATATATTTTGTATTATTTAATCTTAATCTATTATTTTTTAATTGAATACTTTAATTTTAAATTTAGATATAGTCGCTTTTCCAGCTGTAACGCTCTTCTTTCCATGGATCGCCGTGCATATGATATCCATTGGACTCCCAAAATCCGGGTTTGTCTTCAGCCATGAATTCTATACCAGTAACCCACTTAGCACCTTTCCAAAAATATAATTTTGGGACTACAAGTCTTACAGGCGCTCCATGTTTAGAAGTTATAGGATTTTCGTTGTGTCTGGTTGCAAACAGGACATCCGGCTCTAAAAAGTCTTTAATAGATAAATTAGTTGTAAAATTGCCAGATGCGTGAACCATAACATATTTGGCTTCTTTCTGGACGTCTACGAGTTCTTTAATCGTATTTGAACTTACGCCTTCCCACAGGTTATTGAGCTTTGACCAGGTGGTAACACAGTGTATATCTGAAAATACCTTAGTTTGGGGAAGAGACATAAATTCATCATAATTTAATTCTTTTTCTTCTTCAACTAGTCCAAATATTTTGAATTTCCATTTTGAAGTATCTATATTTTGAACTGAGCCTGCATGCAGCACTGGCCATGATTTTATTTCATGCTGTCCTGGAGGGATTCGATTTTCTCTTCTTGTATCTTCACTTATAATTATATTTTTATCTGCGAGTATATCATTAATTTTTTCTTCAGTTAATGGTTTTTGGCCTTTTATTTTCTTTTTAGCAGCATTAAATAATCCTCTCAAGATTTAAACCTCCTCTAATCTAATTTAAAAATTTTAACATGGTGTTTAAATCGGTTGTTGGAGTTTTACATGTGTTTTCTGAACATATGTATGCAGTTGCCTTCTCATTTTCCTGATTTTTAAATTTTAAAGAATTAATAATCTTTATTATTTCGGAAGCATCTTCATTGGGCGGCCTTAATGTGATGGTCTTATTAGGTATGTAGATGCTTCGGATGGAGTTCAACATCATATCAGTATCGTTGTTATGAAAGGTTCCTGCAATTACTATTTCGTAAGAGGGACCTAACTTAAAATCGATAGCAATCATAAGCTGTGTATGTGCAGATGGAGTTCTTACAACATCCTGGGAAAATGCCTTTTCTATTTGTACTGCTTTATCTTTAAGTTCTTCATTTTCTGTGATTTTTGAAAGTTTCAGCATGTTAAGCATTTGTACTGAGTTTCCAGATGGAACAGCACCATCGTAAATTTCTTTTTTCCTAACAAGTATCTCTTCTCCATCATCAGGCGTGAAATAAAATCCCCCATTTTCATCGTCCCAGAAATGATCTAACAATGTGTTGTTCAAATCTATTGCTAATTTAAGGTATTTTAAATTAAAAGATGCCTCATAGAGTTCTAAAAGCCCAGATATAAAAAATGAGTAATCATCTAAATTTGCAGTTATTGCAGCTTCACCATCTCGAAAGCGGTGCAAAAGACGACCGTTTTTATACAGATTATCAATTATAAAATCTGCAGATTTTACAGCAGCTTTAAGATATTTTTCATCATTAAATGCCTGTGCCCCTTTTGATAGGGCAGATATCATTAAACCATTCCAATCAGTGAGTATTTTATCATCTTTATGTGGATGTACTCGTTTTTCACGGGCATTAAATAGCTTTTCTCTAATTTTTTCAATTTTTCTTTTTAAATCTTCCTTTTTAATTCTTAAAGTCTCTGATATTTCATCAAGTGAATTTTCAAGGTGAAGTATATTGGAACCAGTTTTTCTTTGAGATGCTTCCTCGCTGAAGTTACCTTCAGGTGTCACGCTAAATATTTTGGATGCGAATTTGGCATCTTCTTCTCCTAAAACTTTATAAATTTCATCTTTCCTCCAGATATAAAATTTACCTTCAACACCTTCACTATCTGCATCTTCAGCAGAATAAAAGCCTCCTTCTGGAGACTGCATGTCCCTTAAAACATATTCAAAAATTTCTTGTGCAGTATCTCTGTATTTTTCCTCCCCTGTAACCTGAAAAGTTTCTGTATATGCCATTGCAAGTATGGCCTGATCGTAGAGCATTTTTTCAAAATGAGGCACCAGCCACTCCTGATCTACAGAATAGCGGTGAAAACCAAATCCTATGTGGTCGTAAATTCCGCCGTTTCTTATGAAATCAAGGGTTTCTTTTACCATATTAAGTGCTCTTTCATTTTGATTCCTTTTCCAGTATCTAAGCAAGAATAGTAGGGTATGTGCTGTAGGAAATTTGGGAGCACCTCCAAAACCACCATTGATTTCATCAAAATTATTAGAAAGGATTTCATATGCATTGTCGAGTATGTTCTCATTAAGTTCATTTCCTGATGAGGTTTCTGACACTTTTTTGAGCGCTTTAATTATCTGATCTGCAGAGTCGAAGACTTCCTCTGGCCTTTCATTCCAGATATCTCTAATATTTAAAATTAAGTCTTTAAGGCCAACTCTTCCATACATACTTATTTTTGGAAAATATGTCCCTGCAAAAAAGGGCTTTTTATCAGGGGTCATTATGATAGTCAGCGGCCATCCTCCAGTTCCGGTCATTAACTGGCAAACTGTCATATAGATATTGTCCAGATCAGGCCGCTCTTCACGATCTATTTTGATTGAAACAAATACTTCATTCATCAAATTGCCAATTTCGGGGTCTTCAAAGGATTCATGGGCCATAACATGACACCAATGGCATGTTGAATACCCAATTGATAAAAAAACAGGTTTATTCTCATTTTTTGCTTTTTCAAAAGCTTCTTCACCCCACGGATACCAATCTACAGGGTTATCTGCATGTTGAATTAAATAAGGGCTTTTTTCATTTATCAAGTGATTCGATTTTTTAAGCTCATTTTCAGGGTTCATATTGCACCTCTGATAATATTCTGGGCAAAATAAATATTTTTAAAATATTATTTGGAACAAATAGTATGTATTGTATGGTTTTAGATTTCAAGTTCCTGACTTTAGATGAGTTTTTTTGGCAAAGAATATATAGAATAACTTGATTTTTGCTGTATTTTTGTTTAGAAGTTTTTTTCTTTTTATTATGTTTATCATTAAAACGATATATTTTTTATCTTCAAGTGGCTCAAAAAGCAAATTAATATAATTAAAAAATCAAACATGAAATTAAATAAAAAACATAAATGTATGTTAACTGAAAATGTATTGGTCTTTGAATCGTTTGCATGATATTAACAGGAAATCATGTTTTATATAGTTGAAATACAGATTAATAAAGCAAATCAAAGAATTCGAAAATACAAAATTTCATGTGGATCTATAAAGTATCTATAAATTAAAGTTGATAATAGATCTGAACCATTTAAAACAATCAGGTGGTTTAAATGAGCCTTATAATGTCATATATTGGAAGTAATGGTTGTGTAATGGCTGGAGACAAAAGAAGAATCGGTTTTTTTGGAGATAAAGAAAAACGAGAAAAACTTGAGGAATATCTTTATTCTGGAGCTATTCAAACTGATGAAGAACTGGTTAAAGTTGCGAAAGAACAGGAAGTAACCCTTAAAATATCAGACGACGCTCGAAAAATTAGAAGTATTGATGATGTTGTGGTTGGTGAGGTCAGGTTTAAAACACCATTTGAGACCAAGAGGAAACGAATTTATGGAACTACAAATGGTTACATCATTACAGAGCTCTCAGGGTCAGATATTAAAAAGATTGAAAACGGCGCCAGCTCGATAGTGGTATTTGGAAATAAAGTTACAAAACAGATGGCAAATGAAATCATTAAAAAGCACTGGAAATCTAAAGCAAGTTTAGAAAATGTGGAATCCGTTTTTAAGAGAGTAATGGATGAAATATCAACTAAAACACCATCTGTAAGCAAAGAATATGATATAATTACCAAACACAGCGGCCTTGATAAAAAAGAAGCTCAAAAACATTTAAGGGAAATCTTGATTAAAGATGTTAAAGAACTTCAAAAATGGAGAGAAGGCTTGAGACAGCAGCTGGATACCAATGCTAAATCCATTCAAATGGCATCAAAGATAATCAATGAAGGTGAAATAGGTAAAGTTCAAAGTATAAATGGGGATAAAATAGGGATACTTTTGGATAAAAGTGTCCAGGCTTTGGATATGGAATGGAATGTAATAGCAGGACCTGGCGGTCTGATTGAAATGAACACAGATGATCCTTCAAGTGTCAAAATAGGCGACGTTGCTGTAATTGAAAATGAAAATCTCTGCATCAGGCGGACAAAGTGCTCTCTTACATGTAATGTTATTCTGTGTAGAAGCTAATGAAAAATTCTGCACAATTGAAAACAAATTTATGTATTAATTATGCAAATGATTTAAAGTAAATGTCGAAGGTGAATAAATGGAACTAACATTTTTAGGAAGTGGTGGCGGACGCTTTCGCTACTATTACTCAGCGTAGAATGACTGGCGGGCTTAGAATAGATAAAATTGATGGAAAAAATATTCATATCGATCCAGGACCTGGAGCACTGGTCAGGACATACCAGTTTGGACTGACTCCCCTTAAACTGGATGCTGTCATGGTTTCCCATTCTCATACTGATCATTATACTGATGCTGAAGTCCTTATAGAGGCAATGACTAAAGGAATGACCCGAAAAAAGGGTACGGTGGTGGGAAGTAAAAGTGTAATTGAAGGGTATAAACAATGGGGCCCCTGTATCTCAAAGTATCATTTAAGTAAACCTGATATTTCAATTTTAGGTGTTAATGAAACGGCGAAGTTAGGTAAAATTAAAATAAAGGGAACAAAGACAATTCATGGAGATCCAACTGCAGTAGGGTTTAATCTAAAGGTAAAAAATTTTTCCATATCTTATACTGCAGATACCGAATATTTTGAAGACCTTCATAAATATCACAGCGGGGCTGATGTTTTAATAGCAAGTGTTATAAGGCCCCGAAATGAAAAAATAAGAGGGCATATGTCTACACATGATTTTGCAAAACTTGTTGATGAAGTTTCACCTAGACTTGCTATAATGACTCATCTTGGGATGAAAATGGTGGTAAATGATGCTAAAAGAGAAGCAGATTCAGTTAAAGAGCAAACTGGGGTAAATACTTTCGCTGCTTATGACGGTATGAAGATTAATCTTGACCAGTTCATGCCAAAACAGGAGACTTTAGATAGTTTTAGATGAATTTAAATTTTTTATTTATTTTTAAAGGGCTTGTTTGGTTTTAAATTATTTTACTTAGGCATTTCTGATTTTTCCATACCCACTAAATCTGATGGACTGACAAAAAATAAAGCTATTCCATCAATTATTAACCAAATTCCAATTAACAATGCTAAATAATAAGGATCCCATGCATATGTACCCAGTATAATATATAATATACCAAGTATAATTCCCATACCTCCAGATCCTTTACCTGCAGTTCCTTCTTTAGCAAAGAGTGACATTATACCTGAGATTATCAGGAAGAAACCTACGAAGTAGAGCCAGATGCTTGCTAAGAAGCTAAATAAAAGTATGTGTCCGAACAATCCTATTCCACATATTATTGCTATAATTCCCAGTATTAAGTAAGCTATGCTTGCTGCTTTGCTTGCACCCCATGTTCCAAAACTCTGTACCAATAGCCAAATTCCAAGCAACATAATAGCGAATCCGGCTAGAGCACTTACTGTAAATACACTGAACAATGGGAAAGCGATAACTAAAATACCTAAAATTACAGCTAAAATACCTAATAATATATTATTTCCTTCAGCCATATAAGCTACCCCCTTAATTTTCAAACAAGCCCTAATAGATTATTATATTAATAAATATAAATAATTATTGATTTAAAAATTTATAATTTAGGGCTTAAATGAGTTTCATACATAATATGGGTTAAAATTAATTATTATATTAAAATAGGGTTATATATGGTATTATATGAAAATATATTCTATAAAAAATAATTTTAACTCTTTTCTAGTTCTTGCTTTTTTGTAAATGGCCGTCTTTGATTAAAAATAATTCATCGCAGTATTCGGTTAAATTAAGATTGTTTGATAGCATTAAAATAGTGTGTTTGCTCTTTATCTGCATAATTAAATCCATTACTGCTTCTGTACTTTCTTTATCAAGTTCTCCAGTTGGTTCATCAGCTATTATTAAATTAGGATCGTTAATCATAGATCTTGCAAGTGCTACTCTCTGCTGTTTTTCAATTGAAATTTCATCTGGAAATTTGCTGATTTCAACAATACCCACATTATTGAGGACTTTAGATGCATTAGTCATATCTTTTGAAATCATGGGAAGCATCGTATTTTCTAAAAGGTTTAGATATGGAAACAGATTAGCCCGCTGGTAGACGGTTCCAATTTTATTTCGCCGAATTTTGCTTCTCTCTGATTTGGATAATTGGGATGTATCCTGGCCATTTAGTATTATTTTACCACTTGTTGGGGTATCTAACAGGCTTGAAAGATTTAATAGAGTTGTTTTTCCAGATCCAGATGGACCTAAGATGAGGTTTAGTGAATTTTTCTTGAGTTCTAAATTTATTCCTTTTAAAGCGGTTATTTTAGTTTTATCTGCACCATAAGTCTTCCAAACTTCTTGAAACTTTAAAATATCATTATTCATATCTTAAAGCCTCCACAGCATTCTGTCTAGTGTAATAAAATACGGTATATGCTGCCAGCAACATGCTCAGGCAGGTTGTAAGAAGTAAAGCTGTGACAGGTAACCACCATGGGATTAAAATAGAGATATGTATAACTTTTATAACACTTGATAAAATGATTATTCCAAAAATTCCAACTACAATACCTATTAAAGCCCCAATAAATCCCAATAACCCTGCCTCTAACAGATGACTTAAAATGATCTGGTTTTCTGTAAAACCCAGTGATTTCAGCAAACCTATTTCTCTTTTTCTTTCGAGTAAGTTAACGGTCATGGCATTGGTGATCCCAAAAATTCCAATTAAAAACACTATACTGGCCATTAAATCAAAAAAATTTATGATATTTTTTAAAATAGTTTCGACAAGGCCTAAAAATTGAGATTTACTTATATCTATGCCTAATCTTGAGTTTATAAAATCATTTACTGTGTTTAAAAGGTTAGTGGTGTTGCCGTTACTGCCTGATTGATTTAAAATTGAACTTCCAGCAGCTGCCTGATTTTGGCCAAGGAATGTACTAATTCCCAGTCCGGAGCTAACCAGAATCACGAAGATGAGCACGCCAAACCCTATCCTTAAAACGGTAGAAGTATTCCTAAACCAGTTTCTGCGTAAATTTTTATATGAAATACTATAGATGCCTGTATTCATCTAGATATTATTTAGGGGAAGTATTAAAAATAATTTGCGATTCATGGGTGCAAAAGCAGTTAAAAAACAGGATATATTGCTCTATTTTTTTATTGTGGATATTTTATAATTTAAATGTCTGCTTCAATTATAAAAAAGAATAACCTAAACTTTATTAATCATGATTTTAGGGGGTTATATTTATTAAAAGTACTAAAATACGGTTTTAATTGGCTTATAAACCTCAAAAAACAATTTTATAATTATTAAATGAAATTTAAGAAATAATACTTTAAAAATCTTTTATTAAAAAATTTTTAATGCCTTCGAACATTTCATGTTCATGGCATCGAAAATCTACGATTTTCGAATGTTCAGAAATGCGTAGCATTTCTTCAAATGTATTTAAGCAATTAAAAACAAATATTGCAGTAATATTAAGGTGAGTTAGTTATTTAAATACTGTAGTTGATAAAACTCATGTTTTTGAACTAAAACCATAATTTAGGTTTGGAGGTAACGTATGCAGACAAAAACAAGTGGATTGATCTTAATAGTCCTTGGTTTAATTATAATTGCTTTCCCTCTTTTAGGAATACTCCCTTTTAGTTTGCTTCTTGGAATTTCTGTGCTATTTTTAGGTATAGGGCTTTTGATAGCAGGTGTAATTGGAATCCGTGCAAGTACTACCATGGGCGTTGTGGAGTTAATACTGGGAATTATAGCCCTTATTTTGGGTATAGGTATCATTATAAATCCTGGATTCTTCAGTTTCTTAGTTGCTTTACTGATTTACATTGCAGGTATATTTCTGATAATCATAGGTATAATGGCATTTTTTGCTAAAATTAGAAATAAATGGGTAAGTATTGTACCTATAATTCTGGGTTTGATATACATCCTGATAGGATCAATAGTGGCAGATCCTTTTTATTTAGGCGCTTTAATAGGGATATGGCTTTTAATCACAGGAATAATCATGTTATTCCAGGATTAAACTCAAATTCCCTTTTTAATCGTTAAAATTAGAAATAATAATTTATTTATTTTTTTGAGATTTCAATTCTTCCAGTTCTTTTTCTATTTTACCTAATTTATCTAAAATAATCTCCATGGATTTAACTTCTTTTTCACTCTCTGTTTTCCGCTCTTCTCTCAACTGTTCTATAAGGGACGTAGCGATGGCAGCAGTGACCCACCCAGCATATCCAACACCGACAATTATTGCTATAACAGAAATGAATCTGCCGATTCCTGTATATGGGACTATATTTCCATAACCAACTGTGGACATGGTAACAATCATAAAATAGGCTGCATCGTCAAGGGTAGAAGCCTGGGGATTTACTGGAGACTCAACCCAGAAGAAAAGCAGTGAACCAAATACAAAAGTACCTACAAGAACAAATGTAGCATAATCCAGTCTGGTTTTTTCTGTGATATGAATTATATCTTTAATTTTCATTGCATATTTAAATAGGGCGTAAATTCTGAATAAAAGCAGTATTACAACTAAATAATGCATATGTGGGGAAAGTAGGATAATAAGATAGGCAAACGGGATCATAGCAGGGATATAAATCCAATTTTTTGCCAGGTATCGCTTTTTATGCTCTTGTTTTTTTATCCATTGTGCAGATTGGAGAATTATAAGTAAAGAAACGATTATATCAAAGTTTACCAGGCTTAGTATAACTGGTTTTAAACTTAGGGCAAAATCCAAAGCTAGAAAAATTAGGATTAGAATATCCATGAATATGGAAACGAATAATAAAGCATTGAAGACTAATTTGAAATTTCGCTGCATATTTTCATCCTGTTTTACTTTACTATTAAAAGTATACCTTAAATTATTTAAATATTCGCTACCAGTAAGCTTGACTCGTACTTAAAAACGGTAGTAGTGAATATCTTGGTTTGTTAATTTATATTTTCTTAAAAAATAAAATAAGATTAAAAGTTATAGTTTAAAGATACAGTCCCTTCATTAGAAGTGGTGCTTTGATAGATGGTAACATTTCCACCTTTAAACAGTTGCACTGTTATAGTTCCACTGTTTTTATCAGTTTTATGTACACTGACGCTAACATTACCTGGATTTTGGCCTAAATCATATGTGACATTTCCAGTTCCATTTATAGTTTGAGTTCCGTTTTTATATGTCAATTTGCCGTTCCATGAACCGTCTGAATTAATTTTAAGCGTTACATTTTGATTTTTTTGCATACTTGAATTGTTTTGTGCACTAGAATTATTTGCTGTAGAGTTGTTACTGCTTGTACATCCAGATACAAAAGTTATCAAAATCAAAAGGGCTATTAAACCAACTGCGATTTTTTTCATTTTAATATCTCCTTTTTTAAATATATGGCCTGAAATCAGATATTTTAAGTTAGTTATTTCCTTTTAGAGGGCCCATAATGTGTCCATTTTTTTAAATAGTTTAAATAAGTTTTTCGTAATAATATATTGTTTTTAAATCATAAATAATAATCGATTTTATTTTTTTTAGGCAATAATACTTGAAATGCAAAGATTTAATGACAATCAATTACTTAATAATTATTAATAATAATTATTTGAGTGTTCTCATTTTGTTAATGGAGAGGGTTAGAATGCTATCTAAAAAACATGATTTACGTAAGATGAGTGAAAGTGAGAGGGAGCATACAGTTAACACGACTACTTACGGCAGTCGATATTTCTGTGAAAGTGTGCCTAAATTTGAAATGCCGGAAGAGGGTATGCCTGCAAGGGCTGCTTACCAGATAATCCACGATGAACTGAATCTGGATGGAAATCCTTCTTTAAATCTGGCAAGTTTTGTAACCACATGGATGGAACCTGAGGCAGACAAACTGATACAGGAAAGTATAGATAAAAACTATGTGGACAACGATGAGTATCCCCAGACAGAGAAGATACAGGACAGATGTGTTAATATGTTAGCTCGTCTATTCAACGCTCCTAGTGATTGTAAATCTATAGGTACCAGTGCCATTGGGTCTTCTGAGGCTATTATGCTTGGACTTTTAGCACATAAATGGACGTGGAAGAAGCGAAGGCAGGCTGAAGGTAAACCCTTTGATAAACCGAATATAGTAATGGGAGCAGACGTCCACACTGTATGGGAGAAGTTTGCACGTTACTTCGATGTAGAATTAAGGTTGATACCTTTAAAAAGGGACTTTTACACTATAACTGCAGAAGACGTGACTGAAAACGTTGATGAAAATACCATAGCTGTGGGGGCAGTTATAGGAACTACATTTACTGGGCAGATGGATCCTATAAAGGAAATAAACGATTGTTTGCTAGAAATTAAAAAAACTAAAGGGTGGGATATACCTATACATGTCGATGGTGCCAGCGGTGGATTTATAGCTCCATTTATATATCCTGATCTTGAATGGGATTTCAGGCTGGAACAGGTTAGATCTATCAACGTATCAGGCCATAAATATGGTCTGGTTTATCCAGGTATTGGGTGGCTGGTCTTTAAAGATAAAACAGACTTACCTGAAGAACTGATTTTTAATATAAACTATCTTGGGGGTTCAATGCCTAATTATTCACTTAACTTTTCTAAGGGAAGCAGCACTATAATGGCGCAGTACTACAACTTCATAAGGCTGGGAAAAAAGGGTTATAGAGAAATTATACAGAATATGCTTAAAAATGCACAGTATTTATCGAAAAAACTGGAGGAATCTGGTAGATTTGAGGTTATAAACAATGATATAATGTTTCCTTTAGTTACTGCAAGGTTAAAAGATGTTGATTTTGATGTATTCCAGCTGTCGGAAAAGCTGCGTGAAAAAGGATGGATCGTGCCGGCATATACCCTTCCCAAGGATGCAGAAGATATTGCAGTCGTAAGAATGGTCATTAAAGAGAGTTTTGGTAGAGATATGATAGATATGCTCATTAATGATATGGTAGATACCTGCAGTAGATTAAAACAATTATCCATTAAAAAAGAAGAAGTAAAGGAACGGGAAAATCCGTCTCTGCTGTACTAAGCATGTGCTGTAAACTTTATACCATTTAACAGCACAGTTTTTGTTATTTTTTTAATTAATATTTTTATTTTGACTTTGAGAGGATACCTGTGGATCTTTAATCGTTTCATGGACACGTTCAGGTAACAATAATATGGCAGCAACCAGGAAACAAACAGCTCCTGCAAATGTGCCCATATCAACCAGAAACACATTTAATGGCAAACCTGTTTCTGGTAAAACAAATGCGCCTACAGCTGAAATTCCAAAGAAGATGGAACCTAACATGTTCAGTCCAGCTATATTCCAGGAAAAACTGAGGGGGTGCCATGAAAAAAGGGCGTGGCTGACTTCCATCCATGCCAGCAAACTAGCAACAAGGAAACAGATTGATCCATAGGCATCTGGGATCCATACCAGATTATTCAGCTGGTTAATGGACAGGTTACTGTGCATGGCGTTGAATGTGTTGAAATTAAATGATACCGTTCCAATAAACTGCACCATTACCGCCCACCATCCAATGTGTTTTGGTGCCCATGCAAGAATGCGAAATTTTTCTTTTTTGTTTAAAGGATTATGTGGTGTGTTTATTGTCTCCAGATACTGTAAAAAAGCTGCTGATGTAAAAAATATGGAACCAATAAAAAAGGTCAGACTGTCGTAGGTATCGCCGACGACTGTTAAATAAAAGGGGATAGCACCAATTGCAAAACAAATGGCTCCAATAGAAAAAAGAACTCCGATCCACCATCCAATAGCACCAGGTGCCCACCATGTTGATCCTATGCTTTTATCAAGTTGGAAGTGGTGTTTGCGGCGGTGGCGAGAAGCCCAGGGAACTGTTTTACCTTCAGGGGTTTTTAATGTAGCCTTTGTTGCGAAGGGGCCCGGTCCTTTAGCATTTAGGCATGACCAGTCTTCTGGCAGGTTAACAGGAAGCACATCACATTTGTTCTTGTTAATGGTTTTATCTGTTTTCATTCTGGTGCCCTGCTGATTTACTCAGTTATCTGTAAAACATGCGGAAAATTTATAAAATTTGAGTATTAACTGTTGTACTATTTCTTAATCAAAAAAAAATTTACATTTAAACTTATAATTAATATTATGGATTTTTTCTTATTTATAATAGGGGATGGGAAACCTGTATAAGCGAAAAAGAAATTCCAAACCGTTTGGATTTTTCCCTTTTTTGCTGGTTATAGCAGGAATTGCATAGGTTATAGCTGCTCTATATTAGAATCCCATTAGTTCATATAAAGTATCATTCTGAGGCATTTTGAAATTGAAGTTGAGATGGAATCAGGATGACAATATGTCATCCTATCCTGTCTGAATTAATAAAGTAAAGTAGGATTTTTATTCTGATCTATGTCGGTTATCCTGTCTTCTTCGGACTGTTCCAGTTTTTCAATTGATTCCATTATATCTGCAAAGAACATTTCTGCCATGTCCTTACTGAAGCTCTCCTTTACCACTATTCTCAAAACAGCAGTATCGTCTGCATTTGCCGGTAGAGTATATGCGGGTACAATCCACCCTTTCTGCCTGAGCTTTTCTGAAAGGTGAAACACGCTGCATGTGGTGTTCTTGAGTTCTACAGTTACTATTGGAAATGTGACGCTTTTATTTATGACTTCGAATTTACCGGACCCGTTTAACCTGGTGGCGAGGTAGCGCGCATTTTCCTGCATGTTTTTCATTATCTTTTTGTAACCGTCCATCCCCAGTCTTATGAAGTTGTAGTACTGTGCTATTATGGTGCTGCTTCCCTTGGAAAAGTTAAGTGAATAATTAGGCATGAGGCCTCCCAGGTAATTTATTTTAAATATAAGCTCTTCAGGGAGATTTTTTTTATCTTTAAACAGCAGCCACCCAATACCTGGATAAACCAGGCCATATTTATGGCCTGATACGTTGATAGATCTAACCTGTTCCAGCCTGAAATCCCATTTGAGATCCGGGTATAAAAACGGCAGTATGAAGCCCCCGCTTGCAGCATCAACATGTATGGGTATATCCCATCCTTTAGTCTCCTTAATTTCAATTAGTGCCTTGTTGATGTCTTCTATAGGATCCATCTGTCCTGTAAATGTTGTCCCGATAACTGCACCCACTGCTATAGTATTCTCGTCAACTGCAGCTTTAACGTCTTCTGCAGTTATTGTGTATATATCCTCTTTTAAGCCGCTTATATAACTGAATGAAGACATAATCTCGGTGATTTTGGTATCTGTTATTTTGCATATGTCCTTTCTGAGGGGTATAAGTCTGAGTTCCACGTCGAAATAGAGGGCGAACTTTTCCCATACAGTGTGGACGTCTGCACCTATTACTATATTTGGTTTGTCCGTTGGTTTACCTTCAGCTTCCCTTCGTTTCTTCCACGTCCACTTGTGGGCCAGAAGTCCGAGCATGATAGATTCTGAAGAACCTATAGTGGCGCTTCCAATGGAGTCACTGTCTTTGGGGGCATTGAATAACCTTGCAAGCATGTTTACAACTCTGTCCTGGATTACTTGAGTTTGAGGATACTCATCGTTGTCGATGTAGTTCTTTCCCATACTTTCCATTATTAACATGTCAGCTTCAGGTTCCATCCATGTGGTTACAAAACTTGCTAAGTTTAAGGCAGGGTTACCGTCCAGATTCAGTTCATCATGGATTATCTGGTAAGCAGCCCTTGCAGGCATTCCCCTATCTGGCATTCTGTACTTAGGTACGCTTTTTCTGAAGTAACGGCTGCCGTAAGTTGTGGTATGTTCCCTTTCTAACTTACTCATTTCACCTAAATTTTTCTTGTTTGATAACATCTAAAATCCTCCTATTTTAAAAATAATTTTTAATTGCAAATTTAGAACTTTAATAAATTTGAATAATAGTTTTATTAAAGAAAAAAATATTTTTTTTGATATTTTCATTAATTAAACAATGGTAGTTATTCTATAAGTTTTTGAGCTAAATCTTTGAAAACTAATTTTTTTTGTAGAATAAATGTCTAAAAGTAACGGAACGACTTGTATCTTAAATAATTTTAACCATAAGCATTTTTACATGTTTTTAATGGATTACAGCTGAAGATGGAATTTACTTTGCTTTTAATTAATAAATTTAGTATAAATTAATTTATTTTACTAAAGTGGAAGATGAAGCAAATCGAATATTCCCATCATTTTTAAACCCCTTGAATGCGAAGCATTCGGGGTATAAAAAACTTTTGAGGTTTTTTAAAACCATATAGAGTAACAGGACTGCAAATATGTACCTGTTTTTCTGGCATTTTATGGCCGCTAAAGCTCCTACCGGGGCCATTGGGATACTTGAAACCGCAAGTATGGCAAACTGGAGCAGATTAATATAACCTACGGAGTATGAGGTAAACTGGACGCATATAATCCATTTAAAATATACGAAATGATTCCACCAACTGAAGTAAATACAATCATAAGTGAAGACGTTCCCACGGCGTCGATCATTTTAAAACCCAATATTACAACCATGATGGGTACTAAAACAACTCCTCCTCCAATTCCTAGAAGTCCTGAAGCTATTCCAGTCATAAATCCCCATAAAACTAATTCATATTTACTGATAGATCTTTTTTGATGCCTTTCTGGTGTTTTGAACCTTAAAAATCGATGGAAACTACAATTAATAATAGTCCAAATATTATCCTGAGAATATCTGCGGGAACATGGGCGGCGATGGAAACTACAATTATTCATCCTAAAGACCCATTATGCCCATGATTATTGCAGGCTTTATAAGGACGCATTTTCTACAGTAGTGACTATATGTTCCGATAATTGCTGTGGGAAGAATTACAGCCAAGCTTGTACCAAAAGCAATTCTTATTGGAGTATCAGGATCAATACCTAATGATAATAAGAGCAAAAACTGAACAGGGGCAAGTATAAAACATCTCCCAACACCCCAAAGTCCAGTTGCAAACCCTATCCCACACCAGTAATTATTAGGATAAGTATATAAGCTGAATTAATTAACATGGTATTAGTTTAGTGTTTTAATCAAAAATAAGTTTAGGTAACTAGTTTTTAGTCGAGGTATAAAAATAATTGTAATAAACCTTAAAATTTTACAAGGTTATATTACTCTACGTAATCTCTATTCTGTAAGCTGTTTTTCATCTATTTTAGGTAATGTAACAATATTACACCAAAACTCTATAAAAGTACACATATACTTTTTAAAATCGTCTAAATCAATTGGTTTGATTATACATGCATTTGCATATTGTTTGTATAATTTATTTATATTCGTATTGTCAGTGGACCCTGTAAGTATAATTACAGGAATGCATTTTAATTTATCATCTGTTTTAATTTCTTTAAGTATTTTTAAACCACTTTTTGCAGGCAATCCGGAATCTAACAAAATTAAAGACGGCTTTTTACAATTTTTATATTCATTTTTATTATATAAGTAATCCATAGCAGTTATACCGTTATCGACACTTTTAATATTAGTTATCTTACAATTATCTAATATTTCCATTATTAAACGAATATCGGCAGGATTATCTTCTATTAATAATATTTCAACATTATCCTGGGCACTCATTTAAACCTCCACATTAATTTTGTATTAAGTCCATTTTGTAAAACATAATTCAAACAATTTTTCATTTTTTTAAGTGGAGTTGTATTTTGGTATAATTCACATTTGTTAAATGCTGGTTGTTAAAATTAGGATAAATTAGGGATTAAAAGCCTTAAAAGTTGAAAAAATTTGGTATGATATATTAGTTAGTATTATTAATGATATATAAGTTTAAGTTTTCATTGAAAAGCTAGGAATACATAGAATTATTATAATTATTATATTAATCATTGTTATAATGAGTTTATTTTCTTAGATTAATGGAGTAAGCATGATGTGGCATCACATATGGGTTAAATGTTACATGTAGTTATTTTCAAAAGATAAAATGAATTGGACTATACAAATGTTCTGCAAAGTTATATAATTCATATATAAAGTGCTAAATTTTATTTTATTTCACTTAAACACTCGAGTCAAGCAATTAGGACATAATTATATGCTTTAAGCATTCATGTATTTGAATCAATTATTAAATTTTTAGAATCTGTTTTTAGGATTTAATTTCTTAAAATTCTCAATTCTAGGAATTTTAGAAATTGCAAGCAATTTCTAACATTTCGGAAGCTATCGAAAATTTAAAAAATTTTCGGGCCTCCAAAGCCTACGGCTTTGGAAGCCGTCAAAAAAATTTTCAATTTTTTTGGGTGTGCAAAATCATAGATTTTGCAAGCTTTCACAATCTTTGATTGTGATGTGCCCAAGTCTATGACTTGGGCAATGTGAAATAAAAGATGGAACCTTTACCGAATTCTGACTCAACCCACATTTGACCACCATGACATTCAATAATTTTTTTAGAGATTGACAAACCAATTCCACTACCAGTATATTCTTCTACTGTGTGTAATCTCTGGAATATAGTGAAAATACGGTCAAAATACTGTGTTTCGATTCCAATACCATTGTCAGAAAAAGAAAATATATATTCATTCTTATTATTATTTATATAAGCTGAAATATGTATTTCTGGAGTTTCATTCTCTTTTCGGAATTTGATGGCATTGGCTATAATATTTTGAAATACCCTGTAAAGTTGGTTCTCATCAGCCATAACTGCTGGAAGCGGATCATGGGTAATTTTAGCACCAGTCTCTTCAATTAAATTTTTCAACCCATCAATAACTCGATTAAGTATAATCTCAGAATTAACAAGCTTAAATTCTTCATCTTTTGTTGAAACTCTTGAATATTCAAGTAAATCGAGGATCATACGCTGCATTCTTTGTGAGGCTTCTACAACGTATCCCATAAACTCATCAGCATCAGAATCTAATTGTTCTTTATAACGGCGCTCTAATAATTGTGTAAAACTAGAAATAGTCCTTAAAGGCTCTTGCAGGTCATGTGAAGCGACATAAGCAAATCTTTGAAGTTCCTCATTAGAACGTTCTAATTTTTTTAACATCGATTTTAATTTATTTTCAGCATCTTTACGTTCTGTAATGTCTCGAGAAACTGTTAAATAAACTTTTCTTCCTTGATAATTAATTATGTGGCAGTTAACTTCTACTGGTATTTGTTTACCTTCTTTAGTTACATGAACCATTTCAAAACTACTGAGTCCCTTTTCAGCTATTTCTACCGCATTTTTAGGCATTTCAACCTTTTTATCAGGAGCTATTATATCTGCAGGAGTCATATTTAGTATTTCTTCTTTAGTGTAACCTAATCTTTTTAATCCAACTTCATTTAACTCTATATATTTTCCTGGCAGACTATCTTCATTTATTTCACTTAAACTAATCATATCAGTTGATTTATCAAATAGTTCTCGATACTTGGCTTCACTTTCTTTTAATTCTTCCTCTGATTTTTTACGTTCTGTAATATCACGAGCAATAGCAAGGCTTACCATTTTTTCTCCAAGTTTAAAAGTATGCACACTAACCTCAACAGGTATTTGCTTTCCATTTTTGGTTATAGTAACTGATTCAAATGTGATATATTTTTTCTTTTGAAGTTTTACCATGAATTTAGGTAATTCTTCTTTACTAGTGGGTGCAAATAAGTCTAAAGGGGTTTTATTTAAAAATTCTTCTCGTGTGTAACCCAATATGTTAACTGCAGCATCATTTACTCCAATAAAATTTCCAAATAATCCATCTCTACGACTTTCAGATAATGTTATCATATCGAGTGCTTTGTTGAATAATTCACGGAACTTAGCTTCACTTTCTTTTAGTGCCTTCGCATTTTGTGATGCCGCAAACGCTTCGCGTTTAACGGATTCAAAAGCATTTTTTAATTCTGCTGTACGTTCTTTTACTTGTTTTTCTAGATTATCACGAGCTTCTTTTAATTCCTGCTCACCTTGCCGTCTTTTAATGATCTTGTACAGTTCATTAGCCACTGATTGAATCTGGATTACATCATGATCATCATATTCTTCAATTTTATTTCCCACACCAAAAATAAACTTAGCTTTATCTCCATCAAATACAGGAACACTTATAAATCTTTTAACAGATACATGTCCCTCTGGAAATCCCTTTCTATTGGGAGAATTTTTAAAATCATTATAAACAACAGGTCCTTTTACTTTTATACAGTCAGTCCAGTTCCCTGCCTGTTCGATGGGATAATGGGTTTTAAATGAAGTTTTGCAAGTTTTAAAAGTTTCATTATTCCACGTATCTAAAATGACAGTCTTCTGATCGTCAGAAATTAAATGGAAAAATCCAATGGCACTATCTGTGAAACGTACTGCATGATCTAGCGAATAACTATAAAGTTCTTTATCTGTAAGTTGAGGTGAATTCTTGTAAAGCTCAAGAAAGAAACTTTCCCTTTCCACTTCTTTATGTAAATTTTCTTCAGCTTTTTTACGTTCAGTATCATCAAAAACATAACCTTTAACTTGAACAAGTTTACCTAAATCATTAAAAATGCCAACAACATTAGCAACAACATGAAATCGTTTTCCATTTGGCCTTGTAAGCCATGTTTGACGATTTTTGACTTTTTTCTCTTCCTTTAAGATAGCGATAAGATCAATCCACCCTTCAGGATTGAATTTTGAAATATTTGAGTGGATAACTTTTTCACCATTATTAAATCCATACATCTCCAAAAAGGAGGGATTACAATCAAGAAGTTCTCCTTCAGGTGTTGCAATGAAATCTCCTGTCAAATCATCTTCAAACCACCCACGGTATTTTTCTTCACTTTTTTTTAATTTTTTATCAAGTTTATGTTTATAAAGAGCGGTTTCTATAGATAATTTTAATTCATCATAACTAATTGGTTTACTGACAAATCCATAAGGCTGTGTTAATTTAATTCTTTCAAAAGTTTTTTGGTCTGAATAACCAGTTAAATATATAACAGGAATATTAAAAAGAGCTGTTATCTTTTTAGCAGCTTCAATACCGTCTATTTCACCTTTAAGTGTTATATCCATAAGTATTAAATCTGGTTTAAGATCCTCTGCTTTTTGAATGGCTTCCATTCCAGTTGAAGCTGTTGAAACTACTTCAAAATCCATATCTTTTAATAATCCTTGGATATCCAGTGCTGTAATGGCTTCATCCTCAACAATTAGGATCTTGGCATGCATAAATAATTTTTGGTGATAACTAAAATTTATAATTATTGTACTATTTTTTTTCGTGGAATTTTTAATGAATCAGTCATAACTATTAAATTAATTAAATAAAGCCTTAAGCTGCTTTATGTTATACTGACAATGTCATCATGAATCTTGAAAGTTATCAATGATTAATTTTGTAATTGATATTGTTGCTATTTTAAAGAATCACTATATTTTTCTATGTTATTCACCTCCATTAAATAACATTTCAAAAAATAAATTACATAAATTTAAACATATTGAAAAATAATTAATCATATAAGAACTATTTCAATAAATTAAATGAGGTGTTTTAAAATAACTGAAACTAAAGATCAATTAACAGACGACCCAAAGTCTAAATTAAAGAATAAAGCTATATCATTAGTTACATACTTGTTTGAAGATGAGGATGAATACAAAGTGTCTCATAATATACAAAAAAATATAGATGGAGATATCTGTGTATTTATTACAAATAATAAGAACAGATTTAAATTGATTGATACTAGAGAACAATAAACTTTATTTTAACTTTTAAACCAAATAAAAAATAAATAAAATTTAATTGGATTCTTTCCTTTTGGGTATAAAAATACTTATAATGAACCCTAAGATCAAAATCAGTGTTAGAGCATTGAAAGTTTGTTTCATTGCATAGCTGATGGTAGATTCAACGATCTGTGTGGCCTGCGGTACTAATTCTGGAGATATTTTGGGTGGAACTGTCTGCATTTTTTCCACGTAGTTAAAGAGACTGTCATGTATTTGTTTAGTTGTCATGTTTCCATCTAGACCTGCTGATTCTATTCCTGATGTAAGGCCGCCAAATATTCCAAGTATAAGTAAAACTCCAATTAAAGCTGTTCCTACAGAATAGCCCAGATTTTTAAATGCATTTAAAAAACCTGCGGCATCAGTTTCCTGGTCACTTCTTGCAGCTGACATGGTTAAATTGGTTAATTGTGAAAGTAAAAGGCCCACTCCAATACCAAATACAACTGTTCCAGGTATAATGTCGATTATGTGGGTGTTTATGTTAAATACGCTGCCCAGTATGAATGCACCTGCTGCAGAAATAATAAATCCTATCATTATGATGTATTTAGATTCTAAAATCGATGATAGTTTTGCACCAAGCAGTGAAAAGATTAAAATAGTAATTGATGCAGGTAAAAGGGCAACACCAGTCATAAATGCATCGATTTTGGCCACCTGCTGCATGAATACTGGAATTATGAAAAGAAATCCTGCCAGGGGTATCTGCTGTATAATAGAGTTTAAATTCCCTAAGCCGAATATACGGTTTTTAAGGAGAGATATGTCAGATAAAGGCTCCAGCCCATTATTAATTCTTCTTCTCTGCCATAATAAAAATAATATAAACAGAATAGAACCTGAAATCAATAGTAATGCCACATAAGACCAGTAGTCTGGTCTTGTAAGTAATAAAATGCCCAAAACAATTAAAATTAGGGATGTTATTGAGAGTAACACGCCTACTTTATCTAAATCCTTCCAGGTTAGCGTTGGTTTTGATTCACTTAAGTAATGTCTGAAAATTAGTATAACGGCAACAAAAACCAGTTCTGAACCGAATACAAGTCTCCAAGTAACAAATGTGGTGAATATTCCACCTACAATGGGTCCAATTGCAGCACCCATTGCTGCTATTCCTCCCCATATCCCAAAAGCGGTAACTCTATCTTTACCTTCGTAAGCAGATCCGACTATGGTTGTGGTTGCAGGTAAGATCATGGCTGCTCCGATGCCTTCTAAAATGGACCAGCCTGTAAGGAGCATAAGAGCATTTACACTTAGGGTTGCTGTGATTGTTCCACATGCATATATTATTAATCCAATAAGAAATGTCTTCTTTCTACCAAGAATATCCTGAAGTTTGCTTCCAAGCAGCATAAATGATGCAATTATTAATGCATATAATGCGATTATGGATTGGATAATGGATAACGTTGTATTTAATTCTACAACGAGGGTACTTATGGCTACATTCATGGCTGATGAGTCTAAAACAATTATAAAGATCGCCATGCAGGCAATTATCACTACGCCCCATTTATTCTGGTTTTTATGAGCCATAAAAATCCTTTTACAATTTATTAAATTTAATATATACTTTATTAAATTTAAATTTTTGCTTTAAGGTTAATATCAATTTTCAGACTCAATTAAAGGTTTAAAACCAACAATTTTTATTTTATGATTAAAATGATTTTAGTTTAGATCAAAACCTCTTTTTTATGTATTTAAGGAAAAATATAAGTATTAATTTTGTAATATATAGGTAATAGTCGGTGATAAAATGAACCGTGATAATTTAATTATTGCAGGAATAATCATTGCAGTGGTAGTGATTATTGCCATTGTACTGGCTGTATCCGTTGGAAATAACACGTTCACGAGCGGTAATATATCTTTCCAGTACCCCAAGTCATGGAGCCAAAACCATGTGGTGGGAGATTTTACCAATAATTCACTGTATTCTGAGATTACTTTAACTGCAAATATTCCTGATAGACAAAGCCCCACATCATATATCGTTATTCAAATGCAAAAGAAATCACAGGGGACTTTACAGCTTCCAGGAACAAATACGATAGTGATGAATACCACAAATTCAACAGTTGGAAGTGCTAACATTGGAAACTTTAAAGCGACTCAGTTGGGATCCTATGGGTCAGATGTAGCTCAAAAAGTAACAATTGTAGATACTGGCAGCAATTATCTTGTACTGGAGTATATTTGTCCACCAAGTGCACTGAATCAGACTGAACAAGCTTATAACCTTATTCTACAGACATTAAATATTTCATAAATTTTTATTTTTTTTATTTTTAGTAAACATACTTAACTCAAAAATAAATTTAATTGTCAATGGTTTTAATTAAAAGAATAAAAATAATTTTTGCTTAAAAAACAAAATTATAATTTGCATGAATTAATAAAGCCTGCCCGTATCAAATGGTCTGCAAGTACAACTGCGATGGAAGATTCAGCAACTGAGGTTACCCTTGGGCAAATGCATGGGTCATGTCTTCCCCTAATTTCAATTTTTGTATTGTCCATTTTTTCAAGATCAACAGTTTCCTGAACTTTGGATATTGATGGTGTTGGCTTTACAGCCATTCGGGTTATAATTGGCATTCCATCTGAAATTCCGCCTAATATTCCGCCAGATCTGTTTGTTTTAGTTTTAATCTTATTGTTATCCATATAAAATTCATCATTCATTTGGGAACCTTTTAAACCAGCAGCTTCAAATCCTGCTCCAATTTCAACACCTTTAACGGATCCTATTCCCATTAAAACCTTTGCAATATCTGCATCTAACTTGTCAAATACAGGCTCTCCAAGACCTGCAGGCACATTTAAAACTATTGTTTCAACTATTCCTCCTACAGAATCTCCTTTTTGTTTTAAATCAAGAATTAATTCTTCCATTTTTGCTGCGGCTTCTAAATCTGCACACCTTACAGAATTATTTTCAATGTTTTTTTCTATTTCAGTTAATTTGATCTTTTGAGCTTCAATACTGCCGACTTTTGTTACATGGGCGATAACTTTGATATTTAACTTTTCAAGGAGTTTTTTTGCAACTGCACCACCTATTACATGTCCTATGGTAGTTCTTCCGCTTGCCCTACCCCCGCCTCTATAATCATAGTGTCCATATTTGCTTATCCATCCATAATCTGCATGCCCTGGTCTTGGTTTATTTCTAAGTGCTTTGTAAGCTGACGAATCCATATCTCGGTTATAGACTGCTGCTGCAATAGGTGTACCATCTGTTTTTCCTTCAAAGATACCTGATAAAATCTGGACTTCATCTGTTTCGCCCCTGGAAGTTGTAACTTTACTTGTTCCAGGACGCCGCTTGTCAAGTTCCTTTTGCATGTCCTCTTTTGATAATTCTAGCCCTGCGGGACAGCCGTCTACAACAGCACCAAGTGCAGTGCCGTGGCTTGAGCCGAAGGTTGTTATTTTAAATATCTTGCCTATTGTATTTCCTGACATGGATCCACATCCTTATAAAATATTAAAGATTGAATTAATTAAGTTATAAGATTTAAATTTTTAAGTAATTAATAGATATTATCTGGATTACATTTATTAAATGTTAATCCGTATTAGGTAGTATTTTTGAAAAATGGCTGTTTGATTATGTTCAATAGTTTACTTCATTTTAACTAATAGAAACTAAAATAGTTTAATCATAGTTATAATTTAGATAATCCATCTGCTTTTGAATTTTAACTCTAATTTCTTCACCTGCAATTTTTTCACATAAAAACAGGCCTAAATCTATTGAAGATGTTACACCCCTTGCAGTTATAATATTCTCATCTTCAACAATCCGCTTATCTGTTGCATTAGATGTGAATTTTTTAAGATTTTCCATCCGCATAGGGTGAGTGGTGGCTTTTTTATCTTTAATCAATCCTGCAACTCCTAAAATTATAGAACCTCCGCACACTGATGTTATCGTAGATTTATTCTGTGCCGTTTTTATCCATTCAATAAATTCTTTGTCCTGTGCAATGTATTTTACCCCTTCTCCTCCAGGTACAACGATAAAATCATATTGACTCAAATTATTTAGAATTTTATCTGCAGTGATTTCTAAACCTTCTACAGAAATTATTTTGTTTTTATTGGAGCAAACATCATATTCTAAGTCACTCATAAATCCCATGGTCTTTAATCGTGTTAGGGGGTCATAAGCTCCAACAAAGTCGAGTGTTGTCATTCCATCGTAAATTATAAATGCTATTTTCATTTTTGGACCGTTTTAATTTTATATTTATTGTTTATATTTTAAAATTAAATATAATTTTATTGCAGGCTAAATAAACAAAATTATACTTAATGTTTCCAATTACATTATGTTCAATGTTAATATGGGCTCTAAAGTTTTAAATAACACCCTTTTTTAAATCCATTGTTTTATTTCATATTCTTTAAATTTTTATTTAACCTCTTAAAAATCAAATATTTTTAATCATATCTTTTTATGACCTCAATTGTCGAAATATTTTTTTATTTATATTTAAAATAAGGGATTAGCTTTAATTTTATTTTTTTGTTCAAATACCTACGAAATAAATATTTTTTAGTTAATCGAAAGCTTTTTAACACATTTCTGATATAGATCAGATTGTAATACATAAAATAATATTAGTATTACACATTATGACATGGAGGTGAAAAAGTGAAGAAACAATTAGGAATTCTTTTACTTGCCCTTGCTGTTGCAGTAGGATTTTCAGGGGCAGCAGCTGCACAAAATTATGGTTATGCCGCGCAAACTGCAACTGGTAACCAGTACACTGGTTATGCTAATCCTGGAATGACCTATTCTGGAATGAACCCTTTAACATACCTTATAGGATCATACGTGGTGAGATTAATGTACCTGGTGCACATGGTGCTAATGGGAGGATATATGCCTGGAGGCATGATGGGTAACATGCCTATGCCTGGAACTGCAACGGGCACTGGGGGAACCATGACTGGAACTGAGGGAACAGCTACTGGAACTGAAGACACTGTAACAGGTACAGAATGAAGTATTAATGTCGCTAAATAAAAATACAACTGTGTAACTATTTCTAGCGCACTATAAAAAACAATCAAAACCAGTTAGCATATACTATTCAATTCATTTTTTTTTAATTTGGCTTATATTTAATTTAAAACGTTTTGGATAATAATTTGTTTATTTTATAAATGGGGGTGTGATTTGGATGATTATATCCTCACAATAAATGCAGTTTTTTCTCCCCTGTCAAACCCTGCATTTTCATAAAAATTTAATATATTTTCATCTTTTCTGCTGGTGGTAAGCACCACTTTGTAGCAGTTATTTTCTTGAGCTATCTCGATGGCTTTTTTTAAAACTGCAGTACCATGCCCTTTATTTCTGTAATCAGGGTGAGTAACTACATTTTCTATTATTCCATATGGTCTAGCTGACCTTGTCAAGTTTTGGATAATAGTTAAATTGCATGAACAAACAAGCATACTGTCCTCTTCAATTACTAAATAAAAATAGCTTGGATCAGACAGTATTTCCTTCCAGTGTTCTTTTAAGGCAGTATCTATTTTTAATTTGGGATCATCGGGGATTAAATACTTATAAAGTGATAGAAGATTTTCTAATTCTTCATATTTAATTCGACGTACTTTTTTAGTCATCACAAACACTATTGTTCTCTGATTCTTGCATATAAAGCTTGATTATGGAGTTTTCCAGTTGAGGAAACCGTAGGTTCCGAACCACAAAAATCTATGATTTTTGAGGATTTAAAAGCACTGTTTCTTAAAATTCCCTCAAGGACAAAATCATTCTTTTCAAGGACTTTTCTTGATGCAGTGTTATGTTCAAGGGGCACTGCAAAAATCCTTTCCAGCTTAAGATTATTAAATGCAAAGTTTACAATGCCTTTTAGGGCAGAAGATGCAATACCTTTTCCCCAGTGGTCTTCTCCTAACCAGTAACCAACTTCTGAAGATTTCCTTTCTATGTCCTTGCCTACAATAAGCCCTATGCCACCAACAGCTTTATCATCTATAGTTATGGCAAAATTATGGCCCCATTCTTCATTTTCTGCAAATTCTATCCATTCTTTCCCGTCTTCAATTGTATAAGGGTATGGAAATGCATCTCTTAAAGTAGATGATACATTGTAATTATTAGCATTTTTAACCAGATTTTCAAGATCTGAAGATTTCCACTTTCTTAATGTACATTTACCACATTTAATTATCATTATTAACCCATTCACTTTTTATTTTTAGTTAAAATCTGAACTTTAATTTATTAATAATTTAAGTATTTCTACAACCATATACAGTTACTAGTTTGGAAATAAATGATTTAATAGTGACATATGTCACTGTGAAAAATTAAATAGTTCATCTAATTGAATAACTGTTTGAATGTTTTTATAATTAATTTAATAGTTTGTTAACTTATTAAAATGTTTGAACATTTCTTAAAATTTAATCTGGGACTATTCATATCTAATTATTCAAATTAGAGGTAATACTTCCGTTTTATTATTTTAGTATCATAAGTTAATATGCAAACAGTGTTTGGAATCAGTATTAAAAAATCAGTAATACCTTAATATTGGCAGTATATGCATATATATGCGTTGTTGCTTTTAGAAACATTTAATAGATGTATATGGAAAAGGGGACGCATTTAACAATATGTTTATATGCTGGAACGTTAAATTAGATCATACGCAGCAATATTGATTGTATTCATCAATGTTTCTAAACGTGAAAAGTGTTGTTACTTGAGTTGAGTAATATTACTTGATATGAAACAATTAATTCAATTGTTGGATATATGAATATAAAATAGTCAATTAATTTGAAGGTGGTATTAATGGGCATGAATAGGGTTACGATTTCGGTACCTGAAGATATTGATTTGATCTTTCGTAGAAATGCAGCAATAAAATTCGCTTTTAGAAGAGGCTGGTATGGTAAAGCTATACTTGAAGCAATACAACTTTGGATTACACACCAAACAAGTAAAAAATCTGATATTTCTGAAGAAGAAAAAAATTATCTGTGGAACATCTTTAAAGATAAAATTGATATTGATTCTGATAATCCGGAAGAAATATTAGATTCTGTTGTCCAGTATTTTGAAACTGATATTAAATATGCTGAAAAAGTGAATTACAGATTAAATGACCACAAAATTATAGTGGATAAAGAAGATTCATTAGACTCTTATCTTCCTCAGTTAATAGTGCAGGAAGATGGTTCTGTATATTTAAGTTGTATTGTAGAAAATGTTGCTTGTGCAGCTATTAAAGATATAACTGGACAGGAATACATAACTTCTAATTCACGCACATTGCTTTGTACCTATGAATCAATTAATTCTGAGGCAGAAACTCAGAAAAGCGAAGTCTTAGAAAATCAGGCAAATCCAATTAGATCTAAATAAAAAAAGAAAGACTCAATAATCAAATTACTTTCATTAACTTAAAATATCATTGATATCTAAGTACAATATCTCTATAAAGAATGAAGTTTGTTGATTATTAGTCTCAATTCTTATTATTCCGCTTAACTGTTCTAATAGTGCATGTGTAAGCTTCAAATCATCTGAATTTTTCACTATGGGAACTTTAGGTCGGGGTCCATTGTCGGCAATTTCTATAGTTATTCTACCGTCCTGTGATTTAGATTCAATCATTAAATTAATTTTGTCACTTTTTGTGAATGATTTAAGTCTGTAATTGAGTATATCATTAATAATGAGGCCGCATGGGAGTATAATATCTAAATTCATAGGTGCATGCCCTTCAATTTTTAAATCAACGAAACTTTCTGCATTATAAATATGGAGGAGCTTAGAACATATCTCCTGAACGTATTCATTAAAATCTACCTGTTTAACATCTTCATAATACAGGAGCTGTTCGTGGATATTTTGAATAAAACTTAACCCTACTACTTTATTTATCTTATTTTCATTTAGATAAAATTTATTATACTGTTCCGGCTGGTCCAGTTCTTCGTTTACACACAGAAGATTAGTCATGGTCTGCAAAATATTTAGAATTCGATCGTTAAACTCCTCTGAAATTATATTTTTAGCTTTAATTGTATTTATTAAATCTTTTTCAGTATTTTTCAGCTTAGATACGTCAGATATTGCTGTGATGGAGGCTATTATATTCCCTGATTTATCAAAAACAGGTGAAGAGTTAATCATAACAGTTTTGTCAGTATATTCATCGTATTTTATAACCTGTTCTAAGTTCTCAATATCTTCCCCACTTATAATGGATTTGATTGAGGGGAATTCTTCATCAGATATTTTTTCACCATTCGGGCTGTATAAGTTGAGCACATTGATATTATTTATTTTTATCAAATTTTTTTCTATATTAAAGTCATCTAAATTATCATTCCCAAACATGTGGAGTAATTCTCTGTTTACAAAAAATTCATGTGATTCCCTGCAATCTAAAATAATGATTCCACAAGGGACTGCATTTAATAAAATTTCAAGCCATTTTAATTCTGATTCAGTGGAATCATACTGGTTAAAAAATTCAGTGTTCGGGTTTAAATCTATAGTATTGTCATATTCTTCTAGATATGAATAGTCTTCAATGGTAAGGTTAGCTTCTTCTTCAGTATCTTCTTCTATAAGTTGTTCGTAATTTTGAAGCTTCCAATTTAAATCATCGACTTTCTTTTTTTCAATTGCAAGGAGAACTGATTTTTCTAGTAATATGGGAGTTAACTGCTCTACCAGTAAATAATTATCAGTTAATTCTTTAACCTTTTCCTCATTTTTGGCGCGTGTTATAATAATCAACGCAGGTTTATTCCACTTTTTTGAGATTCTATCTAATGTTGCTTTCTCAAAAGTATCATAACATTCCATTTCAAACAAAACAGCATCAAATTCTGAAGCATCAACTTCTAATAAATCAATGAAATCATCTAAATTAAGCATATCTTTAAGATGAAGATCAGTAAATCCCACAATTGCCTCAAAGGGATAATTTATATTATTCTTAATTAAAAGAACATTTATATTCATTGATGCTCATCTCACTTGTTAAATTTATTATTAACATCTGTATTTGCGTAAATACTGAATTGTTTAATGGATTTAAATTTTCCAATGTTGTACTGATTTTTTACTGATAGTTAATAAAGTATAAACATAGATATCACATCATCACATAAAAAAATTTCTACTTCTTCATAAATATGAATTAAAAATAAAATTAAGATTTAAATTAAGAGGATATGTTGTTTAATATGTTTTCACTATTTAATATATCTTTAAAATGCTCTAATGTTCATTAAATCTATTAATCAATTTATCAGTTTTTATAAGCCACTACTTTTGACAATACTCTGTGAAAAAGCTTGCGTTTACATGTCTATTTTTAATATTACTATATTTAAAGTCATTATGATGGCTAATATATTTTAAATTAATTTGAAGTTCTAATTAGCCCATTTATGTGGTTTATTTTGTTTTAATTTGTAAATAATATAGAATTTTAACCTTTATAAACTGTACTATTAAAATCTAACTATTTTACGATTTTGCTATTTGTTATAAGATGCATTGAAATGTTTGGCCAGAACAGTGCGGGAATGTCTATCCTGAAAAGCATGGGGACATTTTGATGAGAGTAGTATTAAATGTTTTGATGATATTCATATCACGATTTATACGAGCGTATAGATATGAATGGAAGGGGATCACTTTGGATTCAAAAAACCTATACGAAAACACATTGTTTGAAGAATTGGACTATTTGAAAGATATAGAACTCTATTCTCAAAGATATAGCAATAAACTAACAGTAAACCGGGTTTTTGACGAGAAATATTATCATTCAATGAGACATGTGACCTTTTTGCTTCCAGCATATAATGAAGAACAGTCCATTGGCCCCTTAGTCAAAAATATCCGTAGATATCCAAAATCTAAAGTCATTGTGGTTGACAATAATTCTAAAGATAAAACTGCATATGTTGCAAAAAAATCAGGGGCCAATGTACTTAAAGAACGAAAACAGGGCAAAGCACATGCTATAAAAAGAGGTTTTGAGAATGTAAAATCTGATTTTATAGTAATGCTGGATGCAGATAACACATATGATCCAGAAGATGCTCAAAAACTTTTAAAGCCATTGATGGATGGTAAAGCGGATGTAGTTCTAGGATCTCGCCTATTAGGCAAACGCGAAAAAGGTTCTATAAGCCGATTTAACCTGGTGGGTAATCGCCTGTTGAGTTTTTTTGCCAGCATACTGTTTTCTAAAGTTTCAGATGTATGTACTGGTTACTGGGCCTTTCAAAGAAAAGTAATAGACAGTCTTTTGCAGGAAGGTATAGATTCAGATGGTTTTGATTTAGAAGTTGAAATGTTTTCAAAGATTTCTAACAACAATTTCAGAGTATTAGAAATTCCTATTAACTATAAAAATCGATTAGATTCCCCTAAATTAAATGGATTGAATGACGGGATTAAAATATTCAAACGAATGTTAAGTTACTGGATTAAAACAAGAAGAGTGAGAAGATGAAAATTGCAATTATAGGCTGCCGTGGTATTCCTGCCAAATATGGGGGTTTTGAAACTTTTGCTCAGGGATTAACGGAAAATCTGGTAAAAAATGGCTATGATGTCACTGTAAGCTGTGAACATGAACCATTGCAGTCTCGTAAAGATGATTATATGGGGGCCAAACTGGAGTATTTTCCTATAAAACCGCCTAAAAATTATTTCTTAAGGAAAATTTATGAGAATCTCTCGGATATCTATTTCCTGATTAAATTAAGCAGGAAACATCAGCTCATATATTTTTTGGGCATAGAGGTGGGTATGTTTCTTTTCATCCCTAAGATCCTTAATAGAAGGTCTCAAGTTCTTGTTAATATAGATGGGGTTATGTGGCAGAGAAGCAAGTTTAATCCACTGGAAAGATGGCTTTTAAAGATAAATCATGATATGGCAACTGTATTTGCAGATAAAATAATTGTAGATGCTCAGGCAATGAAAAATTATGTGGATAAGAAATATCTGGACAAAACCAGTTACCTTTCCTATGGGATCGATGTCCCTAAGAGAGTTACCTGGAATGGTGAATCCTTGAAGCTTCTTAAAACTTATACTTCAATTGAGATTAACCCTGGAAATTATTATCTTGTGGTAGCACGATTAGAACCAGAAAACAACATTCATGCAATAATAGATGCATTTATTCAGGCTGAAATTCCTATTCCATTGGTAATAGTTGGAGATTTCACAAGTGAAGATTATAAAGAAGAGATTGAAGCTATAGCAGAAGAGTGCACTCAACCTGGAGTAATATTTTTAGGATCGATCTATAATCAAAAACTTCTGGACATGCTTCGGCAGAACTGCTGTGCATATATTCATGGTCATTCAGTGGGAGGAACCAATCCTTCTCTTTTAGAGGCTGCAATTTCTAGAAATATAATTATAGCGCATGATAATCAGTTTAACCGTGAAGTTTGCGGAACATCGGCAGTTTACTTTAAAAATGAAATAGAACTCTCTAGAAAAATGAAATCAGTTTATAAACATCAGCAGAGTTATCTTAAGCTCAAGGATGACGTTTACTATAGGGTAAAAAATAATTATTTATGGGACAGGATTACAGAGGGCTATCTTTCTCTTTTCCAGATAATCAATGAAGAATTTATCACACACAGGGAGATGGATTATGACCAAAAAGATGAAGCATGATTACTGTGATTTATGTGGTTCCAGGCTTCATAAATTGGTCTTTACTAATCATGATCGCATGTTTCCTGAAATTGAAGGAGAATTTAAGATATATCAATGCCAGAATTGTGGACTTTCATTTTTAAATCAACCCAGTCCTGAAGAGCTTAAAAAACATTATTCTACAGGTTATTCCATTTACTCTGATTTAAATGGTCCATCCCACTCCAGAAAAATTTTCACATTGATTGAAACATTATATCATTATATTCAAAAAAATAATAACCTGGGATTTTTAAGGGTATTCAGATTTTTACTTTCACCGTTTTCATCCTATTTCAGGACTGTAAAAGTTGTTGAAAACGGTAAATATCTAGATATTGGTTGTGGAATTGGCTATTTCCCTTTAGTCATGAAATATCTTGGAATGAAACCTCATGGGGTAGAACCAGTTGATTTCAACCAGGAATTATCCCAAAACTATAGCTTAAATATTTCAAATTGTACGTTAGAAGAAGCGAAATATAATGATGAATATTTTGATTTTATTACCCTCAATCATGTTTTTGAACATGTTCCTAATCCTTCGCAAACTATGAAAGAAATTTATCGAATTTTAAAGCCAGGGGGTCATCTTATAATAGCAGTGCCAGTGAGTGACTCCCTGGCTTCGAAGGTATTTGGAAAATATTGGGCGCAGCTTGATACTCCACGTCATTTGTACCTTTTTTCAACTAGTGTCCTCAAAAAATATGCTAAAAAGTATAATTTTGATATTTTGGAAATAAGATACAATTCTGATCCCAGATATCAGATTATAAGTTCATTTATATATTTTTGGGAAAGTTTCAGGGGTAAAAAATCTAGACGTATTTTAATTCATAATTTATATCTAAATATGCTCCTTATTCCATTAACTACAATTTTAAATTTGTTTAAAATTGGAGATCAGTGTGAAATAATCTTGAAAAAGCAACATAGCTAACAATAAATTGTAGTTTTAAAAATAAAATTTTTTAAGCACTTTATACAGTAAAATCCTGAGAAATTTTATACAGGTAGATTAGATGATTCAACTTAAAAACGGAAAAACAAATAAAAAATCCAAAATTTTGATGGTCATATCTTATCCGGATACTCGCCTGAGAAAGGAAATAGATACACTGCTAAAATGTGGGTATGAAGTTAAAGTTATCATTTGGGAGAGGGGCTGGCCATTCACCTGCGATAAAAAAGTTGATGTAAAAGGTTTGGGACTTAATGCTCCAATAGGCCGTATTAATTCATTATTATACTTCCCAATATGGTTTTTATACCTTGTTTTCTGGCTATTTAAATCGGAATGGGATGTAGTCCATGCTGTAAATTTTGATACATATTTATTTTCATTGATTGCAGCTAAAATTAAAAATAAACCTATAATTTATGATGTATATGATTTTTATGGGGATATGATGCCGTCCATACTTCGAAATATTATTGTAAATGTGGATAAGCGTTTATTGCCATTTTCAGATGTTCTAATTTTGGCCGATGAAGCAAGGGTTGAACAAATAGGTGGAAATATACACAAAAACATTTTTACTATAAATAACAGCCCTGAAGAATATAATTTTGATAAAAATTATCATGATAATAATATAAACACATTTAAAGTCTTTATTGGGGGCAAAATACTAAAAGAAAGATGTTTGGACGTTGTAATTTCTGCTATTGGTAAAATAGAAGGTGCAAAACTAAGTATCAGGGGACACTGTGATGAAACAGATTATAAGCAGCAAATAATACAGCTCAGCCAAAAATTCGACAATATAGACATGTATTTAGATGGAGTTCCCTATGAAGAAATAGTTAAAGGGACACTGGGCGCTGACCTTACCATTGCACTTTATGATCCAGATATTCCTAATAATAGATACGCCAGCCCAAATAAGCTTTTTGAAGCCATGGCGTCTAAAATTCCAATTATTGTGAATGAAAATACGTCAATGGCAGATATTGTACTGAAAGAGAAATGTGGGATAGTAATACCCTATGGAAATGAAGAAGCTTTAATTTGGGCAGTATCTCGTTTAAAAAATGATCTTAGCTTGCAGAAAAGGTTGGGTGATAACGGCAGAAAAGCCTATGAGAACAAGTATAACTGGACAATTATGGAAAATCGGTTGAACAGTATTTACCGCCAGGTTCTTGAGGGGGGATTTTAGAATGTATTTAAAAAATCCTTTTCGTATGAAAGATTGGAGGATTAGAGAATTTCTTTCACTGATTATTGCGGTCCAAGTTGTATTCTCCGTATTCCTTCTTTTGGATTTCGCTGGTTTAAATGTTCCTATTGTTAAAAATATAGTTGGATTTATATTTATTTTGTTTGTTCCAGGCATGCTTTTACTTCGCTTGCTGGATTTAGACGGAATAAAACATAATGGGCCTGTCCTTTTGTATACGGTTGGATTAAGTCTAGCTAGCCTCATGTTAGTGGGATTTTTGATGAATACAATTTACCCCCTTTTTGGAATTAGTAAACCACTATCCTTTGTATCAATTTTCGCCACTATTAATGTTTTAATTGTTATTCTGTGCTTTATTTGTTATAAAATAGATAAAGGCAGGAGGTACAAATTAATTTTACGAAATTTAAAGGATATGGTGATTAAAAAATCACCGCCAAATCATGTAAATGTTAAAAATTTGATGACATCAAAGGTCCTATTTCCCCTTTTAATACCATTTTTAAGTGTTTTAGGAGCTTACATGATGAATGTATATCAGTTTAATATTTTAACAATGCTGATGATTTTTTTAATAGGTTTAATGGCATTGCTTGTTGGTATAGGGAAGATTAATTCTAAATATTATTCATTATGGATATTTGTAATTTCATTTTCCCTTTTACTGCACAAATCTCTGATTACCAACTATATTTGGGGCTGGGATGTAAACATTGAGTACTTTTTAGCAAATCAGGTCGTTGTAAATTCTTTCTGGGATCAAAATCTCCCTATGAACTATAATTCCATGCTAAGTGTAATGATGATGGTGCCTATTTTTTCCACATTCATTAACACAGGATTAATCTGGATAATGAAAATTGTTTATCCATTTATTTTCTCATTAACTCCTTTAGGTTTATATTACGTGTTTCATAAACAGACCAGCCCTCGTATAGCATTTTTTGCAGCATTTTTCTTTATGATACAGTTTACTTTTTACACAGAAATGGTATCATTAATCAGGCAGCAAGTGGCTGAACTTATGTTAGTTCTGGTATTGATGATAATGGTCAATGAGCAGATGGATGTAATAAAAAGGTCAGTTCTAGCCATAATTTTTGGGATGTCTATTGTTGTAGCACATTATGGGTTAGCCTACATTATGATGTTTATTTTATCAGTAAGCATGATTTTCCTGTATCTTATCGATAAGAACCCAGTTAATATATTTAAAAAATATTTAGCCAGGGGTAAGTTAGTTGACAATGAAAAGGGTGAAATCAACACAAAAATAAAACGGTACAGATCTATTATTGGGAACAGCAGGATAATCATCACCCCTCCATTTGTAGCCCTATTTATATTATTTATTTTGATATGGGATATTTACACATCTAACTCCACAATTTTCCAGAGTTTCGTTAACATAGGCTGTAGCATAATAGGTAATCTCTACAGTTTTATGGATCCGAATGCTACTCAGGGTTTAAGTTTGGTGATGCAGCAGCAGGTTACTCCTCTGCGTAATTTGCAGAAGAATTTCTATCTGATCAGCCAGTTATTCATAGCTGTAGGTATTCTTGCATTGTTATTTGGAAAAGACGGGATGAAATTTAAAAAAGAATTTAAAGCCCTCAGTTTAGCTGCATTTATAGTACTAATGGCCGGAGTCTTTTTACCTTTCTTTTCAAGCCAGATGAACACTTCTCGGCTTTATCACATGTCATTAATTATTTTAGCGCCATTTTGTATAATTGGAATTATAAAGGTATTCCATTTATTTAGGCCAGTATTAAGGTTTAAACCATTTTCAAAAATCAGTCGTAATAATTTATTTACGGTGATCTCTATTTTTCTGGTGGTTTTCCTGTTTTTTGACACTGGTTTTACATATCAAATTTTAGATAGGGCTGATGTTACTTCTATTGCTCTTAGTACCACCTGTGATTTCCCTAAATTTGATCAAAGAGAGGTAACAAGTGGCGAATGGCTACAAAAATATTCTTATAATGGTACTGATATTTACGCTGATAAAAATAGGGCCAGTGTTTTAAACAGTATGGTTTCATGTATGGAAATCCCTGCATATTTTGATCTGGTCAACAGTACGTCCTACATATTTTTGGGGACCGTGAATATAGCCAGAAATAAGGTCTTGATATCGCAAATGGCAGGGGCTAACATAGTAATCAATGAAGGCTATCGGCCGCCTGATGAAATACTCAGTGAACGGTTCAGGATATACGATGATGGAGGTTCATATATCTACGGATCAGCGGTTCGTGGATAAATCAAATTTAACTGGAGGTTAATTATGGACATAGGTATTGTTAGTAACTTTATAGACGAGTATAATGGTGGAATTGGCGTTTACACCCATCAAATTGTGAAAAATCTGGGTAGGATGGATAATGAGAATAATTATCATCTTATACACTACTTGAAGAATAATTTAGATATTTACAGTCAAAATAGTGAGATTATTATCCCTAAAAACCGATTTGTAAAGGGATGGGGAAGTTATATGTTCTGGAGACACTTTACATTACCTCGAGAGTTGAAGAAGTATAATCTAGATGTTGTTCATGACCCCTATGAGCTGGGACCGTTTACTTTTAACCAGCCGTTTCGGAAGGTAATCACTGTGCATGATTTGACACCGCTGCTCTTTCCAAATCTTTTTAAGAGGGGAGATGTAATGCTGCACCGTTTGCTCCTTAAAAAAACCATTAGTAAAGCTGATAAAATAATTACCGTATCTTATAATTCCCAAAGAGATATCATGGAATACCTCAATGTTCCAGAAGAGGATATAGAAGTAATATATAATGGAAAGGACGAAAATTTCAGGCCATTAAACTCCAGACAGGTAGCTGAAGTTAGAGAAAAATACAGGCTGCCCCCTAGATTTATTTTATCTGTAGGAGGTCTGCACCCAATAAAAAATATTCCGCGCCTGCTTGAAGCATATTACCTGGCGCGAAAAGACGGTTTAGAACATAAACTGGTGATGGTTGGAGGCGCTGTGGACAGGGCTGGAGAGATATTCCAGATTATAACTACTTTGGGTCTGGAAGATCATGTGATTTTCACGGGAGTAGTTTCTGATGATGATCTGGTAGGTCTTTACAACGCCGCAGATCTTTTTTTATATCCCTGTTTATATGCTGGCTTTGGTCTGCCTCCTCTGGAAGCTATGGCATGTGGTACTCCTGTTATAACTTCCTGCAGCAGTTCTTTACCTGAAATAGTTGGAGATGCTGCAAAACTCATCAACCCTTACGATCCTGAAAAACTTGCATCTGCAATTAATATGGTACTTTCTGATGATAAGACAATGAAAAAGCTTATCAAAAAAGGTTTAAAACGAGCTGAAAGATTTAATTGGAGAAAAACAGCTTGGGAAACTTTAAAAGTTTATAATGAGGTTTATAATTACTGGTAAATTGAGTATATTTTATTGTATAGGCTCTAAAATTTTATTTAAGAGTATATGGTGATTAAAGCGTTAAAAATTGCGTTTAAAATTATTAAAGAATAAAAACAAAGTAGGTGGTTTAATGTTTAAAGAACCGAGAATATCTGAATGTAGAATAATATATCTCCCTAAAATTGAAGATAACAGGGGTAATCTGACATTTATTGAACAGACTGAGCATGTGCCCTTTGAAATTAAAAGGGTTTATTATCTTTATGACGTTCCAGGGGGAGAAAGTAGAGGGGGCCACGCACATAAGGGATTAGAGCAGTTTATTATTGCAGCAAATGGTAGTTTTGATGTTATACTGGATGATGGCCAGAATAAAGAACGTTTCCATTTGAATAGATCTTATTATGGTCTTTACATACCTAAGATGGTATGGCGTGAGCTGGATAACTTTTCTTCAGGATCTGTATGCTTAGTTTTAGCATCTGAATCATTTAATGAGGATGATTATATTAGAAGTTACTCAAATTTTAAAGAAGCTGCACTGGAGGATTTAGAAGCCAAATAAATAAAAAGAGGCTAACTAAAATAAATATTTTCCAGCTACTCTAAACTTACAGTCTGCTAATGGTGGTCAAATGATTGAAGTTAAAAGATACGAAGCAAAAGAAAAAGAACTCTGGGATAATTTCGTGAAAGGTTCTAAAAATGGGGTATTCTTTTTTTTGCGAGATTATATGGAATACCATTCTGATAGATTTGAAGACCATTCTTTAATTTTCCTAAAGAATGATAAACCTGTAGCTTTATTGCCTGCAAATCGTAGTGGTGATACACTGTTCAGCCATGCAGGACTGACCTTTGGAGGCATTATAACCAATCGAAAGATGAAAACTTCTTTAATGCTGCAGATATTTGACTCATTAAAAGAGTATTTAAAAGAAGGGGGATTTAAAAAACTCCTTTATAAAGCAATACCTCATATTTGCCACTCATACCCTTCTGAAGAGGATTTATATGCTCTCTTTATTAACAAAGCCACTTTAATAAAGAGAGAAGTATCATCAACTATTGAAATGGACCATAAGATGCCCTATAGTAGGAATATAAGGCGGAATATTAAAAAAATTCAGGACAATAGATTGAATGTAAAGCGAAGCTATGATTTTAGTACTTTTATGCTTTTAAAAGAGGAACAGTTGTTTAAAAAATATGGATTAATGCCTACACATACTGCCCTTGAAATGGAATATCTGGCAGGTAAGTTTCCGGATAATATAAAACTCTTTGCAGCTGAGCAGAATGAGACTATGATTGGAGGGGTGGTAATATATGAAAATAAAAATGTAATCCATGCGCAGTACCAGGAAGCTAATGAACTGGGAATGGATCTACACGTTCCAAGTTTACTTTTTGATAAGCTTATTAATCAGTACTCAGAAAAAAAGTACTTTGATTTTGGTATATCCACAGAAAATAACGGTTTTTATTTAAATGAAGGCTTAATTGATTTTAAAGAGAGATTTGGGGCGAGATCTACTGTATATGATTCGTATGAGCTGAATTTATAATTTAAAATAGATTTTGTCACTGGATTGCTTAAATTTTAATTCTTAAAGGATTAAATAACCTGAATTTTGGGATTTTAATTGCTTTATAACTAAATGTACATACATATTAATTTAGAGGCTTTAATGGTGATTAAATGGTTAAAATAAAGAGATATAAACCTGAAAAAAAAGAACTCTGGGATAATTTTGTGAAGGGTTCTAAAAATGGAGTGTTCTTTTTTTTGAGGGACTACATGGAATACCATTCTGATAGATTTGAAGATCATTCTTTAATTTTCTTTAAAGACGGGGAACTTGTTGCTTTATTGCCTGCAAATCGTAGTGGTGATACGCTGTTTAGTCATGCTGGATTGACCTTTGGAGGTATTATAACCGATCAAAAAATGGACATTAATTTAATGCTGCAGATATTTGACTCATTAAAAGAGTATTTAAAAGGTAGGGGATTTAAAAAACTCTTTTATAAAGCAATACCCCATATTTACCATTCATATTTATCTGATGAAGATTTGTATGCTCTTTTTATTAACAATGCTACTTTAGTAAAGAGGGAAGTTTCATCAACCATCAAAATGGATGTTAAGATACCATTTAGTAAAAATATGAAGCGAAACAGGAAAAAAGCCGAAAATAAGGGTCTAAACTTAAAAAGAAGTTATGATTTTGATACTTTTATGGGTCTGAAAGAAGAACAATTGCTAAAGAAGTACGGTAAAAATCCTACTCATACTGCAGAAGAAATTGAATATCTGGCAGGTAAGTTTCCAGATAATATAAAGCTCTTTGCAGTTGAGCACAACGGCGAAATAGTGGATGGACTGTTAATTTATGAGAGTGAAAATGTTGTCCATGCGCAGTACCAGGGAGCTACTGAGAGGGGAATGCAGTTATATGCATCTAGTTTCATCTATGATAAGATAATCAACCAGTACTGCCAAAAAAAATATTTTGATTTTGGTATATCCACAGAAAATAATGGTCATTATTTAAACCGTGGTTTAATTGATTTTAAAGAGAGATTTGGGGCAAGATCTGTTGTTTATGACTCTTATGAATTGAAATTGATCTTGATGAGCTTTTTGATGTTTCTTATGGTTAGAATAGATATTTTCATTGATTTAATAGATGTGGGGATGTAAATATGGTTTTGTTCGCTGATTTAAAAAAAGAATATCTTTCTATAAGTGAAGAATTGAATTTTAATATTCAGAGAGTTATTAAATCCGGCTTTTATGTGCTGGGAGAAGAGGTAAAAAAATTTGAAGAAGATTTTTCCAAATATACTGGTAATAATTATGCTGTAGGTGTAAATTCTGGTTCTGACGCTCTTTTCCTTGCACTTAAATCCATTGGAATAGGTAAAGGCGATGAGGTGATTACAGTTTCACATACCTTCATTTCAACAGTTGATGCCATAATTAGAAATGGTGCTAAACCTGTTTTTGTTGATATAAATCCAGATACATACTGTATGGATGTATCAAAAATAGAAGAAAAGATAACGGAAAAAACTAAAGCCATTCTTCCTGTACATTTATACGGACATCCTGCAGATATGGATCCTATCTGCAAACTAAAGAAAAATTACGGTCTTTATGTAATAGAAGATGCATGTCAGGCACATGGTGCAGAATATAATGGGAAAAAAGTAGGCAGTATATGTGATATGGGATGTTTTAGTTTTTATCCTACCAAAAACTTAGGTGCATATGGGGATGGTGGTGCAGTAGTCACTGATAACGAAGAACTTAAAGAGAAAATGGTTCAAATGAGAAATTACGGCCAATCAGAAAAGTATCACCATGATTTTGTTGGAATTAACAGCAGGTTAGATGAATTACAGGCTGTTATTCTTCAAACTAAGTTAAAACACCTGGACGGATGGATCGAAAGCAGGCGGAAGAATGCTGAGATATACACAGAACTTCTGCAGGATTCTGACATTATCACACCTGTTGAAAAGCGATTTGCAAAACATGCTTACCATCTTTATGTAATCAGAAGTAAAAACAGGGATCATTTAAAAAAGAAACTCCTTAAAAATGATATACATCCTCAAATACATTATCCAGTACCTGTTCATAAACAGAAGGCTTATTCAAAGTGGAATGGTTTAAATTTAGAGGCTACGGATCAGGTATGCAGTGAAATATTATCACTGCCTTTGCACCCATGGATGGACTACGAAGAAATTTTAAAAGTTACAAATTGTCTAAAGAGGAGGTAACAGGAATTGCCAGTTGTCAGCGTAATAATGCCTTCTTATAATCATGAAAAATTCATACCTGAAGCAGTTGAAAGCGTTTTGGGGCAAACTTTCACGGACCTGGAACTAATTATTATAGATGATAGATCTAGGGATAATTCTCAGCAAATTATTGATGAATTCGCCCAAGAAGATAATAGAATTAAGAAAATATTCCATAGTGAAAATTTGGGCATTGCAAAAACCATAAATGAAGGTATAAAAAATTCAACGGGAAAATATATTGCATTAATAGCTTCAGATGATATGTGGGCTAGTGAAAAATTGGAAAAGCAGCTGAAAATCCTTGAGGCAGATGAAAATTTAGTAGTATGGTGTAACTCTGCAATAATCGACTCTAATTCAAACTTTACTGGTGAGATAACTAGTGAGAAATATAAAAACGCCACTCCTCATGGATATGTTTTTGAAGAGATTATTAACTCATGGCTTTCTGGTTCAGGTATTATTATGAAAAGAGAAAATATTCAGGATATGAGATACAGTGTAAATTTGAAATACCTGAACGACACCCAATTTTACGCAGATTTGGCATATAAATATCAATTTTATTATATGGAAGAAACTCTTTCAAAATACCGCTTACATGGAGACAATGCTTCATTTGGAGAAATAAGTGATATAGAAGGATGGTACCATGATTCTTTAGTGCTTTGTATTTATCTTTTTAGGAGATACGGCGGCGAACTGTCATATAAATCCCTTAAAAATATTTTCTACAAAACATGCATAATTCCGTTTATGATAGGCACTCAAAATGATGTTTTAAACAAGTTTAATATAATTTATCCAGTAGTTACTCCATTAACTTTTATGCTACTTACTGTTAAGACTATTCCAAAAAGAATAGCTGGAAAAATTGTAAAATAACCTGTAAAATGCGCGTAGATTATATTAACTAAAAAATTTATTTTATTTTTATTTAAATCTGATTTATCTCTGTTTTACAGCTTCAGTTAGATGTTCAATACTTTTACGCATTATTTTTTCCAGTTCTATACCTGATTTGTCTGAATTATTGCCTTCCATATAATTTAGGGTCAGCGTTAATTTCCCATTTACTGTTACTACACTAATAACAAGGTCTAAAAAAGGAGAAGATGAAGTAACAAAATGCAACTGGTCCAATTTAAGAGAGCCGTATTCTTTCTGAGTTTTGACGTTGCCTAAATTAGATATCATCAGTCCAGGCATGTTACCTATGATCTGGTTTGATATAGCTACTGCTGTATTTGCTTTATTTTGAATAAACCCTGATAGTTTTTCGTACCTGCTGAACTCATCAGATACCCATTTACCATAAGTGGCAAAGTTAATGCCGTCTATAAGTGTAGGGCTGATATAATATCCAAGAAGAGGTTCTAAAGTTTTATTTCCATTTAATTCATGCAGCACTTCTTGGTGAAATAGACTCACGTTATCTGAAAATCTTTTCTCTGGTAAATATTCAAATTTAAATTTAATACCACTGGCTAAAAGTCCAAAAACTTGTTTAACTGGTTTTTTAAATCGGTCTCTTATATTTACAGCAATTTGTATTGTGTGGTTGTTATCATGGGATTCACCACGAATACTACGTCTTCCAGCAAGAAATGCTACAGATAATGCAGAATTAACTGTTACATGATTTTTATGACACCATTCTACCAGATCAGACGTTTGTGACCTGGATAATTCTTCTACAATTATTCTATGTTTATATTTTTGAGTGTAAGCCTTATGAATATTATGGTAATCCTCATCATCGAATAATACTTGCTGTTTATCCCATTTCCTGTTAATTCTGCCCATTATTAACTTATTTTTCAATAACTTTAATTTAACTTGTAGAGGTGCTGCCGGGAAATTGGTTGATACTGGTAAAACGGGATCTATCCTTTTAACTTTGATTTCAGGGTTACTTAATAGAAACATAATATCATGGATAATGTTGACAAGTGAAAGACCATCACAGATTGAATGCTGGCAGATAACAATAAGATCAGAAATTTCATCTGATTTTAGAAGTATAAATCTAATTAAAGGACCTTTCTCAAAATCAAAGGGTATTTCCTGTTCATCCTCAAGTACATTTATCCACTGCCTGTTAGATTTTCTAAGGGTAACTTTAAGTGGTAAGGGTGCATCGCATTCCTCTGTAAACCATGCATCTTGGCTGCTATCAATAACTACACGAACCCCTATAAGTGGATGCATTTTAGCAACTTTCTTTAAAACCTGAACAATATTATTTTCAGGGATATTTCCATTTATGGTGGCGATTACTGCAACATTATTTGGGATTCTAAAATATTCTCTCATGACACCTAATTTAAATTTCCTGTCCTGTGTTCCATTCTCTCTTTTCACTTCAATAGTTTTAAAATTCATTTTATCCCTTTTCTACTAATTTTCTGATTATGTCATAATCCCCTTTAGAAAATGTTTTAAAGAGAATTAAAAGAGCAAGATATATGACAGTGGCGAGTAAAACTGTGATGAATATATTTAAATGTACTGAAATCATGAATAAGGACATAATAACTGTTGCTGCGGCTGGTTTCCAAATTAGTTTGTGAAGAGGTACTCTGCAGATGAACTTGGACAGGTAGTAGAAAAGCATGGTAAAGTTTACTAATTCTGTAAGTACTGTTACAACTGCAGCACCTAAATAACTGAATTGAGGTATTACCACCAGATTAACACCTATATTAAAAATCATATAAATAAACGTAAGCCTGATGGCTAAAACCTGTTTATTCATGGATATTAAAATTATCCCAAAGCTTGTAGTTAAAAGTAGAAGTGGGACAGTCCAGATTAAAATCTGAAGCGCCACTACAGACCCTGAAAATGCAGATTGATAAAGAAGCAGAATTATATCCTTAGATAGAATGGTGATTCCAGCGGCAATGGGCAGGCCCAGAATAATCATATATTTGATAGATTTTACGTAAATTAATTGGAAGGATTCCTTTGAAGAAACATGAAATCTGGAGAGTACAGGAAATATGACCGCACTGTAAACACTGGGGATAAAAAGAAGGACTTCTATTATTTTATATGGGGCTGTATACAATCCTACCACAACGTAACCTTGAAATAATGAAAGTAGAACTGTGTCTACCCTAAAAGCGATGGTAGAGAAAATTGAAGCAATGGATAAAGGCAAGGCTAAGGTCAGTTTGGACTTCCAAAAATTCCAGTTTACTTGTAAACTGGGCCTTGGAAACCTTGTAATCTGAATAAAAACAGTGTAAGCCAGAGTCACTCCACTTACTATCAAATAAATTAGGGCAAACCACTCTATACTGAAATTGTTGAATATTCCATAAATTACCCCTGAAAACAGCAGGATACTGTATAAAATTGTTCCCAGGGACTGGTATTCCATTTCTTCATATGCCTGGAATACCGAATAAAAGAGCTGAGTAAATGATGTAAATAACATCCAGATTGCCAGAAGATAAACCACCTGAATAGTCTGGGAAGGGTAGTTAAATAAGTTCATAAATAACACAATGAGGCCCATTGTAATGGAACTCAAAACCAGTTTGATTACAATAAGATTTCCAGTATAGCCTGAAGAAATAGATTTATCCCTTGCAATTTCTCTTACTGCCAGTATAGAAAGCCCTAAGTCAGCTGTTACTCCCATAATTGTGGTAAAAGATATCCCAAATGTTAAAACACCAAAACCAGATACCCCTAGATAACGGGCCAGGTAAATGGTGTAAAAGAAAGCCAGGATATAATTAACAACTTGAGCGATAAAAAGGATGCTTGTATTTTTAAAAATTCGTTTTGCAGTGTTCATTCCTACTCCCCACAGGTATCAAACGGCGTAAAATTTTCTTGGATCCATAAATGAATCATATTTATGGATGAAAATAATGTTTAAATCTGGATCTTCAAAGATACTTAGAACTGAATCCAGGAATGATACAAATAAAAGAATCTCAAAACATTCATGCCTTAAATGATATTTGTAGAGAGTAATGGCTAATGTAAATGATGTAATCTGTGCAGAAAATAATATTCCGGTGTTATTTGCAGTTATTTGTAAAATATTCCGATTGTCGCTCAATTTAATCATAAAATGCTATTTTGAGTTTAATTTAAAAATAAGAAGTAGATTTTCACATAAACACCCATTCATAAAGGTGGTTAGTCCATTTAAAGAAGTTTTTATTAGATATAATGGATTACTAGGTTTAAACATAGACCCTGGTGATTTTCTATATATATTTTCTACTTGAGAAATGGAAGATGGACAAAATGAGCGATGGTAACAATGATAAAAATTCATATAGGTTACTTGAAAATTATAATAATTTATTAGAACAATTTGGAAAGCTTAAAAATGGCCATATGGCTGCTAAAGTACTGGTAAGGATAGGGGACCTTTATAGAGATCTCATGAACCATGGTAAAGCTATGGAGAATTATAATCTTGCCCTTAAACTTTTTCATGATGAAGATGATACATGGGGAGAAGCATTTACTCTTGAATCTATGGGTAACCTTTGGAAAAGTGCGAAAGTGTATTCTGAAGCACGTAAATTTTATCAACAGTCCTTAGAAAATTTTCAGGTAATTGGGAATTGGGAAATGGAAAAGAATATTTTAAACAGGATTTCGGGCTGTTATCTGGCTGAAGGATCTATAGAAGATGCACTGGATGTCCATAAGAAGATCGATGAATTACCATTAGACGTGGCCCAGTTTTTTATAAACCAGGTACATATTAAAAGGCTGCTAAATGAAATTGGGGGTATTAGGCCTACAAGGGCACAGTCTTTAACTTTAATTTCTTATAGTTTGATACTTATACTGTCTGAACTGGTAACTACTTACTACATGACCTCCTGGGGGATTATTTTACATGTAATTTTAATTTCAAGTCTGGTAATTAATTCTACACTGACTAAGTCAGTTAAATTTTCATACCTTTTACAGGCCATGATTTTACTGCCTTTAATAAGGATCATGAGTTTGAGTATACCTGTTATGGAGTTGGAGCCTCTTTACTGGTTGGCTCTGATGTCAGTACCTGTTTTGGCTGCTGTATGGATGTTAATGCAGGGCCAGTGCCTGAGCAGGAAAATTGTCGGGCTTAACTCAAGGAATTTAATTTTACAGCTGCTGGTAGGTCTTACGGGTCTTGGTTTTGGGTTTGTGGAGTATTTGATACTTCAGCCCACTGCTCTTATATCAAATTTAAGCCCGGTAAATGTGATTTTTGCAGGTTCAATTGTGATAATATCCACAGGACTACTGGAAGAATTGGTATTTAGGGGAATTATCCAGAGAAATGCTGAAAATATTATGGGGAAAGTTTGGGGGATCATTTTTACTTCCTTGCTTTTTGTAGGGTTTAATATCAGCTGGAACTCTCCCATGGATTTGCTCTTTATTTTTGGAGTTTCAATCTTTTATGGGTATATATTCCAAAAAACGCGCAGTATACTAGGGATAAGCGTTTCCCACGGCATCTGCAACGTGGTTCTTTTTATTATACTGCCGTTTTTCCTAATTTGAGGAGAAAATAGCAGGTTTTAATGTATAAAATGAGGAAAAAACATGATATCAATCATCACAGGTACAACCACCAATGTAACAATGAGCCAGATAATGGATTACAGTATTGTAGCAGTGCTTTTTTTATTACTGTTCCTTTCACTTAGAAATATAGTAAGGGGAGATATATCAAACCGGCGTAAAGTGGGGATTTTAATGCGCAACCTCAATATAGTTTCAATACCCCTTCTGATAATGTTTATAACTATAATAATTTACAGGATATACTCATCTTCGCCTTTATTTTCTAGTTTCTAGCAATAGATGATTAATTGTCATTTCATTTTATTGTAAATATTATGGTATTAGATGTAATCTTCCATTTATTCTCTAATTTGTAGTTAGTAATTGTTATTTTGAAAATAATGTTTGACTTTAAAATTGAATAAATAATTTGGGATGTTATTTTTAATTCGCCATACAGTACTATAACGAAGTCCGTGAAATTGAAAATTGGGGGACGTCAAAAATCGTAGATTTTGACAGTTTACAAAATTCTACGAATTTTTGACAGCTCGCGAAAATTGTAAATTTTCGGTGTTTGAAAATCTTTGATTTTCTAAACATTTTTCTCTTGCTCCGATTTTGCGGTTCAAGAAATGAAAAATTTCCTTCAACATGTGAAAAATGAAATTTTTCACGGTTGAAAATCGAAGTTAGAAAAATGCTTTGCATTTTTCTACATAAAAAATCAAAGATTTTTTAGATTTTCAAACATCAAAGTCATAGATTTTTTTCAGTATATTAAAAACTCATTGAACTGGTATTTTATATATCCAATTAAAAATTAATGATGTCAATTATTTCTTGAAAACTGTCTGTACAAAAGTCTGGATTAAAATCTTCTAAAAATGCCCTGGATCTTATTCCCCATGTAACCGAAACGGTAGTTATTTTTAATTCTAAGCCTGTTTTTATATCTTCTTCAGTATCACCGATAATTATACATTTCTCATAAGGACTATCCCTTAAATAGTCTTCAACTAATTTCTTCTTAGGACCTTTACCGCAGATTATAGATTTAAAATAACTTTGTAAGCCTAATTTTGAGAGTTCCCAGTGAAGATTTTCTTTATTATTCCTTAATGTAACCAGAACCAGATCAAATTCGTTATTTAGACATGATAAGACCTTTTTTGTTTTGGGAAAAGGTTCATCGTACTGCAGATATGATTTTTTTTCTATTTTCTGCAGCCATTCCTCTTCAAAACTAATTACAGCTTCCTCTGAGAAGGATGCAGGTAAAATATTACGTGTTTTTATACCTGTTCTTTTCATGTTCCAGAATTTTTCAGGGGAAACTTTTGATTCTGATACTCCTCTTTTATTAAGGATGTCTTGATATAGTTTGTAATGCCTTGGAGAAGTATCTAACAAGGTTCCGTCTAAATCTAAAAAGATAGTTCCAGGTATTTCAATCACCACTATATATGGATAAGTTTTGCAATACTAATTTAAATATACAGACTCCTGCGCTTTTTCAGGTCTTTTTTGTATTCACTTATCTTTTTCATATTTGTTAAAACTGGTTTGGTGTCCATTCCTCGAATCCATGCGTAGTCAGGAGGTAATGGGTTTATTTTTTTCTTTATTTCGGGCAATTCTTCACCAAAAGCTAATTTTAAATAGATATATGGCATGTTAAGCCCTAATTTTGTAAAAAACAGACTTGTAGTGAAAAATCTACCTATATTTATTTCAGTAGGATTTGGCATTCCTTTGCTATCATAAGTCATATCTACTGACCACACACCATGAGGCTTAGAATCTATGCTTAAAATAGCTTTTTGGGCTATTTTGTCCACTAATGGGTCTGATACTGTAACTCCAGTGCCGGTTATGCCTGTAACTCCCGACAAGGTTCGGTCGTTAAATGCCCAATTTAGCCGTTTTCTTCCCTGTGCAACTATTAGTTCTCCTTTATCCCATAGAGACATCCATGTAACTGATGTAGGGCTCAGATATTCCGCTGCCATAAATTTACCCCATCCATCAAAATAATCGATCCAGCTTTTAGCAAAATCTACATCTGAAGTGGGTAATGCACCATTACCTGCTGCTCCTTTAATCGATCTAATCCAGATTGTATTCCCTAAATTTTTGAAAGCTTCTTTTAAATCGTGTTCATCTTTGATAATTAATGATTTAGGAACTTCAATTTCAGATTTTTCCCATATTTCCCATGATTTTAATTTATCAATGCAGTTTACTACTGATTCATGTTTGGGTAAACAGGTAATCACATTCATTTTTTTCAGCTTGTTCCTGAATCGAGATATTGCAAGTACTTCAAAGTCATTTTGTACATGGATAAATTCAGGTTCATTTTCGCTTATTATTTCTTCAAGAATTAAATAATAGTCCTTTTCTCTAGCATTTGGAATTAAATGGCGTTTTTCAACATTTGCCTTGCAGAGATCATAAGGATCGCTGGTCATTCCAATTATAAATACTTTTTCTGATGATTCCTTAATTGATTGGATGAAATTATTGGAAGGAGTTCCGCCAGCTCCTCCTACAAGTAAACGTTTCATTTTTTGACCCCTTTTTAGATATAATTTGTTATAATCTATTTGTTAATACTTCAAAGCTAGATAACATAAACATCGCATTCTAACTTATTTAATTCTTCTCAAGTTCTATTTTTTTAACTAATAACTTTTGATTAATTAACTTTTAATGAATAAATCCTTTATTTAATCTGTTTAATCATTTATACACATATCTACAGGATAGTTATAATGTGTTTGTGAATAATTTCAGAATTTTAAGAATTGTGATAAAACACCTAATTGTTGTAAAACTAGAAAAAAATAGTATAAAATAGTTAAATGAAAAACATAATTCATTATATGTTAAAAAGAGGATATTTCTATATTATATCTGATCAAAGATAATTTTAGAGTTATATATTATATAATTAAGTAAATTAGACATTTAGAAATGCCAATTAGATTTTAATAGGTTAAAAAGAGGAAATTTTTTATCTTACATCTCTAATTAAAGACAATTTTATAATTTGATTAAATAAATTAAATATTTAGAAAATTTAATTAAATTTTAATAAGTTAAAAGGATAATTTTACTTTCACCTTACGTCTTCAATTAAAATTATTTTACCCTTTTCAAACTGGAAAATAGATTTTCCTTCAAGTTTAACGAGTTCACCTGATTTTACGCTGCCATCTGGGAAATCCACGCCGATAACTCCCTTAAAAGCAATTTTATTTTCTACAGTATTGCCATTAATTAACTGTTCAATTATTTTCATCTCTCTTTTTTTAAATAAGGTCAATGATTGTTCTGCCTGATTCTTTAAGGTAGTTATGCCCTTAAGCTGGACATTTACTTCTCCATTTGTGGTACTTTTAAGTTCAACATCCTCGTGGACATTTCTAAGCATTTCATCCACGTTGAACTCGTTGTAAGCTTTGATATATTCGTCGATTATCTGTTTCATGCGTTTTTCCTTCATGCTATGCCTCTTAGTTTAAACTGTATTTTTTTTATTTTTTTTTTACATGTTTGAAAATCTTTTAAAAAGACTTTTGGCTTTTTTTGCATGTTTGAAAATTTTATATTTTCAACCGCAAAAAAGACCTTTGGCTTTTTTTGCATGTTTGAAAATTTTATATTTTCAACCGCAAAAAAGACCTTTGGCTTTTTTTGCATGTACTATGCAGTGGGTGCCGTTTACTCTGCCTATTGTATTTCCTTGTTCATCTTTAAAGAACATGTTTTCAAGATCTTCGGAGTTTAGATTCTGGATCAATTTTAGATTTTTATCCTTTAAAAAAGACTCTAATTTTCCTTTTTCTATTCCAAAAGACCAGGGTTCATTTGTATTTTTTAACTGATTTAAAACTTCAGGTTCTCCATAATAAAGATTTTTTCCCCTTAAAACTGAAGAATATACATAATCAAAAACAACTTCACTGCCGGCCCCTGCAAACTGATCTATTACTTTGAATGTACTGTCAATAGCTTCAGGATCTAAATACATTGTTAACCCCTCTAAAATGAATAATGACATTTTATTTTTAAAAAATCCTGATTCTATGAGCTTATCTTCAAGTGATTCCTTATTAAAATCAATGGAAATAAAAGTGATGTCGCTGTCTATTTCCACCCCTCTTTTTTTAAGCTGGTTAATTTTAGCTTTCTGTGTTACTGGAGCGTCCAGTTCAAAAATAGTGGTTTTTTTGTTTAAATCAGCAAATCTAATTCCCCTTGAATCGAAACCTGCCCCAAATATCAATATTTGGTCAAATTCGTTGTAAATTGCTTTTTGAAAAACAGAATCAATAAATTTTGTCCTTGAAATCACATATTCATACATGCCTGCTGGAAATCTGTTTGTAAAAAATTTTCTAAACATTCCAATTTTTATAACTGGTATAAAAAATTTGGGAAGTAATTTGGGAGCTATATTATCATTACTTTTGTACTGCGGTGTTTTTTCGTAAAATGAAGCTGCTCTTGTCATACATGTATATTCTGCTGTTCTTGAGGTTTTACTTTCAATTCTTTTTTCAGTTTTTGCCATGATATGTTTCTCCTTTCCCCAATATTATATAAGTGTAAATCTGGTAGAAAATCCAAGTTCATCTTTCCAGAGTATATTATTCATTTTACAAGATGATCCTGGGTTATAAACAGCTGATTTATTAACTGATATCTTCAATTAAAATTATTTTGCCTTCTTCAAACTGAAAAATAGATTTGCCATTAATTTTTACAAGCTCCCCTGCTTTAGGGCCATCTGGAACGTCCACTGTGAAAGTACCTTCAAATTTGATTTTGGTTTCTACGGTGTTTCCTTTAATTACATGTTCAATAATTTTCATTTCTCTTTCATCAAACAAATTCGTGGCCTGTTCTGCCTGCTCCTTTAAGGCTTTTAGGCCTTTAAGCTGAACATTTATTACTCCATTTGTGATATTTTTAAATTCAACATCTTTATGGACATTTTTAAGCATTTTTTCCACATCGAATTCATTATATGCTTTAATATATTCATTTATGATCTGTTCCATGGCTTTTGCTTCCATAATAAATGCCCCTTTACTAAATTAATAATGTTCATGTAAAGCAGAACCGGTATGTACTTAGAAAATTTTAATATTTAAATTCACTGCCTTTAAAATTTTTATAAAGACCATTAAACCATTTTATAAAGACCATTAAACCATATCTATCATTTCTTTTATTATAGTGGGCCACCATCCTTTTATTCCCCACTCCTTTCCAAGTCTTACTGCTATAGAATTTCTTCTAGGGCTTATATAAAGGATTTGGCCGCCTGTTCCCATTGCAAAGTAGTCATATTCTTGATCATCTATTTTATATCCCCACCACAAGTATTTATAGTATGCTTTTCCTGAATTGAACCATAATCCCCATGGATGTTTGTTATAATGCTTAAAAAATCCTGGAGAATTATTTGTGTTGTCAGCACTGGTTGATTCATTAACCCATTTTTGGGAAATAATTTGTTTACCTTCCCAGTTACCTTTGTTAAGAAACAGCCTGCCAAATTTTGCAAGGTCAATTGCCCTTGCGCACAGACCACTTTCCATGTGTTCAAATCCATTTACCATGGAATCAACAGTGAGCAGTGCAGAATATTCAGTACCAATTTGTTTCCATATTTTTTCTTCAAGAAATGATTTAATTGAATTATTTGTAACTTGCTCTAAAATTATAGCCAGTACGTGCAGATGATAATCGTTATAATGGAAAAACTCACCTATTTTATCTCCAATATTTAAATTTAATACTAAATTCTTTACATCTGGAGTGAAATACTGTTTAACAGCATCTGTCCATGGAAAAATTCCTTCTTTATAATTTATCCCTGAATCCATCTCTAATAAATTCTTGATGGTTAAAGATCCTATTTTTTGCCCACTAAATTCAGGAATATATTGCTCAATAGGTTCATTGACACTTTTAATAAGTCCTTCATCTATCGCAATTCCTGTAAGTGCAGAAGTAATGGATTTAGTAACTGAAAAGAACCTGCTTATGGAATCTCTGTTGTATCCATTAAAATAATTCTCATAATGGATTTTATCATCCTTTATAACAATAAAAGAAGTTGTTTTTGAAGATACCATAAATTCATCAAATTTGGAAGTTTTGGGATTACCTTTAATGTTATATTTTATTGTTTTGAATAAATCTGGCGTTTTTTCCATTTTGAACTTGAAAACATTTTCAGACCTGTCCATAGTTTTATATGGAAAATAATGGTAATCATCTATGGTTTGTTTGAATTTATTACAGAAAACATACCTCATGTACCTGCTTAAATACGATTTTTCTGGTAAGACTTTTTCATCGACGCTAATTGGCATGGTGTACTCCCCTAAAAATTGAAAAAAATGGTAATTTTATTTTAAATTACACTGTAATAAATTAAGGAGCAGGGTTTATTTATAATATTTGCCTGTACATTCTTCGATAGTTACTTCAATCACGCCTGTACCTCTTATCACATTATCTGGCATCTTGGTTCCTTCTAAATGAGGAGTATATTTTTTCACAATCTTATTCAGTACAGCTTCTTTTAAATTGAAATTATCAACAATTGCTGCGGTTCCCATAATAACAACGCTTTCATATTCTGTATTTACATCACATGGTTTCTCATCGAGGATAAAACCTTTCATGAAATAAGTCTCAAAGCACACTTTTTCATTAGCCTGAATATTGTTGATTTTCTGCCCTTTTGGCAGTCCGTGGATGTAAATTTTACCTTCATGGTAAGTGAAATGTACAGGGACCACATAGGGATATCCATTTTCATTTATGGTTGCCAGGTTGCCCACTGGTTGTTTGGTTAAGAGTTTGGTTATTTCTTCTTCGCTCAACTGATGTTTTCTCATTCGATATTGCATAAATTATTTTCCTCCTGATTGATTCCATTTTGGATAAATTTCTACAAGAAATAAAGTTTCAATTAACAGTTTAATATGATATTTGATTTAAATTTAACTAATACACATTTAAAATGATTTTTAATGATATTTTTTTCAATTATCACTATTTTTTTTTAGGGAGATGTATGGAAGTAGTTTATATAAGTTTAAATTTAACTAAAATACGTTTAAAATGGTTGTAGATGATATTTATTTAAGGGGTAGGGATTATTTTATTGGAATTTTAAATTAATTGAAATGAATCAAATTGGTTAATGATATTTTTAAATTGGAAATATAGAAATAGTTTATAAGCTTTAAATTTAACTAAAATACTTAAAGTAATGATATTTGTATTTTTGAATTGTAAATATAGAACTTAATTAAGGTTTACAGTCAAACTACATTCAATAGATTAATATATAACTTGGCGTTGAGAAGATGCAGGAAAAGATAATTGAAATATATGGGAAACTTTATGATCTTTACGGCCCGCAGGGCTGGTGGCCCTTAATAAACCATGATGGAATAAATCCAACCAAAACTGGAGCTATCCGAGGTTATCATCCTGAAAATTATGAATTGCCCACGAAGCGAGATCAAGTCTATGAGATAATCATTGGTGCAATTTTGACGCAGAATACATCCTGGTTGTCTGCAGAAATGGCATTATTCAACCTCGATGAATTAGATGTAATTAGCCCTGAAAAATTGTTAAAGTTAGATGATGAAACCTTAAAATCAGCCATCCGCTGTGCAGGATTTTTAAACCAAAAAGCGATCTATATCAGGGAAGTAACCAAATTTTTTATAGGAATCGAAGGGAAGGTCCCAACAAGAAAAGAATTACTGGCAGTTAAAGGTATTGGTAATGAAACTGCAGATTCGATCCTTCTTTATGCTTATAAACAACCTCAATTCGTAGTTGATGCATATACAAAAAGGATATTTTCTCATTTAGGAATTGTCAGTGAAGATATAAAATATATGGAACTTAAAGAACTGTTTGAATCAAACCTGCCTGAGGATATGCCTCTTTATCAGGAATATCACGCTTTGATAGTGGAACATGCTAAAAGATATTACAGTAAAAAGCCTTATGGTGTAAATGACCCTTTAAAAGATTTAATGAAATATTAATTATCTGTTTCAAGTTATTTAAGTTGGATATGTGGTATGGCTGTCAAAAGAAGGACAAAATATTTTTTGTAGTAACTGATAATTTCTAGAAATATGTGAAACATGTTAAAGTATGGTAAAAAGCCTTACGGTGGGGTAATCCTCTAGAAAAGTTAATGAAAGGTTAGAATTTTTTGATTGCTTAAATTTTTATTAAACAAATGTTTTTAATTAAAGATTAAAAAAACAGTTTATTGATTTAAACTGTTTTTTCCGCTGAGTTAACCTGTAACCTGTTTTATACTTCCAGCACCGTTCAGCTGTTTGGTTACCTGGGGATTGCCGATGTAAGATATCTGCCCTGCACCATTAACTACTGCATTTAATGAGTTAGATACTTTAACAGTTCCTCTTCCTGCACCGCTAATTGTTATGGTCGCTATTTTGCTGGTTAAATCACCTGCGTTATATTCTCCTGCTCCAGAGATGCTAATATCCTGATTGTTGGCAGTGCCTGACATGGTTAATTTGCCGGCTCCTGAAATTATGATTTTAAGGGCTTTAACGTTTAAATTGCTTAGACTACCTTCACCTGCCCCATTGATGTTTATGGTCAATGAATTGGTGTTTAAACCGTTGGACTGGATTTTTCCCCCTCCAGAGTAACTGATGGAATTAAGGTCTTTTACTGTTAAATAGTATTTAATTGGTTTGGTGGGCACAACTGGATTGGTGATACGTATATTTAGAACGTTATTGCTGACGTTGGTTGTAATATACTGCATGATGTTGTCTTCTGCTTCAACTGTCAGGGATTCTTTGTCCCCTTGAGTTATAATCACCGTACCTGCACCGTCAACCGAAACCTGGTTAAAACCGCTCACGTTTTTTGACTGGTTCACTACATTTCCAGACCCATTTGTACCCTGCCACGTACATCCTGATGCAGCTACAACTGCTAAAATAACTAAAGCTGCAATGATATATTTTTTCAAAATATCCCCTCCCTATTTATAAGTAATATTCTGGTCTTATTAGCTTATTATCTCTTTTGATTTTTCATATGTGTCTTTAATTTGCATATATCCTCTTCTGTTAAAACTGCAACCACGCATACAAATAGTGCAGCCACTGCACAGATCATTTATAACTTTTGTTCTTGTTATTCCAGTTTCAGAAGATTTTTCTTGAATAATTGCGTTTCCAGGGCAGTTTTTAATACATTTACCGCATTTTGCACAAAATTCAGGGATCCATGAGTGATCATCATCTGTATTTACTGGTAAATTTTGAATACTTGTAAATATAGCAGACAGCCGCTGTCTTGGACCAAACTTGGGTGTTATAATCATTCCATGTGTTCCTCTATAACCTAAACCTGCTTTTTGGGCTAAATGTGGATACATTACAACTCCTCCTGCAGGATGACTGGCGTGGGCGGCAAATCCATTTTCCCTTAAAAATCCCGCAAGTTCATTGGTCCTTTTACCAAGCTCATCATAGGTTACATTGCTCATCTCCTGAGTTTCAGGACTTGGGGCAGTATCTACAGCTTTTTTGTCCATTTCCATTATTAGAATAATCGCATTGTCAAAAAGAATTGATTTATCTTTAAATATAAGCGTGGAAGGCACATTTGTGTAACATATACTGTCTACGCCAATTGATCCAGCATAATCTTCAAATTGTTTAATAAAATCCGCTTCAGCTTCTACTTTTGGATTATATGGATTATTTTTAAGGGATTTGACTGTCATTTCCATATTTTTTGCTATTGAAAGCTGTCTTGGGAGTGTTTTTAGTGTTATTTTCAGTTTATCCGGCATTAACTTCTCTGGAGATGATGCTGATGCTGTTACGCATCCATCTATTTCTTTAACACTATTTTCAAGATTATTGACTTTTGCAAGCCTGTAACCAGCGTATTTGTCCTTTATTTTAGTTACTATGCTCATTTTATCACTTTTTCTCCAGGCTTTTTACAAAATAATCCAGATGTTTTTCAATCATCTCTCCTATTTTACCTGTATTGGAGTTATCACTTTTTAAAAGTAGATACTCCATAAATAATGTGAAGATGGTGTACTGAAATTCCATGGCTTTAATATCAGGGTCTATTTTATTTATAATGCCTTTTTTAACCATAATTTCCAACACTGCCCTTGAAAATGAGTATGGTTCATGAATCAAGCATTCTAAAACAATCATTCTGGCTCTTTTATCTTTATACTGCTCGCTGGAGATAATCCTGAATATTTTTTCCATTACTGGATTTTTAAAAATGTACAGTGTAAGATTGGCCCTCTGACGGAAAATTTCTGGCGTTACTTTATCTATTTTGTCCAGATTCTGGGCTTCTGGAGGCCTCATTTTAATTAATTCTTTTTTAAAGTATTCGAAAATATTATCCATTATTTCATTCTTGCTTTTGTAGTGGCTGTAAAGCGATGCCTTTTTAATGCCTACAGCTTCTGCTATTTCGCGCATAGATGTTGCATCAAACCCTTTTTGGGCAAATAAATCAATAGCAGATTCAAATATTCTTTCTTTTGTATTTTTTTCTTCTAATTTATTTATATTGCCTTTATTTTCGGCCATTTAATCATATCCTTTCCCTAATAATTGGTATAAACATCATTTATACGTCCGACCGGTAGGTAGTTTATGAATATGGTAATATATTTTATTGTATATAAAGCTACCTACCGGCAGGTAGGTCCGAACTGTTTAATAGGATCTGAAAATAATGAAATGGTTGTAAAAAAGCCACGCTAAACTTGCAGGAATTAAAAATAATTTGGAAAAATATAGTTATTTGTTTAATATCCTAAATTAAAATTTTTATTTTATTAAAATAATAAAAAATTCACCATCCTACCGGACAGTCCTTAGTGAAGTATTGAAACCTTTCATTCAAATACGCGCTATATCGCTGCAGTAATGTTCCAGTAAGACTACAGCTTCAGTAATAGTACTTAAATCCATTTTTACTTTTGAATTAGCAATAAAATTAGATATTTCTCTAGTATTCATCACAGTATAAGTTCTAGGCATCTTTCGAACTGTAAAATTATTATTGGGGAATGCAACAATTGAATTAAGCATTATGTAATCAATATTTAAATTTTTAGAATCTAAAAACCTTTTTAATTCTATTGCATTCAGTTTAACCTGCTGTGGATTTAGGATAGTTTTTGAGACTATTTTACCAATATTATCCATCCATTTATTTTCATTAATGACATAATGGCCGCGGAGATTATTGATATGGATTAAAAAGATACCTGTTGGTCCAACTACAACGTGGTTAATTTTTATTCTTTTATCCCGGATTTTCAGCTTATTTAAAATAAAATAACCTTCAGGCAGATTTTTAAAATAATTTGGAGTTGAATTTTTCTTTACAGTTATTCTCCGCTGATTTACATTATTAACACGGGTTTTCATTATCTTTCCATTTCTTTTACCATATAAATAAGTAAGAACACCTGCAGCCATAATAGAAACAGCTGTAATGTAAAGAAATATTATCTGCAGAGATAAATTCAATAAATTGTTTGGATTTTTAAAATTATTTGTACTTTGAGATATCCAAAAAATGGGAGAAACATAAGCTAATATGAATATAAATAACCCTATGATTGCAAGTATAAAACCTGCAGTGGTAATTTTGACATATTTTGAGTGAGTATTGAAATTTTTTTCATCTTCATAAGCATTGTGGTTAATATTTTCATTGTTATAGTAATCATGGAAGTTTTCATAGTACTTCAACTGCAAACCACATTTTTCACAGGTTTTTAAAGCCTCGGGATCAAAATCGGGTTCTATTTCATAATAAATTTCACACTCATTGCAGATTAAATAAGGCATTTTTAGCACCTATAAATGCTGTTATTTGTTAATTCATTTAAAATGTACAGATTTCATTTTAAAATTTTTTTATATTAGTTGATACTTATTATTAATAAATAATGCAAACATTTATAAATATTTTACCAATTATGGACCTATATGGATGCTGAAATACAATTTTCAGTTATAATATAAAAAAAGTGGTAGGATTATTAAAATTAGCGCGACATTATCTATTTTAATTATTCATTCTCAAAAACGATATCTGTAATATATGAAACACCAATAACAGCCTGCTTAATTTTTGTATTGTCCAGCAGATGGCGCATATCCATAAATTTTCCTTTATTTACTATATTTTTAATTGTTTTATCTAAATCGCATGTTTTTTTAAGGGGGATATGTTTAAAAATAACAGCATGGTTATGTAAGATCAGTTCGTTATCTCCAGTATTTGCAGGATTTAAATAGAACAATGTGTGCAAAGCTTCTTTTTCTATGGTTGATATGCTTCCACTAAGGTCCATACCCACACCGAAGCTTATCATTGTTTCCCAATGATGTTTGGGCTCACTGTTTATATCCATCCAGTCTTTAAAGTTATCTTCGTGTGTTATCATCTGGTGATTTTCCGGTGCAAATTTTTTAACAGGCGCAATTTTAACCCCTGAGCTGTAAAATTCATCTAAATCCGCCTGCATGGCTGTACTTATAACTCCATTGAAATTGGGCTGAGTTTGACGTGCAATATTGAATACAGCAGCATAAAGAGTGCTTATAGTAAAGCTTTCTTCATTTTTACCTTTTACAATCATTATATCATTAAAATCTCCTTCTAATGCTGCATTAAACCCTGTATGGATCGTTACATTTCCCGTATCTTTATACGGAGTTAAAAAGTCAGGGGTATCATGCCCGTCTGTTGGGAGCCAGACCATTGTCCCGCCTATGGTAATCATTTCGCCGAGAATTTGCATGTATTCGTTTATGTCATCTCCTAACGCACCAAGACCGATGGAATATTCAGTTTCTGAGAATTTTCTAGAATAAATATCTTTCTGCTCTAATTGGGCAAACAAAACCTTAGATATGTCTCCAACAGCCTTCAAAATGGCAGATTTCTGTGATGATTTATAAACGGTTAGTTCAATATTATTTTGAGTATAAGATGGTGCATCGTTCCAATTTATTTCTGCTGTTTTATCCATTTCTTGAGTAATGCGTGATACGGCGTTTTCTTTTCCAGAATGTATTAAAAATACATTATCTAACCCTGTCATTTCCAGTACTTCTGAGGGGTATTGATTTACATGGCATAAATGGAGATCTCCACCTCTTTTTTGGAGCTTTTTATTTACCTGAAGAAGGACTCTGATACCAGCACTGCTTAAATAATGGACATCCTTCATATCAATAAGTATATGGATATCGTTCTTTTTAATGACGTTATTAAATGCATCATCTAATTCTAACGCCCCAAATGCATCTAACCTTCCTTTAACAGAGATTTGCAGGATATCATTAATTCTTTTGGTATTTATGTCCATATAATCACTTAAAAGGGAATTATTTTTATATGTTTATATTAGATTTTATAACTGGAATCAAAACTATTTATCGGTAAGTAAGTTGTTAACACAACATGATTACAGTGATTTAGGTTTAATTTTCCCTAATTTTAAAGGCTCAACAATGGCTGCCCCTACCAGTAACCCCAGTGAAATAGCAACAACGGTCATTACAACTGCTGTAAGGTTGTTAACGGCCGAAAAGTAATTTTGACCTACAAGTGATGCTATACTGATAAAACCTATGGAACCCGGCACTAAAATCCAGAAAGCAGGCAGTATCGATACAAAGCTGGGAGTTCTAATTGGTGAGCGCCCTATAAGAGTTCCGCTGATTGTCATAAGAAGTGAACCTAAGAAAGCCCCTGAAAATCCGCCAATAAAATAGTTTCCAAACTGCTGTCCAAAGAAAGCTATGTATAGGACCAGCAGTATCCACGGCAGGTCTCTATTACGTATGGACATGAAAAAGTACATTCCAACGGCAAAAATCAGGACTCCAAAGAATGATATCCACCCCTGACATATGTTGAATGGGACGGTGGCTATAACTTCTTCTTGAGGCAAGCCTATTATCTGCATTCCCATTAAAACTCCAAAAAGAAGCAGGAATAGAACTGCTACTCCATAAATAACTCTGCTTGAGCCGGAGATTATATTTCCTGATGCGAGTTCAAACATCCCTGTTGTAAATGTGGCTCCCGGTAAAAAATAGGCCAGGGCAGGAATCAGCACTGCAATAGATCCTACTATTAATCCCTGCTTAATTCCCCAGAATATAAAAATTGAAACAAGCAGCGCAGCAACTACTGGTAATATAAGCCCTAAACGCGGTCGATTTTTGCCTAAAATTAGCAGCAGCCCAACAATTGCCCCCGCACCTCCAGATGCAATTAACTGCTGTGGTGTAGGCTGTAAAAGCAGTCCTAAGCCTATGGCAAATAAAATATAACCTATAAATACGCCTGCTGGGCCAAAACGGTGTTTTTGCGAAAGTATCTCTCGAATACGTTTTTTCCCTTCAAGTGGAGATATTTCGGCTTTTTCAGCCTTGTATATCAGTTCATAAAGTTCTGAAACCTGGTGCAATGGTAATGAACCAGGTAATTGATTAGCTGCAGTTATGGGGGCTGATTCTTCATCACCTAATTTTATAATTAAAAGGGTAGGAAAAACAATTATTTCGGCTTTAACATTGTATGCTTCTGTAATATCCTCTAAAATTGACTGCACTGCTGTTACTGAAATCCCTGCTGCTATTAAAGCCTTGCCTAGCTCAGTTAAAAATTCGAACATTCCATGTATGGATCTGCCGTCTTTGGTGCCCACGGCATTTTTAACTGATTTTAATTCGTTATTTTCGCCCATTATAAAACCGTTTAGCTTTTAAACTCTTTTCACTTGATTTTCGTTTAAAACATATTATTTAAGTAATGTTAAAATTATTTGTAACTTACTTTATTGATTTGGGGTAATTTAGTTGTATGGATTTACTCAATTTTTAAAGAACCCGTTATATAGAATTATTATATCTTATTTATATTCCATATTGCATATTCATAAATAATAGAAACTAATAAATATTTTTAAGTAGTGGATAATCTAACTTATTTGACTGATAAATTTAAGCCGAATTAATCACTTAATGGACATTTAAAGTATATAAATCTATTTTGAAAATTAAATGATTTAATAAATATAGTTATTCACTATAATTTATGATAACAGTGATTAAAATGCAATTTCCAATTACAAGAATGCGAAGACTGAGAAAAACACCTCAGATAAGGAATATTTTAAGTGAGACAAAACTGAACCCTGAAGATTTTATTTATCCAATGTATTTTAAAGAAGATTTAAAAGATAACGAAAAAGAGCACATTGACACCATGCCTGGCCAGTACAGATATTCACTGGATGCAGGTATTGAAGAGGCAAAAAAACTGGAAGAATTGGGTTTATCATCAGTTCTTATCTTTGGAATACCTGAAAAAAAGGATGATAAAGGGTCATCAGCTTACGAGAAAGATGGAATTGTTCAAAGGGCGGTCCGCAGGTTAAAGGAAGAGACAGATTTAATAGTTATAACTGATGTATGCATGTGCCAGTACACTTCCCATGGGCACTGTGGAATAATCCTGAAGGATGAAATAGTAAATGATGAGACCCTGGAGTATTTATCTAAAATTGCTTTAAGTCATGCTGAAGCAGGTGCTGACATGGTGGCCCCTTCTGATATGATGGACGGCAGGGTCGATGCTATAAGGGAGACTCTTGATGCAAACGGCTATGATGATGCACTTATAATGTCTTACGCTGCAAAATATGCTTCTGCATTTTATGCGCCGTTTAGGGAAGCTGTAAGTTCTGCACCATCTTTTGGTGATAGAAAAACCTATCAAATGAACCCTGCAAACATTGATGAGGCTTTAAGGGAAGCAGAACTTGATATGGTTGAAGGTGCAGATATATTAATGGTTAAACCAGCTATAGCTTATCTTGATGTAATAAAAACCATTAAAGAAGAGTTTAAAATGCCGACTGCTGCTTACCAGGTAAGCGGTGAATATTCAATGATTAAAGCAGGTATGGAAGCAGGATATATTACTGAAGAGATTATATATGAATCATTACTATCTATTAAACGTGCAGGGGCAGATCTTATCATTTCTCATTTTGCACCTGACTTTTTAAAGGGTAAAATATAAAAAAACAGAATAATAAACAAAGATAATTGAGGAGTTAACATGGATTCAGAGTTAATCGGAAAAATAGCACAGATTGCATCAGTTCTTGAAGTCAGCGGCCACCCAAAACCAGGAAATGTCCACCGTACACAGGACTTTGATGACATGGTCTTTGAAGATTTCCTGATAAGCGGTGTAGTTATTGGGAGTTTAATGAAAAAGGCCGCTGAAATTGGAAATAGATATCAGAATGATGATTCTTTACATAAAATTAAATTGGGGAAAATTATAAAGGAAGCTGTAATTGAAACTGATCGCTGGATTGGGAACAATACCAATTTGGGAATAGTTCTACTTTTAACTCCATTATCTGCATCTGCAGGGATGAGTAATGATTTAAATGATTTAAGAAAAAATGTGGGAAGAATAATGGAAGCAACAACTTCTCAAGATGCTATAAATTTATATGATGCCATAAATCTTGCAGATGCCGGTGGAATGGGCGAACAGGAAGAACTGGATGTTGCAGATGCAGAAGCGCGCGATAAAATTATAGATGAAGATATAAGCATGTACAAGGTGCTTCAAATGTCATCTAAATGGGACTTATTATCCTATGAACTTACAAATAGGATGCCTGTGACATTTGGAATTGGTTTTCCTACATTTAGAACCACTAAAATGGAGTATGGGATAAATAAAGCAACAGTTCAGACATTCCTTACTATTTTGTCCAAAAAACCAGATACCTTAATTTCAAGAAAATACGGTGATGATATGGCAAAATTAGTATCTGCAGATGCAGATTCAGTACTTCAAAGCGGGGGAATATTGAATCCTCAAGGGGAACTTTTACTCCGGGAATTAGATAAGCAGCTTATGAGAAATAAGCTTAATCCTGGAACTACTGCAGATATAACCGCTGCTTCTATAATGGTTGCATATCTGGATGAATTTGGATTTTAACAAATCATCATTTTTTTATTTAAAGTTTTAGAAAATATTTAACACATTTAATCCATAAATTAAATGGTAACGATTATATTACTCAAGAAGTAGCGGAATAATAAATTATTGTTTTCATGTAACGTTTTGGAAAATGTTTAACATTCTTAATCCATAAATTAAGTGGTAAAGATTATAGTACCTCAAGAGGCAGCGGACTAACAAATTTGTGTTTTTAGTTTGTTAGAAAAAGCTCAACACATTTAACATAAAAATTAAGTGGAAGGTTATACTACCAGAAGGTAGCTGATTACTATAGGGAGTAAGTAGAATGCTTCAAAATATCATTGATGAATTACATATATATGAAAAAAAGGTTTTAAAGGGATTAGAATCATTAGATTATGAATCTGCACCTGAAAAGATAGCTGAAACTCAAGATTTAAATATTAAATCTGTGATGAGTGCAGCTGGTTCTTTAGAATCTAAAGGGCTTATAGAAGTACAGAAAGATGTTGATGAAATAATCAGTTTAAGCGACACTGGAAAAGAATACGCTGAAGAAGGTTTACCTGAGAGAAAAATACTGAGGGTCTTAAATGAGGAAGGGTCTATTCCTATGAAGGATATAGGCAGTAAGGCTGATTTAGATTCTTCTGAAGTTAAAGTGGCTATAGGATGGCTGCGTAAAAAGAAATGGGCCGTAATTGACAAAGGAACTGTGAAAATAACTGAAGAAGGAAAAGAAGCAGTATCTAAGGAATATACCGATGAAATGCTGCTGGATAAACTTTTAGATGCAAACAAAATGCTCCTTTTCAACCCTACTCAGTTGATTAAAGAAGGGTTTGACCTTTTAAGGAAAAGAAAAGGGATAATTCATGTAAAAAAAGAGCCCAAGTACAACTTAAAAGTAACAGAAAAAGGAAAGGAACTCCTTGCTATAGGAATAGAAATCAGGGAAGAGGCAACCCAGTTAACCCATGAGCAGTTAAAAACAGGGTCATGGAAAAACCTGAAATTTAGAGGTTACGATGTCCACGCAGAATATCCTGAATTTTTCCCTGGAAAGATGCATCCTCTACAGAGAACAATTGAAGATATAAGGCAAATATTCCTTAAAATGGGATTTACAGAATCCAAGGGTTCAATTTTAGAATCAGCATTTTGGAACTTTGACTGCCTGTTCCAGCCTCAAGATCACGCAGCACGTGAAATGCAGGACACTTTTTATATCAAAGAGCCGAGAACTGTAAATCTCCCCTCAAATGAACTTGTAGAAAATGTTCGCAGGGCCCATGAAAATGGTGGAATGACAGGTTCTGAAGGATGGGGCTATTCATGGGATGTTGATGTCGCAAAACAGTCAGTGCTCAGGACCCACACAACATGTTTATCTACAAGATATTTAGCAGAACACGAACCCCCTCTCAAGATGTTTTCAGTTGGAAGGGTCTTTAGAAGAGAAACTATAACCTATAAACACCTTCCTGAGTTTCACCAGGTTGAAGGAATTGTAGCTGCAGAAGATCTTACCTTTAAAAACTTACTTGGTTATTTAAAGGAATTTTACCGTAAATTAGGATTTAAAGCCAGGTTCAGGCCTGCATATTTTCCTTACACATATCTATCGGTTGAGTCTGAGATTTACCTTCCAGATAAAAAGACATGGATAGAACTGGGAGGATCGGGAATGTTCCGTCCAGAAGTTTTAGAACCTCTGGGAGTTGAAACACCTGTTGCAGCATTTGGTATCGGGATCGAAAGGCTTGCAATGTTAAGGCTTGGCATTAAAGATATAAGAATGCTTTATAAGAGTGATATCGGCTGGTTAAGAGATTTACCAGTTATACTGGATTAAGTTTTGACTTTTTCCAGTTATTCTATTATTTTTAGGTAGTTACAAAATTTAAAAATTAATTTTAATTAGTAATAAATGTAAAATAGCTTTTTAAATGCTTTTTTTAACACTAGAATTAAATCCATTTTTTTAAGGGATTTATATTTAAAAAACCAGTTTTAATTAATAATAAATGTAAAACAACTTTTCAGGTACTATTGGAGATTAAATTTGTTATTCTTTATGAGATCGGTATTTATATATTATAAATAGTGTTGCAGCTCCTAGAACAGCTCCTACTGCGTTTGGAACTATGATAAATGAATTGTTTATTCCAAAGCCATAAGTAACCCAGCATATGCCGTTTATTATCATCATTCCATATATGATTGGAGAAACTCCATGGGATGTTTTATCTTTTATAATATCTCTAATCTGGTCAACTGGGCTTATAAACATTATTATGGTAATAATGCTTGCAATTAGCCCTATTGTCTGTATGTCCATTCCTTTAAACCCTTATTTTTTTAGTTATTATGGTATGGTTCAAGCTTTAAAGCATTATCTGGCTTTATGAATTCTATAAATTAATTTGTAAACAGTATTCTACTATTTGTTGAGTTTAGAAATTAATCTAGTAGTATCTAGTAAGTTTAAATTAATAAAAATAAGTTTTGATTTCAATAAATGAGAAAAGGTTTAGCTTTGTAAAAGCGCTTTTCTCAGTTCTCTTACAGACTCTGTAATTAAATCAACCCTTTCTACATTAATATTTTTCTTTTGCAGATAATCTGCAAGTTGTACGGGTGTTATAGTTTCTTCTACATCCAAAAGGAGAGCATCTGCTTCCTGTGATATTGTATATGCACCATAGTCAGCAAGGGCATTAGCTGCAGCTTCTAAATCATTTGTTTTCACACGATATGACCGTACTTTTTTCTCAATATCTGCAACATCTATATTTATTCTTTGAAGGTAAATAAGAATATGTTTTCCGAGTGTTTCTTCCATAATATCTAGATCTATGCTCTCTTTTTTCCGGTTTATACGAACTGATTGTGCAATTTGAGCTAAATCTCTTGCATGAGCGAAACTTGGCATTAAACCTTCTCCACCTTCAGAAATAGGAGTGTAAACTTTTAGAAACCTTTCTACAGCTTCTTCACTGCATGTTTCTTCTAAATCATTTAGATTCTTCCTGAAAACTTTGGCTAACTCATCAAGAGGGGGATTTGAAAGTAAAATGTGTAGGGGGGCCCTTCTTAAGTGAGCTTCATCCATTATGCTTATATCAAGGTTGGTGGAAAAAGCAGGTATGAAATGACTGTGTACGACTACTGGAACTCCTCTTACGTAAATAACATCTTTTTTATTTTCCATAGGCACGATAAGCCTGTTTAAAATGAGTTCGTGGTCATCACGCTGCCTTCCAAGGTCGTCTATTAGAAGTACTCCTCCATTTGCTTTTATTATTGGTGAAGTTTCATAGACACCTTTATCTGGATTGTAGTTGGTTTCAAGTTTGTTTAAGCTAAGTTCAGCCCCTGTAAGTACGAATGGGGCGCGAATTTTGACCCATCTCGGATCTTCTGGCTGTTCGGGGGTTGCTTTATGGAAATCTGGGTCATAAAATTGGACTACTGCTCCACCAAATTCTATGAACTTTGGAACCACAAGTGGGGGGAGAAGGTCTGACATTTTACTTACTGTAAATGTTTTTCCTGTTCCTGGAGGTCCGTAGACAAAAATACCTTTGCCGATGGTACAGGATTCTAACAGTACCCTTTTTGCATGTTCTACACCTACAACATCTGCAAAAGTTTCTTCAATGACTTCTTCAGGTATTATTATTGGATGGCGCCCTTTTAATTGAGCCTCCATCATACTGTAATAATCATCGTATGAAACAGGTGCCATACCTATGTATGGGTTTTCTTCTAGCGCCCTTCTGGCTTTTTCATGTCCTTTTTTTGTCACAGTATACTCAACGCTTGAAAAGAGAAATCCACCACCTGTAGGTGCACAGAATCCATCTTCTTCCAGATCTCTGAGATTTTTTTCTAAAATGTCCCAGTGAATTCCGGTTATTTCATTCATTCTGCTGGTTTTAATAGTTCCATAACTTGATATGATTTTTAAAATTAAATTTTTAACAAAGCCTTCTGAGAGTTTAAGGTCTTCAATACATTTTGGTTGTTTAAGAATCTCAAATATCTGTTCCATTAAATCATCATGATAATAATTCATTGAATCACCTTGAAAAAATAACTGAAAAATTACTTGTATATTATTGTCACTATTTTATAAACTTTTAAAGTATTTAATGTGCATTTTAGCGCGTTCTTATTTTCCTGATTTTTAATAATTAGAGAATATCTTTAAGTTCGCCTATATGGGATATTACATCTATTTTTATGCCCTTTTCTTTAATGTATTCCTTTTCAGACTCTTTTAATTCAGAATTAACAAGTATTGCAGACATTCCAACATTTACAGCACCTAATATGTCTTCACTGAACTTGTTACCAATCATGACACATTTTCCCGCGTCACATCCCATTTTTTCAAGTGCACATTCAAAAATATGTTTATCTGGCTTTTCTGCACCTGCTTCTTCAGAGGTTATGACATGATCAAAAAAGTGATGTAAATCAAGTCTTATCAATTTTTCCCACTGTTTAATGGTAATTCCGTTTGATATTACTCCTAAATCATAACCTTGCTTCTTCAGGTAAATTAAAGTGGATGTTGTCTGTGGAAACAGCCTTAAAAGTGCAAATTTAACATTGTGATAAGTAATCATTCCAAGTGCAATAAGAAGCGGTTTTTCTTCTCCAAAAATTCTTTTTGTTAATACATTGAAATGTTTATCATAGTTTGAGCCGTATTCATCAATAATTTCCCTTAAAACCTTATATGCTTCGTCAGTTGAAAGAGGTAAGCCTGCATCTACCATTACGTTAAGTGCAGCTCTCCTTGCAAGCTTTGCAAAACCAGAGGTATCATATAAAGTATCATCAATATCAAAAAAAACTGCTTTTATCATTATTAAACACCTGCATAACTACAATGAATATAGTTGTAATTACAACTAATATATACTTAAGGAAAAATGAAATAAATTTAATTTTAAACTTTTAAATCTATTTATATTCATTAAATTCTCTTAAAATCCAGTAACATATATTAAAATATATAATTTTTAAATTTAAAAAGGAGTTATAACTTTTTATTAAAAATAAACTTAGAAAAATGCGTCGAGGCTGCTTTGCTTCTCTTTATGCAGTATCTCTTCTTCAGAGTATCCAAGAGCTTCTATTATTCTTCCAACGGCTGGAAGCACTTGATTTTCTATATAATAGTTGGGATCATATTTTGAAACATCCACATCTTCTATAGGTTCAGCTCGTTTGCTTATAGGTTCCCTTCCCTTTACTACAACATATCTTATAATGGAACCTCTGCCCACATCTCTTCCTTTCTTTATGGATTTTCTCGCGGCTAAAACATGAGGAGCCATTTGAGTATATTCATAGGGACCTTTAGTAAGCTGTGTATGGATCACTAAATCTTCTAATTCAACATTTCCCTTTTTAATATCTTCAATAACGCTTTTAATAATTTCCGCTGCTTTTTTAGGTGACGCTTCCTCTAAAATAGCACCGAGAACTTTTTGCTGGGTTTTTTTAGTTATTGGTGCCCAATCTCTTCTTACAAGTTCTAAACCTTTTACAATTATGGTATTGTCTTCTTCAATAAGAGCGTATCTTTTTTTAGTGACAAAAAAGCCTCTTTTGAAAAATCCTTCATATTCAAGTTCCATTCCTTCTGGTAAATCCTTGTTTACAGATTGAAGGAACTTTTGAGCATTATCTAAAATTTCTTCGTTCAATAGGTACACCAAATTATATTAGAACCTCAAACGCTATGCGTTTGGGGCAACCGAAAATCAAAGCAAATAAAAATCTTCGATTTTTGTTCTTGAAGGAAATCTTAGATTTCCTGAACTGCAAAAACTACGTTTTTGCATGCGTCAAAATTGAAACTAACGAAAAACTTCGTTTTTCGTGCCCCAAAAATCTATGATTTTTGAGGGATTTTGACAGATTTTCGAGTGTAAATAGATGGTATTAATTGAATTATTCAATTAATACGCCGTTTATAACACCGTGCTGACCAGGTCTTGAGGTAACTTTGACTTTTCCTGCACTGGTTTCAATTACTGCACCTTTTGTTATAATGTTCCTACGTACAAAGTGAGTGTTTGCGCTGTTTTCGACAACGTTTAATATTTCTGCAACTTCTACTTTGTTTGTTTCAGGGTTCACTACGTTGATTTTGTTTTCGTTTGTGAGCCTGATTTTTTCGTTTCCACCTTTAGTTCTGATTTTTTTGACTTTTCTGTCTCCTATTTTGGTTTCTGCAGCTTCTTTTCCAAGTTCAGATTTCCTTTTGTTTTTGTTAAGCTTAGCACGTGCTCCACTTGGGGTTCTTAATGATTCTCCTTGCCAAATTGCCATTATATTCACCTCATTTATTAATTATGGTTGATTTTGTTACTTGAGAATATATTTAAATAGAATTTATTCAGTTTAAAGAATATTTCATTCTCAAAAAAGCACTATTTTAGAATAGTTGTATATTATATTAATTCTAGGACGCTTTATTTATAGCTATCCCTTAAATTAACTACTTCAAGATATTTCTCTGAATATATTTAAATATGTTTCTATACATCTTTAAATACTAAATAAGATTTTGTTGATTAAAATAGTTATGTTTTATGTTATAAATGGTTAACGGAAATCATATACCTTTTGAAAAATATTCCAGTTCAAATACAGGAACTCTGCACAAAATCTATAGGATAACTTCTTATGAATTTGTAAATTAGACTAAAAAGAGTATTTTTATTTCATTTTAGGTGTTTATCCTTAAAAAAAATAAATGATTCATTTCTTTTTGTAACAATTAAATCATTTGATTACATTAGAACATATTCAGGAAATATATTTAAATATTGAAAGTTCAACTCACATTAAGTAAAAAAAATAATTCTTTAAACAGTAGGATAATAACAAGCCATATATATTTTAGTATGCTATTTATTAGTAATGGATTTTAATTTGTTCATTAAAATCCTAAAAAGGACTTGATTTAAGATTAAGCTAAAACAGGAATACATAATAAACAAAAACAAAGGGTGAACTTATGAAAATTAGCATGGCACACGGCGCTGGCGGAGAAATAATGCAGGGCCTAATATCAGATATTATACTGAGTAACATTAAAAACAAGAATGTCAATGGCGGAATAGGACTTGGAGAGCTTGATGATGGCGCTACAATTCCCTTTGGCGAGTATGAAATCGTGATCAGTACAGATAGCCACACTGTTGATCCAATCTTTTTCCCTGGAGGAGATATTGGAAAATTATCGATTACAGGAACTGTAAATGATGTATCTGTAATGGGAGCAAAACCTCTTGCGATTGCAAATGCAATGGTCATAAGTGAAGGATTTACAAGTGAAGAATTCGAAAAGATCATAAAGTCAATGGGTGAAGCCTGTACTGAAGCTGGTGTGGCACTTGTAACTGGAGATACAAAGGTCATGGAGAAAGATAAACTTGATAAAATAGTTATTTCTACAACAGGGATTGGAATAGCTAAAAAAGGTGAAATTACAAGTGATGCTTCCCTTGAAGTTGGAAATAAAATTATATTAACTGGAAGTGTTGGAGATCATGGTATTGCGCTCATGTCTTACCGTGAAGGGTTTGGATTTGAAACTGATTTAAAGTCAGATGTTGCACCAGTTTGGGAAATGATTGAAAAAGCTTTGGAAATTGGTGGAGTAAATGCAATGAAAGATCCAACAAGAGGAGGAATTGCAAATGCTTTAAATGAACTTGCATCCAAATCTGGTGTTGGAATGATGGTTTATGAGGATAAAATTCCAGTTAAAGAACAGGTTATAGCAGCATCTGAGATGCTTGGAATTGACCCGTATGAAGTTGCAAATGAAGGTAAGGTAGTAATGGGTGTTGAAGCTGATAAAGCTGAAGAAATTCTTGAAGCTATAAGAAGTACCAAATATGGTAAAGATGCCCAGATTATTGGTGAAGTTACAGATGATAAGCATGTAATTATTGAGACTTCACTTGGTGGAAAAAGAATTCTCGAAGCCCCAATAGCTGATCCTGTACCAAGGGTCTGCTAAACTTATTTTTTTAAAATTTGAACCTGATTTTAGTGCTCAGATTTTTGAGGAAATTATTTATAGCTAAAGAATAGATGGATTAATATTATAAGATAAGAGGGGTAACAGAATGCAGGATTTATGGGGCAAACGTTTTGCAGCTTTAATAATAGATTTTTTAATTGTAATACTTATTACGTGGGTCTTTAGTGGTATTGTATATCCTTTACTTGCTGTAACAAATGCATTTGGAATTTTGAATTACTGGCTTATTGTAACTGCAGTGATTGTTATGGTTTATTTCACGTACTTTGAAGGAAAATTAGGTACAACACCAGGTAAAAGTGTGATGAAAATTGAAGTTGTTGTAGATGATGGTGAAATGAATTACCAGAAAGCTTTTATAAGAAATATATCTAAAATTTTGGGAATTCCGTTAATTTTGGATATTATAGTAGATTATATAGCTGGAAACTCAAAGTTAAGATATTTGGATGAAGTAGCAGGTACTGATGTTAAATTGAAAGCATAATGGGCTAAAAATGGTTTTTTAGTAGTTTGCTAATAGAAATTGGATTTATAATTTTTTATGAATGCTGAAAAATTTATTTTTTTGTATTACTTGCTTACTTTTAATCTTTTTTTGCTTATCAAGGCATATATTTAATAATACGTAATGGAATATACTTTTTTTGAAGTTATATTAAATAAGGGAGATACAATGCCAGTTATTTCAAAATCCATATGGCGAAGAAAAAGGACATGGTTTGCACCGATATTTTTAGCAGCTATATTAATATTTATTCAGCTTTTTTACCAGCGTTTTGGAGCTTCATTTTCTGATAGCTATTATCAGCTAGTTATGATCATGTTTATAGCTATTGTAATAGCGTTTTTAGGGGAGCGAATTGAGAAAGTTAGAATTCTCAATGAAATGAATGAAAATTTAAAAAAAGAGAGTGAAAAACTTGAAGATGCTAATAAAGAATTAGAAGCATTTGCATATTCTGTTTCACATGATTTAAGAGTTCCTCTTAGAGCAATAGATGGTTTTTCCCGTATTGTAATTGAGGACTATGAGGACAAACTTGATGATGAGGGTAAAAGACTTTTAAACGTTGTCAGGGAAAATACCCAGAAAATGGGCCAATTAATTGATGATATTCTTCTTTTATCCCGTGCAAGCCGCCAAGAAATGAGAATATCTCCTATAGACATGGAATCACTTGTAGAAAATATATTCAAAGAATTGAAACCTTCGATGGAGAATAGAGATGTTCAACTAGAAATTAAATCTCTTCCGCAGGCTTATGGCGATAGGACGCTAATTACTCAGGTTCTTACTAATCTTATTTCTAACTCTATTAAGTTTACAAGAATTAGGGAAAAAGCGGTTATTGAAGTGGGTGCAAAAGTAGGAAAAGATGAAAACATTTATTATGTTAGAGATAACGGGGCCGGCTTTGATATGAAATATGTAAATAAGCTGTTTGGTCTGTTCCAGAGATTACACGGCGTTGATGAATTTGAAGGTACTGGTGTAGGACTTTCTATTGTTCAGCGCATTATCCGTAGACATGGAGGACGTGTCTGGGGAGAAGGAAAAATCGATAATGGAGCAACTATTTATTTCACGCTTCCAAAGTCGTAGACTTTGGATGCCCGAAAATGCGGTGCATTTTCGACGGCTGCCTGATAAAATGGAATAATTTAAAGTTAATTGGTTAAGGAGATATTAAATGAATTTAAATGAAGTTGAAATCCTTCTTGTAGAGGATAACGAAACGGATGCTGAACTTACAATTAGAGCATTAAAAAGGAATAATCTTGCCAATAAGTTAGTGTGGGCTAAAGACGGTGCTGAAGCTTTGGATTTTATATTTGGTGAGGGTGAATATTCTGAAAGGGATATAGAAAAAGGGCTTCCAAGATTGATATTACTTGACTTGAGAATGCCTAAAGTAGATGGTTTAGAAGTTCTTCAGACTATTAAAGCGGATGAAAGAACTAAAATGATCCCTGTAGTTGTCCTTACTTCTTCTAAAGAAGATAGAGATATAGTAGAAAGTTATGAACTTGGAGTAAATAGTTACGTTAGTAAACCCGTTGAATTTGATGCATTTACAGAAGCTGTTTCAACACTTGGATTGTACTGGATGTTACTTAATAATCCACCAGAATAAGAGAGAGTAACATGAAAGAAGAACTTAAAATCCTGATCCTGGAGGACGTTGCCTTTGATGCAGAATTAATAGAGTATGAGCTGCGTCGTGAAGGAATAAAATTTTTATCAAAGCGAGTGGAAACTAAAGAAAGTTTTATAAGTGAACTTGAGGTGCTAAAGCCTGATCTGATCCTGGCTGATCATTCCCTTCCTAAGTTCGACGGTCTTTCGGCCTTAAAAATTGCAAATTCAGAATGCCCGTACACTCCTTTTTTATTTGTAAGTGGTAAAATAGGTGAAGAGTTTGCAGTAAATGCGCTTAAAGAAGGGGCTACAGACTATATATTCAAAAATAACCTTTCTAAATTAGTACCTGCCATGCAAAGGGCATTAAAGGAGTGCCATGAAAAAATTGAACGTGAAAAAGCCCAGAATGCCCTGAAAAAGGCACATTTTGAGCTAGAGCAGCAAGTTTTAGAAAGAACAAAAGCATTATCTCGAGTTAATGATGAGTTACGTGCAGAAATGGATGAACGTGAACGAATAGAAAATAAGCTTAAAAAATCTCTTGAAGAGAAGGAAATACTTTTAAAAGAAATTCACCACCGGGTTAAAAATAATTTACAGATAATAAGCAGCCTTCTAAACCTCCAATCTCGTTATATTAACGATGAGGAAATGCTTGATATTTATAAGGAAAGCCAGAACCGCGTAAAATCTATGGCTATAATACACGAAAAACTTTACCAATCAGAAGATCTGGCAAGGATTGACTTTGGGGACTATGTAAAAAGTTTAGTAATGGACCTGTTCCATTCCTACGGTGTTGATAACATAGAGCCTGATATAAGTATCCGTGATGTTTTGTTAGATATTAATACAGCGATTCCGTGTGGACTTATTGTTAATGAACTGGTAACAAATTCAATAAAACATGGATTTCTGGCAAGTAGAACTCGTGATAACATCCAATCATTGGATGAAAGAGATAAAATAGCTGTAAATATCACTAAAGAAAATGAAATTTACACCATGTCTGTTTATGATAATGGTATAGGTTTTCCAGATAATTTAGACTTTCGCCATACCGATTCATTAGGTATGCAACTTGTAATTAGTTTAACAAGTCAATTAAGAGGTACAGTGGAGCTTGAAAGAGATAATGGGACATTATTTAGAATTGTTTTTAAAGAAGTTGAGTATAATAATAAATTTTAGGTCCCTTAGAAAATTTTTACATTTATATATTAAAAGACTATTTTATTTTTTATAATGTCTATATCCATGTGCAGGTAATGTAATGTTTTCATGTGAATATCTTGAACTACATGTTAATACCCTCATAAACCATTTTATTTTTTATAATGTCTATATCCATGTGCAGGTAATGTGATATTTTCATGTGAATATCTTGAACTACATGTTATACCCTCATAAAGATTACAATTTAACATTAATTCATGTGCATGAACGGACTAAAAATGAGTATATGAAGTTCACTGACTTTATATACTATAACATTTAATTAGTTACATGAATATTTTTCAGATTGTGGAAAATTGTAAAATAGTTTATTTACTAAACTGTATAAATATGGCGAATTAAAAGTAATAACTATAAAATGTATTCTATTTTTGAAAAGTAATGCATTATTAGAATTTAAATTTAAAAATAAACTTTAGAATTTTATATAGACTAACTTAAAACAACGAGGAAATTAGATGGTATTTGAATCAGTTTTCAACGCATTAAATCCAGTATTTAATCCAATTGTTAATACATTTGGTCCGATATTGACTATATTTTTAATAGCTGCCGTGGTTGCATTAATAACCACTGTTGCAACCAAGCTTCTCGTAAATCAGGACAGGCTTGCATTTCTTCAAAAAGAAATGAAAGAATTTAATCAGGAGATGGTGGCGGCAAGAAATTCAAATGATCCAGAAGCACTGGCGAAAATGCAAAAAAAGCAGATGGAGTTCATGGGTCTTCAAAAAGAGATGATGTTCATGTCATTTAAACCAATGATAGTGACATGGGTTCCAATACTTGTTATATATTACTGGATGTTCCAATCACTGTTATTGAACCAGGTTGCGGTTAACTTACCTTCATTTGCTTATTATGTGCTTTTAGTTCCGCTATGGCATGCAATTCCGCTAAGTTATGTCCATGTACCACTTGGACCATTTGCAGTTTCATGGTTTGGATGGTACTTCCTGTGTTCGTTTGCGCTTTCCCAGATATTCAGGAAATTTCTGGGAGTTAAAAATGCAAGTGCTATGTAATAAAAAAAATTTTATTAAACTAAATATTTCCTGTTAATTTTAAATAAGAGGAAATTATTTTGTTTTTCTTTTTAAATGAATTTTTTGCACGTTTAAGTTGCTATTTGTATAAATTTCTTATTTTAAACGAATTTACCTGTTTTCTCCAAGTTTTCAAACATCGTGTTTATGAAACTTTTAGTTTGGTAAGTTTTAGTTTGATAGCTTTTTAAAAGCCCTGGAATTTCGAAGCATTTAAATATTAATAATTATATTATTATAATAGTTCTAAAAATATAACTATTATAAAAATTAACTAAATGGGGGAAAACATGGAAGATTGGTTTAAAGTGAAAAAGGTTGCAGACAAAACATGGGCCATTCATGACAAAACACAGGTGGCATGTTATTTGGTTGAAGGTGAAGAGAAAGCTATTTTAATTGATACATGCTGGGGGCTTGCCAATTTAGCTGAACTGGTCCAATCAATTACATCACTGCCAGTAAAAGTTGTAATTACCCATGGACATCCTGATCACGTGTGCGGTGCATTCCAGTTCAGCGATCTTTATATTTCAAATGAAGATAAGGGATTGTTAAATGCATTTTATAATAAGCAGACACGCAGGCAGCTTATTGAAAACCGTTTTAAAGACCAACTTTCTGCAGATTTTTCTGAGGAGAAATGGATCAACGCAGAGCTAGGCAATGTTTCAACAATTAAAGAAGGAGATGTGTTTGAGTTAGGTAAAAGGGACCTGAAAGTTATAGCAGTTCCGGGACATACCCCGGGCAGCATCTGTTTACTGGACGGGGAAAATGAGCTGCTGTTTTCAGGTGATTCTGTACAAACTGCGCCAGTTTTGATGCATCTTGATACGTCTCTCCAATTGAGCACATATTTTGACAGCCTTGTACATGTATGTTCCTTTGAAGAGGAGTATGACAGAATATTGCCGGGGCATGGTGAAACTCCCCTCGATAAAGCTGTTTTATATGAATTAATAGATGGAGTTTCTGAAATTCTGGAAGGTAACGTGAGTGGGATTCTGGAACAAACATTTTTCGGAGAGGGACTTGTGTGCAAATTCAATGAAACAAGCATTATTTACAATGAAAATCAGCTATAAACTAAATTCAAGTGAGAAATATGCAAGAAAATGAATTTCAAAGGATAGTGGATAATATATTGATTTATTATCCCCTGTTTTACAGGAAAATAAAAACATCAATGAACCACGAAAAGCGTTTAAAATATTATAATAAGCCTTTGGGCTATTATCAAGTTTTAGGAACATTAATTAATACAGGATCTTCATTATCAATATCTGAAATTGGCAAAATGCTTTATATATCTAAACCTAATATGACAGCTTTAATTGATAAACTGGTTAAAGATGGAAATGTAAAGAGGTCGCGAAGCAGCGAAGATAGACGAATAATTAAAGTGGAGATAACCGAAGAGGGCAGGGACTTCATGATTCATGCCCAGGATTCTGTTAAAGTAAACATCAAAGAAAACCTTTCAAATTTAGATGAAAATGAAATTGAAATTCTTAACGAGTCTTTGGAGAATATAAGGAAGTTATTTATAAAAATACAATAAGTGATATTTATGAATCATTATAAAACTCGCTATGATCTTAGTAAAGATAAAATAATCATGATTATGGCAGGTTTGATGGTAGGGCTCCTTGTAGCTGCTCTTGATAATTCTATAATCAGTACTGCAATGCCTAAAGTCATAAACAACCTGCAGGGGATGGAATATTATGTATGGCCGTTTACGTCTTACATGCTGTCTTCGACCATTGCAATAATCCTTTTTGGTAAATTATCAGATATTTACGGCAGAAAGTTAATTATAATATTTGGAATTATCCTGTTTGTTATAACATCCATACTGTGTGGTCTTTCTAACAATATATTTGAATTAATTCTGTTTAGGGGCCTTCAAGGAATCGGGGGTGGAATATTATTGTCCCTCCCATTTATCCTGGTTGGGGAAATTTTCAGCCCAAAAGAAAGAGGTAAATATATGGGAATACTCGCCTCGGTATTTGGGATCTCAAGTGTTTTAGGACCTATACTTGGCGGAGTAATTACAGACGCTGTTGGATGGAGATGGATATTTTTTGTAAATGTTCCTGTTGGAATAGCTGCTGTAAGCATACTTATGTATTCTCTTCCTAACTTTAAATTAGACGGTGTTAAAAAAGTAATTGATTATTCCGGAATTATAACATTTACTCTGGCTTTAACTGGGCTTTTCCTGGCATTAACGCTTGCAAGAGATTTAAATAGTTATCCAATGTCTGAAATAGTGGGACTATTAATCTTTTCAGCAGTGATGTTTGTGCTATTCATCTGGGCTGAAAAGAGGGCGATCGAGCCTATTCTGCCTCTTAAACTGTTTAATAATTCAATCTTTACTATTTCCAGTCTAGAAAACTTTTTAGCAAGTGCACTTATATTTGCAGGGATAATATATGTCCCTTTATTTGCGCAGAATATTTTAGGGATGAGTGCTACAAATGCAGGGTTTTTAATGATACCTATGTTAATAAGCCTTACAATAGCATCTAATATTGCTGGGCAAATTATTTCAAGGACTGGCAAATATAAAAAGCTTGCTATTGCAGAGTTTGTAATTACTGGAATTGGTATTGCACTTCTGGCTACACTGGACGTGAATTCATCTCCTTATGCGTTACTTGCATATTCCACAATTCTGGGTTTAGGTTCGGGAATGATGTACACGGTATTTACAATAAGTGTTCAGAATTCTTTCAGTTTACGAGAAATTGGAATTGTAACAGCTTCCATGCAGTTTTTCAGGAACGTTGGGTCAACAGTGGCGATTCCGGTATTTGGATATATCGTAAATGCAACTCTGGCAAGTTCAGCTGTGGTAAATCTGGGTCAAAAAGAGGCTCTAGCAATATCTATCCAGAATGTTTTCTTAGTATCGATAGCACTTGCATTTGCAGGTTTGGTCATTGCATTCTTCCTTAAAGAAGCGTCTTTAAACCATGAATCTTCAGCTCAAGAAATTCAAGATAATGCAGTTGATGAAGCGAAATAATTTATTTTGCTTAAATGTTTTTAAATTAGATCTAAACTCTGAAAATATTTTTTCAGTATTTATTAAGTTAGTAGGAATCTATTTCCTTTATTTTAACATGATGCCCTGTGCACTGCCCATATTTGTGGTTATGTAATGGGGGTTATTAAGGATTAAATTTTTAAAATAAGAATTTTTAATTTAAATTTAATTCAAAAAAGTTATATACCTGGTAATTTAACGTATATACGTAAAAAATTAAAATAAAAATTAAAATAAACGAAAAAACAGGCAGAAAAATTAAATTAAGCTTATATGGGGGTACTTTTCCATTATAAGTCCCAATTTTTTTGTCTTTAGTAATAAGAAGTAAATTTTGGTGAAAATATAAATGCAAACAGATGAATCACAATCAACATTAAATTCTCCACTTGGAGATGATAAGACAAAAGGAGTCAATTTGATAACTGGAGACCCAAGAAAGGCAATAATCAAACTTTCAGGTCCTATGATCATTTCAATGCTTCTAATGACATTTTATAACCTGGTCAACGCAATTTGGGTTGCGGGTCTTGGGGGAGATGCTCTAGCAGCAGTTGGATTTGTAACGCCGTTGTATTTAGTACTTGTTGGTCTCAGCAACGGTCTTGGTGCAGGTGCAGCATCTGCAATAGCACGTTATATAGGGGCGGATAACAAAAAATACGCAAATAACGCTACACTGCACTCGTTGTTCATTACAATAGGCATTTCAATTATTTTAACTGTGCTGCTTATCGTATTCCTTAAACCTATACTCCTGCTTCTTGGGGCGGGAAATACAATAGATCTTGCAGTACAGTTTGGACAGGTCACATTTGCAGGAACCATTTTAATGCTCTTTACAGGCGTAGGCTATGGAGTACTCCGTGCAGAGGGAGATGCCAAAAGGACAATGTATGCAATGATAATATCTTCAGTTATGAACATGATCCTTGACCCTATACTTATTTACTGGGCAGGTTTGGGTATTTCAGGAGCTGCATGGGGTACAGTTATATCTATGGGATTTGTATCTGTTGTCCTGCTTTACTGGTTCTTCGTAAAAAAGGATACTTATGTTTCCTTTTCAATTAAAGACTTTATGCCGGATAAAACAGTCGCCAAAAGTATTTTAGGCGTTGGTCTACCTGCAAGTGCTGAGTTTCTTATAATGTCAATTTTAGCAGGTATAGTAAACGGTTTGCTGGTTGTAGTTGCTGGAACTGATGCAGTTGCAGTTTATTCTGCAGGCTGGAGAGTTGTGATGATGGCCACGATGCCTATAATTGCTGTGGGGACATCTGTAATTACAGTTGCTGGTGTTTCATACGGGGCCAGAAAGTATGAAAACATTTCTATAGCTCATAAGTACTCCATAAAGGTGGGGCTTATTATAGCAGCAGCTACAAGTGTCCTGACATTTGTATTCGCGCCTTATATTGCTATGATATTTACGTATACTCCTCAAAGTGCTTCTCTGGCACCTACAATTGCAGCGTTCCTCCAGGTGATGTGTTTCTTCTACATTTTCATGCCGCCGGGAGTGATGTCCAGCTCAACCTTCCAGGGCGTCGGTAAAGGAATGACATCCCTCATGCTGACATTGCTCAGAAACCTGGTTTTTATCGCAATATTTGCCTACATATTCGCCATATTCTTTGGTCTAGGGGAATATGGAGTATGGTGGGGAATCGTTGCAGGGGACATTTTGGGAGGTATAGTTGCCTATGTATGGGCACGTACTTACATCCGCAGGCTGCGAAGCGTTGAAAGTTCTGATTAAAGATACTGTAAATTAAATAGATTATTTGGTGGATATCTAGTTGAAACTATGCAGAACTTAGATGTCCTTTTTATTTATTTTTAAAATAAGTATTAAATAAAGCTCATTTTTATTTAAATGTGTATAGTAAAATAAGCTTAGAGTTAAAATGATGTATGATAAAATGGATATATAAAATCACTTTTGAAGTATTTAATTTTAAAATTTACTGCCTTTTGATCCTTTTATAAACCAGATCATTAGGCCTTACTTTGTCATTAACTTTTATACCTACGTTTTGACCTTTCTGAACTTCTGTTAGGTCTTGACCATCAATCTGCATGGATTCAACCTTTTGAATTAAAGATCCTGTTGTTTTTCCTTCTATTATGATTTCATCTCCAACCTTCAGGTCATCCCAGAGCCTGATTTCAGCTGCAGAGACGTTTTTGTAGTAATTGACAACTGAACCAATATCTTTTTTAATATGTGTAGATTCATTATACTGGCTGGTTTTGTAAGGAGTTTTAAAGTAAAAACCTGTATCGAAACCTCTGTTAAATACCTTTTTAAGTTCTTCAATCCAGTTTTCATCAAATTTCCATGAACCACTTTCATAGCTGGTGATAGCTTCTCTATAAGCTTTGGTAACTGCTGCAACATAATCTGCAGGTCTTGCTCTTCCTTCTATTTTAAATGCATCAATTCCTGCTTCAACAAGTTGGGGAATATGTTCTATCGTGCAGAGGTCTTTGGGACTTAAGATATGACTTCCATTCTCATTTTGAAGAAGTCTAAACTCATCTACATCTTCAGATGTAAGTTTCCATTCTTTTCTACAGGGCTGTAAGCATTCACCACAATTTGCGCTTTTGCCGTAAAGATGAGAGCTTAAAAAACATCTTCCAGAAACCGCAACGCACATAGCCCCGTGTATAAACGTTTCTATCTCCAGATTAGTGTTTTCTTTAATTTCCCTAATTTCCTCAAGTGATAACTCCCTTGAAAGGACAACACGTTTAACTCCAAGCTCTTCAAGTAAATTAAGGGATTCAAAATTAGAAACATTGGCCTGTATACTCATATGTATTTCCAGGTTATTTTCCCGTGCAACTTTAAGCGCACCAAGATCTGAAATAATTAATGCGTCTACTTCATAAGAATAAATGGCAGGTATAATCTCTTTTAAATGAGATATGTCTTTATTTCTCATTATGGTGTTTGTGCAGAGGTATATCTTTTTATCTGCATCGTGGCACATTTCTACTGCTTCTTTGAGGTCCTGAATTGTAAAATTTTTAACATTTGCCCTCATGTTGCACCCTTCAATGCCGACATAAACAGAGTCTGCGCCGTTTGAAATTGCAGCGTTCAGTGCCTGGAAATCTCGTGCAGGTGAAAGTAATTCTACTATTTTAATCACCAGTGTATTTTTTCATTAATTTATTTTTAGATTCCAATATTAAAAAAATAGTTCATGCATAAAAAGTAAAATAAATTTAAGTTAAAATATTAAAAAGTTATAAATTCAGCAGGTACAGCGCCTTGCTTCATACTCTTCAATGTTATCTGGTAATTTTGTTGGGTATTCACATGTAAGACATCCAAGACAGAGCTGATCTCTTTTTATACCAATACAATCAACAAGTGCATCTACACTTAAATAACCGAGAGAATCTACACCTAGAGTTTTTCTTATTTCTTCAACTTCTTTATCAGATGCTATTAATTCCCTTTTGGTTGCCATTGCAATTCCATAATAGCACGGTGAAATTATAGGTGGACATCCTACTCTTAAATGAATCTCTTTAACTCCTGCTTCCCTTAATATATTAACCAGAGCTTTAGAGGTTGTACCTCTTACAATACTGTCGTCTATAAGAACTATTTTTTTACCTTCCAGTTCTGTTTTAACAGGGTTCATCTTTAACCTTACGGAAGTTTCACGTTCTTCCTGAGTTGGCATAATAAAAGTTCTGCCTATATAACGGTTCTTTATAAGTCCTTCACCATAAGGTAATCCTGAGTCTCTGGAATATCCTATAGCTGCTGTTATTGCTGAGTCAGGTACTGGCATTACAACATCTGCTTCTGCAGGAAATTCCTTTGCAAGTGCTTTCCCAATCTTTAGCCTTACATCATAGACATACCTATCATCAAGTATGCTGTCTGGACGTGCAAAATAAACATATTCAAACATGCAGTGAGCTTGTTTGCATGAATCTGCTTTTGGCATTTTGAAACTTTTTATTTCATCGTTTATAAGCAGTATTTCTCCGGGTTTTACAGAACGGATGTATTCTCCTCCTACCACATCAAAGGCAACTGTTTCAGATGCAACGAGAGTTGTATCGTCGACTTTTCCTAGTGAAAGAGGTTTAATTCCAATTGGATCTCTTACAACGATCAGATCATTGTTAAATAATATAACCAGCGAATAAGAGCCTATCAAACGTTTAGAGACTTCTTGAACAGCTTTTATTATATCTCCAGTTTTGTGATATTTTTTAATAAGCAGGTGGCATAAAACTTCAGAATCAGTGGTGGATTTAAATTCGTAGCCCTGCTCTTCTAATTCATTTCTCAGTTCCATTGAATTGATAATATCTCCATTATGGGCAACTGCAATGGTTCCCATATCAAACTCGCTGAAAAATGGTTGTGAATTTTCTATTCTTGATTTACCTGTAGTTGAATATCTCACATGCCCTATTCCGACATAGCCTTCAAGTCCCTCGATATTTCCATTGTTAAATACATCACAGACAAGTCCCATGCCTCTATATGTGCTCATTTTTTCTCCATTGTGCACTGATATACCTGCTGATTCTTGCCCTCTATGTTGTAATGCATAAAGACCATAGTAGATAGGTCTTGAGATATTATTTGATTTTTTGTGAGAATAAGCCCCTACAATACCGCATTTATCTCGCAATTTTAATTCTCCTGATTTTCTCTAGATAATTCTTTAAGTGAAAATAAATTTATTTAGGGTTTGATTTAACATATCTTTTTTAGACACTTCAAATTAAATCTTTCCTTTGTCAAACTCTTCTTTTAGTTCTTCGATTTTAGAATCATAAAAAATTAGGACTACTCTGATTATTTTAAGCCATTCAACAGCATCTTTCTTAGATAATGCAACAATTCGGTCCTGGCCGACTATTACATTTTCTGGCTTAAATTCATTACTTATAAAATAAATCTGTTCTTTATTTTCTAACTTTTCATTAAAAACTTCTTTCCATAACTCGTCGATAGAGAATGCTTCAAATAATTCTTTATTTTGAATTTCACCGTACTCATGATTTATTGAATTAAATTCAATTTGCAGTGAGTTGTATTTATCCTCTAAACTTTCCAGTTCTTCATTTGATTTATCATTTGAATTCTGTAACTTCTGAGTTTCAGTGGAAAGTTCATTATTTAATGCTTCTAAATCTTTATTTTTTGTGGATAAATCTTTAATAGTTTTTTCAGATTCTTTTAATTTATCCTGTAATTCTCTAAATAATTTAATATTAGCTATAGAAATTAATCCGGACCTTATTATGGCATTTTTAATCTCAGTTTGTATAAGGTAGGGATCCATATACTCAACGTCATGGCCGAACGGAAGTTTCATCCGTTCTATATGTCCAACTTCGTCTTTCAGGACTTTCTGGAACTTTTCTGCAAGTTCTCGTCCTGGAGCATCAACATCAGTTGCAATTAAAACAATATCTGCTCCTTTTACAGCTTTTTTTGCTATTACGGAGCTTGTTGTAGGAATTATAGAGGATATGGTAATGTGGTATTCAGCCCCTAAAGCTATATTTCTCATAGCTTTAGATACGCTTTCCACATCTGATGCACCTTCTACAATTATCCGTACATCAATCGGATTTTTAATATCCATCTATTTCAACCTATATCCTGTAATTTTTTTATTCTGCCAGTTGTAGCTTCTGATTTTACTGGATCTGCCGAAACCACATGCTGCACAGTATTTTTTCCTTGCATGATAGGAATTTTTACCACATCTTCTACATCTTATGTGGGTTTTTTTGTTACGCTTACCAAATGATGGCGTTCCCTTCATTTATTAATCCTCCTTAATTATGTTAATATTTATCAAAATTCGATCTTTAAAATTAGATATCAAAAGTAGTTTGTTATCTAAATTTTAGATTTATCCGGGAGATATATAAACTATGTTGTCTCCTCTTATAAGCACGACGCCTAATCTTCGGGATGATTCCCCGTTTTCTAATTCTTCAGCATCATTTAATACTAAGTTCATGTGCATGTCAAAACTTTTTAAAACTCCTCTAAATTCTCTTCCGCCTTTAAGCTTGATTAATACTTGGGAGTTTAATGATTTACCTAACGCGTCAAGTGGTCTTGAAACATTCACATTCTTTTGTACACTCACAATTATCACCTTTCCTATAACTTCATTGTTGGTGTGATTTATATTTAAATGTATCCTTCATCAAATTTAAAGTATAACATGGAATTTGGTCATAAGTCAACAAAATATCCATCATTTTACTTCAATATTTTTTGAAATAGATTTTTTTAAAACAAACCATATATCCATTAAATGGAATGGTAGTGATGGTTAGTATGTATTTTTTGGTATTTAATTGTATTTAAGTCTTAAATAGAATACCATTTTAATGAAGTTACACATGCCAAAATCTAAATTTTATATAATTTTAAATTATGGTATTTTAAAAATAGATACTGGCTTCTATAATCACATGATGAATCTAATCATCGTTAATATTATAATGTTTAGATTAAATTTAAAGATAACTAACTTATTAACTTTAAGGTTATTGTAAATCCACTCAAAATATTTTTCAGAATATATTAGATTATATTGTCTAAGGGAAGATAATTCTAAAAATTAAAGAATTTAAATCATTTCAGTTTAAAAATTAAACATTGCAATTTATAGCGAATGGCTACAAATTTTTGACTAATATCAGAACTATATGTTTTGATGTAGTGAAAATTTGAAATTCTCGCAAATAAAATTTGCGAGTTTGAAAATCTTCGATTTTCAATTTTCAAATACTGTCAAAATTTACAATTTTGATGTTTGCGAAATTTTACATTTCGCAACTGCAAAAACGAAGTTTTGGCACGTTGAAGGAAACTTTCGAAAATCATAGATTTTCGATGTTTGAAAAACTTTCAGATTTGCAAGTTTTCAATTTCCTGAACCGCAAAATCGGAGCTTACGAACACGAAGTATTCGTGCTCTGAAATCGAAGATTTCGAGAGATTTTGCAGGCGACAAATCAATAAGATTTATCAGCTATCAAAAACTGTCAAAATCTTTGTTTTGACGCATCGAATCGAAGATTTGAATGCTTTGTTTTTGATGTTTGCAAAATGAAATTTTGCAACCGTAAGAAATCGGAAGATTTTTTACATGCCAACAAAATCTTTGATTTTCTGTGTATGGAAACTTACAGTTTTTGTAAATTAGTTAATAAGATAATTGTTTATGTGTTTTGCATTTATAATACATAATTACCTAAAATTTATAAGTTTAAAAAGTTACGTCATTCACTATAAATAATTTTAAATCAAGATATAAATAGATTTAATCAGGTGTTTAAAATTGAAAATCAGGAAAAGATACTATCTTCAAAAAAAGAAATTAAAGAAAGTAACAAAGGAACTTGGAGATTATTCCACATTAATTTCTCCAAAAAGTAAAGTTGAAATTCTTGAAAGTGATCTTTATGATATAATACTGGTTGACGGCAAGCCGTTAATCATGATGATCGACGAAGTCCCTTTTCCAACAATTAAAGGAGCGCTAGAACTTGAACTCACTAAAAAATATGTCGTAGTGGATATGGGCGCTGTCAAATTTGTTGCAAAGGGTGCAGATGTAATGAGTCCGGGCATTGTCGGCGCTGATCCAGATATAAAGGAAGGAGATTTTGTTATTATAATTGAGGAAACACACAGGAAACCTCTTGCAATAGGAAAAGCACTTATTTCCGGCCAGGAAATGGTGGAAAAAAATGAAGGAAAAGCAGTAAGCGCGATCCATTATATTGGCGACAAATTGTGGAATCTAGTTATATAGATCATTTAGATTATAAACGGTTATGTAACCTTAAAAGTGAATAATTATGGAACTTAGATACTCATCAGGGAATGTTATATCTCCAGAAGTACATGAAATTGGAGTTCTTGCAGTTGGGTCTCACCTTGAAAATCATGGTGCTGCACTTCCCATAGATACTGATTCTAAAATTGCAGCATATCTTGCCCTTCAAGCATCTTTAATAAGCGGTGCAAAATTCTTAGGGATACTGCATGCAGCAACAGAATACGATTACGTTAAACATGGTATCCACATAGATGCCCAAAAATTAGCAGAAGATCAACTGTTTACTGCACTCTCCAGTGCAAAAAAATACTTGAATATCAAAAAAGTTGTTCTGGTTAATGGTCATGGAGGCAACGTTCCATTAATGGATCATATTGGAGAGATTGAAAAAGAGTTAAAACTTAGAATAGTTTTTAATAATAAAATAGTGGAAATTGAAGGTCCACATGCAGGAACAGGTGAACTTTCAATGGGAAATATTTTAAAAATTGTCGATGAATCCAAATTACAGGAACACTGTGATTTTAAAAAATATCCTGAAGTAGGCATGGTTGGTCTTGAAGAAGCAAGAGATATTAATGAAGGGATAAACGATGGTGCAAGAGCTGTTGAAAAAGAGGGAGTATGCATAGATATGGAATTAGGTAAACAGCTGCTTGATATTGCTGTTGAAGATATAATAGGAGATATTAAAAGACTGTTAAATGACTAACTTATTTTAAGATAGTTCAGTCCTGGTCCTTTGCATGAACTACAATATGTTAAATTGTAGTAATGAGAAACCGGGATTTTTCACAGCATTATGGATATGGAGTTTAGGGTGTACTCTAAAAGAATTAAACTTACTGAAAATTAATTTTCAATAGTTTTTATAAGTCTCGAACACTCATTTGCTACTTTATGATTTTTAAATGCATTTGCAATTCTTCTTATGGCTTCCAGTGTTCTTATCACTGAATCAAGCCATGAAAATATATCTCCGGCATATGAATGTATCTGGTATTTCTTTAAGAGTTTTTTGCTGATATCAACAGGGTCTTTATGGAGCATTCTCTGTTTTAAAATTCTCCTGGAGAGTTCTTCCTGGAAACAGTTGCAGAACGGCCTGTCCTGACATTTGCAGGACATGAATTCAACTTGCATGTTTATCAGAGCGTCTTGAAGGCTGGGTTCAAGTTTTGATAATGTTTCTCCAGAAGAAAGTATGTCCAGCGTGGAATCAGCGAATAATCTGGCGGATAAATTGATGTTAAGCGCTTTACCTAATCTTCTGTTTAACCTGTTTGACATGTAGGCATTTTCAAAAGGATCGAGTTTAACTGCAATTTCCAAGGGATCTACATGTTTTCTCTTCTTTTTTGTCTGATTTTTGGGATTTATACTTTTTCGTATGTATTCTGCAGCTTTTAGATCCATAAAAGATACAGAAACTGCTTTTCCATAATTTGTTGAAGATAATTTACTGTCTTTTTCTTTTACCAGGCCTGCATCATGTATAACATCATATGCTTCTTCTATACCTAAGGGAAGATCAAAATTTTTGTAGGCATTTTGAAGTTCTTCAAAGGTATGTACTCTTCCAGAGCATATATCTGCTAAGCATTGTTCTAATACATCGTCTTCATCGTACTGCACATATATAGGATCGACATCACTTTCAAGCAAGCTTACAGCCTGCATATCTTCTGTTTCTTCCCCATATTTCCTTCCCACTTCTGGTATCAGGTATACTTTTCCAATATCGTGGTAAGTTGGCCTTCCTGCCCTTCCAAGCATCTGGGAAAACTCATTATTGGACAGCCATTTATTTCCCATTAGTAGTGCCTCAAATATGACCTGCGAAGCTGGAAAATCCACACCTGCAGCAAGTGCAGCGGTTGTTACAATGGTTGAAATCTTTTGATTTGCAAAATCTTTTTCTATCTTACTCTTTTTTGAATACGAAAGCCCTGCATGATATGCTGCTGCTTTAATATTCCTCTTTGTCAGATAATCTGCAATGGAATGTGTTTTTCTCCTTGAATTTGTAAATATGATGGTTTGCCCATGGAATCCTTTTTTGGAGATATTTTTATATTCTGCCCTTGCAAGTTTGGTCATTATATCTGTTTTTTCATATTCTGACTTTGCAAATATCAGGTGTCTTTCTAAAGGAACGGGACGCCTGTCGTATTCAACAAGCTTCATCAAGAATTCATTTGCAATTTCTTGAGGATTTTGAACTGTTGCAGAAAGCCCAATAATCTGTATATCTTTAAAAAGGGATTTTAAACGCTTTATAAGTCCATTTAGCCGAGGTCCACGTTCTTTATCGTCAAGCATATGTATTTCATCAATTACAACGGTACCGAGCTCCCCAAAATCCCCTGCTTTTCCAGAACGCAGCAGAAAATCAAGACCTTCATAAGTACCAACAACAATATCTGCATTTTTTACATCGTCATCTGGAAGTGTGAGCTCTTCTTTTGCTTTTATCCTGCTCATACCTACCTTTATCGCAACTTTTAACCCTAATTTGCTGTATTTCTTCTTAAAATCTCTGTATTTCTGGTTTGCAAGTGCTACAAGTGGTGTTAAAAACATGAATTTTTTGCCTTTCATTGCATTTGGTACGCCTGCAATTTCACCAATTAAAGTCTTTCCGCTTGCAGTCGCCGATACAATAAGCAGGTTTTCCCCTTTAAGAAGTCCATTTTGTAAAGCAAGAGACTGTACTGGCAGTAAGTATTTGCCGTGGAGTTTCAGTATTTTTTTAAGTTCATCAGGGATGTTTATTTTATCTATTTCTGTAGGGGGAGTGTTGTCTTTACCGACTGTAATTTTATCAAATAAGGTTAAGTCTGGATTCTTTACCGGGTTGAATTTAGGATCGAAAACACTTAAAACCTTATCAAGGTCACCAGTTTCATCCAGCATTCTTTTAAAATTATTAAAAGCACTTAAACTAAGTCCTTTATACTTTAATTCTCTTTTAATTTCTTCTTCAGCACATAATCTGCATATGTATTCTTTATTTGATATAAATGCTGAATTTCGATTTACTACCGTTATGTACCCTTCCAGTGTGCAGTGCCTGCAGATCCGTGTCTTTTTGAAGTCAATACTCTGAGAATCCAGCATTTCCTCTATTTCTTCGTCCCCATCGATTAAATAAACGTTCTGCTTTTTTAAAATTTTCACAGCCTCACTTGGAGGGAAAAGGGACTCCTTATCTCCCTTTTTTACTATAAATTTGTAGGGCCTTATCTGGTTGTTGGTTCGTTTAAGCCTTATATATCCATAAAAAAGAGGTTTTCTCCTTGAATTTAACGCCCCTTTTGAGCTTCCAATGGGAAATAACTCCACAATTTTCTTATTACGCCGTAAAATTATCATGATTATCTACCAATTTAAGAAATACTCATGTCTATGACATGCGCATTAAATATACTTCATGTTAAATTGTATTTTGGATATAAATATAGTTTAATTCATATATGAAACTAGCAAAAATTATATTTTTGCTTGCCTGAAAAATCGTAGATTTTCATCGGCTTACAAAAATCTGTCAAAAATCACAGATTTTTGAGAGCTCCAAACTTGAAGGGTTTGAGAGATTTTGCTAACATTTTTCTCTGGTTTTCAGATTTGCGGTTCGGAAATTTGCGTTACCTCCATACAAAATCTCTGATTTTACAATCTCCTGGACATGAGCATTAAAAATAGAATTCTTATAATAATGGGATCATAAAAAGATCGGTCTTTATTATTTATAAATTCTGTGAATTCTAAAAATGTATATTTAGCATCAAAATATTTAAATAATGTCTGTAACTCATTGGATGAGGTTAACAGATTATAATTGCATTTAAAACAAATTCTATCTAAAGTTTAATTAATTCCACCATGTGTTATTTCTAGATGAATTTTTAGTTGAATTGGTTGAATTACTGGTATTATTTACTGGAGTTGAATTGGTGGAATTAGTGATATTGTAATATTGTTTCATGAGATGAGCTGGTTCAAAGGAAGGATCACCTATAGTTGAGATTTGTTCATTATTATTTGAAGCAATCATAGATGGTAATATGCCTGATGTGACGTCATTACCTGAATTTAACGCGTTTGCGCACGATCCAAACCCAAATGCAATTAAAGATATCATTAAAACTATAAAAAGCTTCCCTGCTTTTCTTGGATTCATAGAAACTCCTCATTGGAATATTTTTACACTGTTAATATTAAATTTATTTTGAGATTTATAAAACTATCTAATTAATCTAAACGTGGCGAATTAAATTAAAATTTGTATCAAAAAGTTGGATTTAATAAATTCGATTTACAGGAGAGTAATAGTCTAATTTACATTCATATCTATGATCATGTGTACGAATTATACTTTTGTGTTAAAGGATAGTGTTGGACTTGCTAATATGAAGTATTTAAGAGTTAATATGCTATTTACACAGTCTTCGGGACATGAGAGTTAAAATCAAATGGTTAAAATTAGAATAGTTAACTAAAATCATTTACGCAGATTGTAGTAAACCCCTGTAACTAAAAATGGCATCACAATTAACAGTACTGTAGATGCGATAATTGAACTGGAAGAAAAATATGTAACTGCAACATTTAATGGGATGATTCCTCTCTCATACTGCTTGAGTATAAAAATAGGATGCTGTCTCTAGATGTCTTAAACAGCTTACCTAAAAGGTAGCCAGAGCTGACATAATATTTTGTTTCTTTTGGGATTTTAAATGTATTGTATTCATATTAGTAAATTTAGTAAATTTGAATAATATGAAAATACAAAATAGTACTAGAATAAAAATTGTAAAATTTTTAAATGCTCCGATAAATGATGATTTAATTTATGAAGAAATGAAAAGGTGAATACATTGGCAGATAGACTCGTTAAAGTGTTGTTAATAGAAGATAACGACGCGGATGCAAGATTTATAAGCGAGATGTTTAAGGATATAAAAACAACAAAATATGAAGTATCATGGGCTAAAAGACTTGATGAAGGGCTTAAACTTTTAGATGATGATTCATTTGATGTTCTACTTTTAGACCTTAGTTTACCTGATAGTATAGGTCTTGAAACATTTGAAAGAGCACATGAATATGAACCTGAACTACCAATTGTTATTTTAAGTGGTTTAGATGATGAGGAAGTTGCAGTTAGGGCTGTAAGGGAAGGCGCACAGGATTACCTGATGAAAGGTGAGGTGAGTGCCAGATTGCTTTCTAGAGCTATTAGCTATGCAATTGAGAGGCATAATGCTGAAAAAGAATTAATAGAAAGTCGAAATGACCTTATAAGTTTAATTAATAATTACACAACAGAATTAAAGGAGAGAGGCGTTAAAGAAGCGGAAGATATGCATAAAAGCTTAGAAACAAAAATTGCAAATTTTGAAGAATTGAAAAGCTCAAATATTGATGTAAAAGCAGCTAAAGATGGAGCGGGTAATATACAACTTTTCAATGAGAGAGTTCCCAAAAGTTTATGGTTACAGGTTGCTGGAGACTTTAAAACCCCTGAAAAAAAGTTATCTGTGGATGAAAATAATATTAAACTTGAATCAGCCGAGGCAAATGACCTTGAAAATCTGGTGGAATTTATTAAGGAATTAGGAGAAAGAGGATATTTTGCAGAAGAACACTACGTAGTGGATCTTGGAATGGGTTCAAGTTTCCAATAGATAAACTTATTTTAAAATAAAATTTATTTTCATTATCTTTTATTTCATATAAGAAAATTTAGATGACATGCCGGCCAGGATAGTCCATTGCCGTGTCATGTATTCTTTTTCAGGTAATATGTTGCATTTGTAGGTATTTATTAAAGATTTAACACTGAAATTATTAGTTTTATACACAGATTTAACAGCTTCTGCTGCACCATATCCGCTGGTTAATGCACTTGATATTCCTTCTCCAATAGGATTAAGGAAATTTGCTGCTTCTCCGGCAAATAAAATTCTGCCTGTTCCTAGATCAAGCGGACATCCGGGCATAACACCGGGCATTATTCCAACTTCGTCTTTAACGCACGATTCTATTTTGACATTAAACTTTGAATTAAGGAATGAAAAAAATCTTGAATGGTACATTTTCATTGTAGATGGTTCTTTGATACCTACTCCAAAAATTAAAAAATCATCCTTGACATTAAACCATGCATCATATTGAGAAAGTTGAGGATCCAGAAAAGCATGGAAAAAATCAGGGTCTAAATCGATAGTGCCTTTACAAAATGTTTGATAAGTAAAAACATAGTTTTTTGACTTTTTAAATAAATTCCTTTTAACAATACTGCCTGCCCCGTCACATGCTACAATAATTCTGGCTCTTTCTTCATATATTTCGCTGTCATGAAGTTTTACTGATACGTGGTCATGTTTCTCTTTGCAAGAAAGGGCCGAAGTTGATTGTCTAAGCTCAGCACCTGCACTTTGAGCCTTTAAAGCAAGCCATTCATCAAATAAACTTCTCCATACATTCAAACCATCGCTTTCAAATTTAAATGTTTGATTCTTTTCATTGGTAATGATAATGCCTTTGCTTATATGAGGTTTACATAAAACTGAATGAGGTATTTTTCCGAATTCATTTTCAATTAGGTTGATAGATTTCTTAATTAAGATGCCCGAACATGATTTTTCTCGAGGTATCTTCATTCTTTCAACCAGCAGAACATTATAATCTGCATCGGCCAACCTTTTCGCTGTCATACAACCAGCAGGGCCTGCACCTATTACCATTACGTCGTACATTTAAATTTTTTCCTCCTAAAAGTAAAAATAGGGGTTATATCTTTTAGAAATTATATCCTCATTAAACCCGCGTTGGATTCTGGTATTCGCAGGGAACTGCTGTCTGGCATTTTCCACATCCATACCGTGGTTTATTTAATTTAAGGGTCTTATCCAGGAATTTAGAACAAGATTCGGCATCTTTACCATTTTCATCGATGGCAGTAGGGGGACATCGAGGGATGCACTCGCCACATTTGCTACAGTACTCATCTATTTCTTTATATGGTCTGATGCTAGGTTCAAATTCAATGTCTGTAATGACGCTGCCAAAACGGCCTGCTGCTCCCAAATTGGTAATTAGAGAATAATTCAAACTAAATGTCCCAAGACCTGCAATAAAAGCAGCATGACGCTCTGACCAGTTACTTACATGATTAGCAACTTTAAAACGTTTGTCTAAGGCTGGAGCAACTGCTTTTCCATCAGCTGATTCAATCAATTCAATGATTAACTTCCTTAAATTATTGTTAACCACTTCGCCTTCACAGCGCCCATAAAGCCATTCTATAGATGGCAGACCTTTTTGTCTATTGGAACTGCGTATATGTTCTGTAAAAGGTAAAAAATAAGAAATAACAGATTTTGCTCCCGGTAACCATTCCTCGGGTGTTAAATGCTCTGGTCCAATTACACCATGTTCTTTTAATTTTTCCCAAAGTGGATCAGATGCGCTTGCCACACCAATCAGTGGTTGATCCCATATCTGCATCATATCCAGCTTTTCAACAAAATTCTGTTCGCTATTTTGGATAAACTCTGCTATATTTTCTTTAATAGTATCTAATAACATTTGATCTACCTAATAAAGATTTAATATCAATATTTTACTTCCCTGTGTTTTCTATAAAGTTTGAATTAGGCATTTTAAACACGTGAAAATAAGGTTTAAAATGCAGTTAAAAAGAATTAAAAAGTGAAATTAATTTTTAATTAAAAAAGATATTTTAAAGTAGAGATTATTCTACTGTCACACATTTAGCCAGGTTTTTAGGCTTATCTGGGTCTATACCCTTCATCACGCTGATGTAATATGATAAAAGTTGTAGAGGAATGACATAAGGTACAGCTGAAAATATCTCATCAATCCCATCGTCAAATTCAATCATATCCCTGGTCTCTGATCTTAAATCTTCGTCTTTTGATGATCCAAGACCAATAACACGAGCACCTCTTGCATTTACTTCTTCAACATTACTTAATGTTTTATCATGGCTTTTACCTGGAGGTACTACTGCAACAACAGGAACACCATCATCAATAAGTGCGAGTGGGCCATGTTTCAATTCACCAGAAGCGTAACCTTCTGCATGTATATAAGTTATCTCTTTAAGCTTTAAAGCCCCTTCTAGAGCAGTTGGATATGAAAATCCTCGTCCGATAAAGAAGAAATCTCTAGCATCTTTATATTTGCATGCTATTTTCTTAATGAAGTCTTCATTCTCAAGTATTGATTCCATATGATCTGGAATACTTTCTAACTTTTCTAAAAGTTCCATCCGCCCGCTCATGCAGATTGCAAGAAGATAGATGGATGTGAGTTGACTTATATATGTTTTAGTTGCTGCTACGCCAATTTCAGGACCTGCTCTCGTGTATACGACATATTCTGCTTCTCTGGTTACTGTACTTCCGACCACATTTACAATGGCAAGTGTTTTGGCTTTGTGATTGACAAGTCTTAAAGCTTTAAGTGTATCTGCAGTTTCTCCAGATTGTGTTATAACGATTACAAGTGTATTTTCATCCAGTGTTTCTGCAGAATATTCGAATTCAGAAGCTAAAGTAACATCTGTTGAAATTCCAACCAGATTTTCGAATAGATATTTACCAATTAAAGATGCATGGTATGATGTTCCGCAAGCTACAAAACATATTCTATTAAATTTAGGGAAACTCTGGACAATTTTTTTAATTTCAGATGCTTCACGAATAGTATTTTTAACTGCTTTTGGTTGCTCGTGAATTTCTTTCAACATGAAGTGATCGTAACCACCTTTTTCAGCCATATCCGGGGTCCAATCAATGACGAAAATTTCTTTTTCAATTACTTTGCCTTCAGGATCTTTTATTGTAATCCCATCATCACTTAAGATAACCATTTCGTTATCTTCAAGATAAATAACTTTATTTGTATGTTTTAATATTGCAGGGACGTCTGATGCTATAAAGTACTCACCTGTGCCCTTTCCTACTATAAGAGGACTTTCTTTTCTTGCACCTACAACTTTATTTGGTTCATCACGGGATATAGCTGCCAGAGCATATGAACCTTTAAGATCTCCAATTGCAAGCCTTGTTGCATCCTCTAAATTGTTTCCCTGTTCCATATATTTTTCTATAAGGTGTGGTATAACTTCAGTATCGGTTTCAGACTTAAATATATGTCCTTCTTTTTCTAACTGGCTTTTTAATTCTTTGTAATTTTCAATTATTCCATTGTGGACTACAGCTATTCTATTTTTACAGTCAGTATGTGGGTGGGCATTTTCTTTTGTAGGTAACCCGTGGGTAGCCCACCTGACATGAGCTATTCCCATTTCTCCAGGAAGGTCAGTTAACTTTAGATTTGCCTGGACATCATCGATTTTTCCCTTGTCTTTTTTAATAGTTATATCGCTTCCAGATGTTGCAATACCTATAGAATCGTAGCCTCTATATTCAAGCCTCTTTACACATTCTAAAAGTACAGGCGCAGCCTTTTCATTATTTAATATACATCCTATTATCCCGCACATAAATTTCACCAAAAGGTGTACTATGAGTATTAATTATACTCTACTTTATTATTAATTGTGTTTCATCAATTTTTATAATTTTAAATTTATAATAACTTTATTATAATTCCTATCTCATATAAATGAGTAACATTCTTTTATTTTTTTAAGTTTTGCATCAATTTTATAATCCTAAAATTACAACATATTACAACATCACTAATTGGAATTATATCTATATAAATATTTGATACTAAATATAAGAAATGGAGTTTAACATGACTATCGAAATTGGAACCCTAATATATCAAGGTAAAGCCAAAGGCGTATATGAAACTGATGACCCTCAGAAAGTTGTTGTAGAATTTAGAGATGATATAACAGCAGGAGATGGGGCTAAAAAGGATAATTTAAGTGAAAAAGGATTCTGGAATTCAATAATTTCTGCCAAATTTTTTGAGCTGCTTGAAGAAGCTGGAATCCAAACTCAATATATAGAACTTATAAAACCAGGACTTATGCTGTCAAAAAAACTTGAAATGATTCCACTGGAAGTAATCACAAGAAATATAGCTGCTGGAAGTCTCCTTAGAAGATATCCATTTGAGGCAAAACAAACATTTGAGCCTCCGATAATACAGATAGACTATAAAAGCGATGAATATGGAGACCCAATGTTAAATGATGAGATTGCAGTTGCACTTGGACTTATAGATGAATATAGACTTAAAATTATTAAAGAAACTACTTTAAGAATAAATAAAGTGTTAAAAGATTTCTTAGAATCCAAAGGAATTCTATTCCCTGATTTTAAAATTGAGTTTGGTTATGATGCAGATGGAAGTATAGTTTTAGGAGATGAAATAAGTCCAGACACATGTAGATTTTGGGATATGGAAACATGTGATACCCTTGATAAAGATCTATTTAGACAAGGAGAGTCTGGTGTTATTGACGCTTATAAAAAAGTTGCATCCATGATACTTGATGATGAAGATAAAGAGAAATGGAATATTGAATTATAGAATGAACATGGACTTTAAGTAAAATTTTCATAATAAAGTTAATAAGGATAAAGTGTAATCTATGAATGAATAAACTTATTACTTTTAATTTTATTTTATTGGTGATGATATGAAGTACGATGCTGAAGTTAGAATAAGCCTTAAAAAAGGCATGTTAAATCCTGAAGCTTCAACAACACAGAGGGCTCTTGCTCTTTTAGGATATGAAGTTGAAGGAACTGCAACTATTAAAATAATTAAATTTACACTCGAAGAAGAAAATGAAAAACTTGCAATGGAAGAAGTGGACGATATGTGCCAAAGACTTCTCTGTAATCCTGTAATTCATGATTACGAAATTAATATAACTCCAAGTGATGCATAATATTGGAATATGCATTATAAAAATAATATAAAGAGGAAAACAATGAAAGTAGGAATTATACGCTTTCCAGGTTCAAACTGTGATAGAGATGTATTTCACGCTCTAAAAATTGCAGGGGGAGAACCTGATTACGTTTGGTGGAATCAAAAAGACTTATCTGATTTTGATGCAATTGTAATTCCTGGCGGCTTTTCTTATGGAGATTACCTGAGGGCTGGAGCAATAGCCTCAATAACTCCAGTTATTGATGGTATCAAAGAAATAGTTAAAGAGGAAAAACCAGTCCTTGGAATTTGTAACGGTGCTCAAATACTTGCAGAAGTAGGTTTAGTGCCCGGAATATTCACAAATAATGAAAATGCTAAATTCATATGCAAGCAGGTGGAATTAAAAGTTGCATCAACCCGAACTCCTTTTACAAGCATGTATAAAAAGAATGAAATTATCAACATGCCTATGGCACACGCGGAAGGCCGCTATTACAATGAAGAAATTGAAAAACTTCATGATCAGGATCAAATCGTGCTGAAATTTGAAGGAGAAAACCCAAATGGATCCATGGAGGCCATAACTGGAGTTTGTGATGAAACAGGACTTATATGTGCTGTAATGCCTCATCCAGAAAGAGCATCAGAAATGGTTTTAGGTTCTTCAGACGGTCTTAAATTCTTTAAGGGAATAGTTAATTTTAAATCATAGGATAATCCATAGAATTATCCATAATTCTTTTATAATTTAAACGGTGAACACATGGTAGTTTATTTAGTAGGTGCGGGTCCAGGAGATCCCGAACTTATCACTCTCAAAGCTGTAAACGTGTTAAAAAAAGCGGATGTTGTACTGTACGACAAACTTGCAAATGAAGAAATTTTAAAGTATGCTGAAGGTGCAAAACTAATATATGTCGGAAAACAAGCAGGACATCATTACAAATCTCAAAATGAAATCAATACTCTTCTTGTTGAAGAAGCAAAAGAAAATGATTTAGTAGTACGCCTTAAAGGTGGAGACCCCTTTGTATTTGGAAGAGGAGGCGAGGAAATTCTGGCCCTTGTAGAAGAAGGAATTGATTTTGAGTTAGTTCCAGGGGTAACTTCTGCAATTGGAGTTCCAACAACAATTGGGCTTCCAGTTACTCATAGAGGTGTTGCAACATCGTTTACAGTTGTTACAGGTCATGAAGACCCAACAAAATGCAAGAAACAGGTAGGATGGGACTTTAAAGCAGATACTATTGTAATACTTATGGGTATTGGAAATTTAGCTGAAAATACAGCAGAAATTATGAAACATAAAGATCCTGAAACTCCAGTTTGTGTAATTGAAAATGGTACGATGGAAGGTCAAAGGATAATAACGGGCACACTGGAAAATATAGCTGGAAAGGATATTAAACCTCCTGCTTTAGTGGTTATTGGAAATGTTGTCAATGTTTTTAAAGAAATGAATCAAATCAGTGGCTGATCTATTAAGAAGGCAATATCATGAATGGATTAGAAGGTAAAAAAATTGTTATAACAAGACCTGCTGAAAGGGCTAAAGACTCAGTTGAAATGGTAAAATCTTATGGAGCAGTTCCAATTGTAACTCCTACAATTGAACTCAAAGATTCCAAGCCAGAAGAAGTGATAAAATTATGTAATATGATAAATGAACTTGATTGGCTTATATTTACGTCTCCAAGGGCTATAAAATCATTTTTTAAACACTGCAGTCTTGAAGGTGCTGAAAATTTAAAGATAGCAACTATAGGCCCTAAAACTGAAGAGGTTTTAAATGAATACAATGTAAGAGCCGATCTTATCCCTGATAATTATACTGCAGAAGGACTTCTGGAAGCATTTGAAAAATTTGATGTTAATGGCATGAAAATGGGGCTTCCAAGAACCATGGTTGCAAGATATACACTTCCAAATGGGCTTGAGGATAGGGGGGCGCAGGTTTTCCTTGCAGACGCATATAAGTCAGAGATGCCTGATGATAAATCAAAGATTTATAAGCTTATAGATGACATATTGAATAAAGATATAGATGTTGTAATGTTTACAAGCCCTTTAACGGTTAAAAATCTCATTAAAGTTGCTAAAGAAGAAAATAAAGCAGAAATTTTAGATATATTCAGAAATAATGAGGTTTTAGTTGCAGCAATTGGACCTATAACCAAAAAGGTGCTGGATGCATATAAAATAAATCCAGTAATGCCTGAAGTATATACATTTAAAAATATGCTGGATAAACTGGTAGACGTTATGAATAATCCGAGTGAGGGGAACTGATGAGAACTATAATATGGCCTGTTTATATTGACGCTGAGAGGACAAAAAAAGATGGAAGACGTATTTCTAAGGAAGATGCAGTAGCTTCTCCAAAAATAAGGGAAATTAACAGAGCTGCACAAAAACTCCATCTTAACCCTGAAGTTGAAAAATATAAATCTTATTCTAGATCATGGTGGGAATCATCTGGTAGAGTGATTGTAGATAAGAGCAACACTAAAAAAGAAACGCTGATTAAAATAAGTAACATGATAAAGGGAATGCGGTCTTAACTAATATTTTAAGGAAGACATATAATTTTATAATTTAAGTTTAGTTTATAATCTTTAATTTCATTTGTTTTTAATTATATGCGATTGAATATGACAAATTAAATTTTCACTGGAGCTAAAAACGAAATGGAAATCAATAAACAGGATCAAATGAACCTTGCGTTTTCAAAGGCTCATGAAATGGTTCAGAATGCTGAAGATATTAAGATATACAGCCATATCGACTGTGATGGGATAACTGCTGGTGCAATATTATCTTCCATGCTTGATAATCTAGAGAAAGACCATGAAGTTGAATTCGTGACTCTGGATAAAATAGATGGCCTTGAACTTGAGAATGAACTTACCATATTTTCGGATTTGGGCTCTGGACAAAATGTAGACAAATTAGGAAATGGTTCATCTAATGTACTTATTTTAGACCATCACCCTCCTTTAAGACCAATGGTTTTTGACAACCATGTTTCGGGCAAGTTCCTGGAATTAAACTGCCATTACTATGGTATAGATGGATCACATGATGTTTCAGGAGGTGGAATGTCCTACCTACTTGCACACACATTTGGATTTGATGATCTAAGCTGGTTAGGAGTCTTAAGTGCAGTTGGAGATATGCAAAACAGCATGTCTGGGAAATTAGTGGGTTTAAATAAGGAAATTCTTGCAGCAAGTATTCAAAGCAAACTTATAGCTACAAATAATGATCTTTCTATCTATGGAAGACAGACAAGGCCAATATTTGTGGCGCTTTCATATTTTGGGGATGTTAAACTCCCTATAACAAATAGTAGGACTGAATGTATTCATATGTTGAATAAGCTTGATATTCCAACTAAAAATGGTAAAAGAGCAAGAGTTTTATGTGATTTAACTCAGGAAGAAAAGGGCAAAATATTTTCAGAGTTAGTCCGGATGTTAAGCAAAGAAGTGCCTCAAAGGTACATAAAACATGTTCCAAAACTTGTTGCTGGGGAGTCTTATGACTTTTTAGGGGAACGAAAGTATTCTCCACTTAGGGATGCCAGTGAATTTTCAACTGCAGTTAATGCTTGCAGCCGTCATAAACATCCAGAAATTGCACTCAATGTCCTGAAAGGCGATAGGGGTCTTGCACTGGACGAGATGGATCAACTTGCACTTGAGCACAGGAGATATCTTGCTCAAAAAATGGAATGGGTAACGGAAGAAAATAGGATTATTTCTTTAGATAACCTGCAGTATTTTGACGGCAGCGAAATAAAAAGTGAAGTAATTGGAACTGTTGCTGGAATGATTTTAAGCTATGGTGATTGGAGAAAACCAATAATTGGATTTACTCCTGTTGGAGAAGATTCTGAAGGAATTAAAGTATCACTTCGTTGTTCACGTCTTTTAGCTTATGATGGAATACATTTTGGAAATATAATAAGGAAGGTGGCAGCTAAAGTCGGTGGAAACGGTGGTGGACACTCTGTTGCATGTGGGGCCTATATTCCTGAAGAAAATATGGATAAATTCCTTAATGTATTTGATGAATATTTAACCGGTAAAATTTAGTTTCAATTTAATATTTTTTTTTCTTTAAAATTGGTAAGGTGTATCATTTTTAATTTTTCATAATTTAATTTAATAAAAAATCTTGCCCGCACCTTAAATGCTGTAAAAAATATAAATGAATCCTATAATTTACGAAATGCACCATTGGCAGGATAAAATAAGATAAATTTCTTTGTTACTGATAGAAATATTAAAATACTTTTTTTCGTATAAATATTACTATGAATAAAGCATTCCCTAAATTTGAAAAATTATTTTTAAATTATATCAATGAGATGGGAGAAACTTCAGGTGGTTTTATTAGCATTGTTAATTCAGGTACCATTGAAGAGGGTAATCCAAAGATAATCGGGCAAGAACTGCAGAAAGCATCAGATATTCTGGAGGTTAGGCTTGAAGATATAGAATTTCAACCATATGAATATGAAAAAGGTAAAACAAGGTCTCGATTAAAAGAAGCCCTAAACACGCTTCGTGAAAAGGGAAAAGAAATGGAAAACATGACAACTCTAGAATCAAAAGAATATCACTGGTATATAATAGCCTTAACTATGGATATCATCTCCAGCCTGTTCAATCACATTGAAATTTATTTAACGGAACATTCTCGTTAATTTGTGTTAGGTAAAAAATTATTCAGGTTAATTGTTAAAGGTGATTAAAATGTATAAAAAAATATTGTTGCCCACAGATGGTTCACAACCTGCCCTTAAAGCTGCAGAACAGGCTATATGGATTGCAGGTAAGAGTAATGCAGAACTTTTAGCATTATATGTAATTGATAATTCTTTATTTATGGGATTACCAACTGAAAAAGCAATAACAAGGGTTAAAGAAATGCTTGAAGATGAAGGAAGAAAATCCTTTGATGCTATCATTGATATGTCATTAAAATGTAAAGAAGAACTTAATACTGAAATAAAATTAGTTTTTATGACCAAGGAAGGCCGTCCCGCCCGTACGATTCGTAAGACCATTGAAGAGGAAGGAATTGATCTTGTTGTTATGGGGACTGCTGGAAAACATGGTATGGACAGATTTTTACTTGGAAGCGTTGCAGAAAAAGTAGTAAGAACTGCATCATGTCCGGTACTGGTAGTACGGTAAAATTAATCATATTTAAGAAATAATGGAAATATTATACTGTAAACTATTTTATATGATGTAGATTTTAACTTATTAAATTTAACCATATTTAAAGCATAATGCTTTATTTATAAACAATATTTTAACGTTTGATTATTCATGACAAACACAAGGCTCTATTTAATAAATTAGTTATATGATAATATCGTATATTTTACTTGAGAATATTTTCATGATAGATTTTAATAATTTAGTCTTTACTATTTCAGTTGAATTTAAATTCTTTAAATTAATAAATTGGTGAATAAATGAAAGTTTTTAAGAAAAAAGGAGAACTCACAAGGTTTCAGATTCTTGCAGAGATAGCCAAGCAGCAGCCCCACCTGAGGCAAAAGGACATAGCTGAAAAACTTGGAATAACCATCCAAGCAGTCTCTGAAAATATTAAAAGCTTAACTGATGACGGTTTTGTAGAAATAAGGGAAGGAACTGCAAGGTACCATATTACAAAAAGAGGTATTGAAAAGCTTAAAAAAGAAGCTGTTGACCTTAGAAAATATGCAGATGAAGTTGTAGAAACAATGAACACTTATAAGTCAATATGGCCTGCAATAGCAAAAGAGGAGCTTAAATCTGGCCAAAATGTATGGCTTAAAATGGAAAATGGAGTTTTATATGCCACAAATGAAAAAACGTCGGCATCAGCAGAAGTGCTTAATGATGCAGTTTCAGGAGAAGATGTAGCTTTAACCAGACTAAATGGTACAATAGAGCTTAAATCGGGTAATGTAACCATAATAAAACTTCCTACAATAAATCATGGAGGATCAAGGGCAGTTGATACCCTTAAAATACAGGAAATATATAAAAAAGGATTTGATAGGGTGGGTATAATGGGGACCATCTCAAGGGCTGTGACAGATAAATTAAAAATTTCTCCAGATTTTGAATTTGCAACTCCTTATGCCACTGTGGCTGCAGCAAAAAGAGGTTTGAACGTGCTGGTTTTTGCTGTTGGTAACATGACTAAAAGCATAACAAAAAAAATGGATGAGGAAGGTATTCAATACACTATAGAAGATTTTAAAGAATGATCTATGTCACAGGGTCTGCTTTATCCTCTTAATTATTTACTCTTTTTTAGGCCAGTTTAAATTAATAGTATATTCTAAAAATTTAATATTAAATATTACATAACTTTAATATGGACTGGTTCATGGTTTATGTCATCTTCAGAATACTGATTATAGTGCTTATTTTGATTATCGTATTTAGAAAACTGGTTTAAAGCGTAATATGAATATTTATAGAAATTTTAATCCATTGTAATTAAGTTTTGCAACTACTGCATTTTCAATACTTGTGTCTGGACTTTTAGAAATTGCAAAAGCTGTATTTCCTAACATGGCCATAGACGCGCCTATTGTTTCTTCTTCAAGTATATTTACAGCTTCGCAAACTTCACTGCTCATAAGCATGGTTTTTTCAGCGAATTTCCTTGATAATTTCATTAAATTTTCAGGTCTTGGATCATTAGTAAGCTTAAATAACAGGTCTCTTCCTGTTGAGTTAATCCTTTCTTTATGAACGGGATCTTCGATGATGTCTCCTGTATTTATTTCTCCAAAACATTTTGAAATAACATAAAGGTCTTCAGACTGATTTAAGAGTAATTTATCTGTTAATCCAATTCCAGGTGCGCCTTCTTTGAGCCTTAAAACAAGCCCTCCCGATAGAGCCCCTATAACATCACCTAAACCACTTTTCATTTCCACCTCTGCAAGATGGGCAATTTGTGCGGCTTTATTAAATGTTAAAGGCAGATCAAGAATCTTTGAAATTCCTAGAGATGCTCCAAGAGCAAATGATGCCGAAGTCCCAAATCCTGCCCCAATGGGCACATCTACATCGTGATTGATTATTATTTTTTTGTTATCTAAATTATAATCTCTTTTAATGATCTCTATGGTTTTTTCAGTTATTGTAGCATTTCGCACATCAGTTTTTCCATTTATTTTTATTTGAACTCCATTTCCATCACTTATTTTTGTCTTTGTTATAACTCCTTGGTCCATAACAACTCCCGCACCGCGGGATCCTTTTTTAATAGGATCATCATTATCTCGTATCTCAAAAAAGCCCGTAATATGAGATGGAACAAATATTGAACAATTCATTTTAACACCCTTTAGATAAAAACGATTTAATTTGAATATTTAAGTTATTATTTTAACAATTTTAAAATAGTGAAATCTAAGATTTCATTTTAACACGGTTATCAAATATTGAAGTTGATCACGATTATCAATTTAACATTTTTTTTAAAAATCAATAAAATCTTAAATTTTTATTTTATCACTATATTTTAATAGGCTGTTTGACAATAAAAAGATAAGGAAAATTTCAATATTAATTATCTAAAAACAATTATAATTCAAATTCAAATATCAGTTGGGAGGGAATCATATAAATAAAAGAATAGACCTTCACATGCACAGTATATTCAGCGACGGGGAACTTTTACCGTCTGAAATTGCAAGGAGAGCACATGTATTAAACCATGAAGCAATTGCAATAACTGATCACGTTGATGCGTCTAATATTGATTGTGTTAGACGGATAAGAGATGTAATATTAGATATAAGAGAAAACTGGGATATAGAAGTCATTCCAGGGGCTGAAATAACCCATGCTCCGGCTGAAATTATAGGCAAACTTGCTAACAAGGCCAGAAAATTAGGGGCAGAAATAATAGTTGTCCACGGGGAAACCTTAATGGAGCCTGTAGTGGAAGGAACTAACTGGGCTGCAGTAAACTGTCCTGAGGTGGATATACTGGCACACCCGGGACTAATAACTCAAGAAGAAGCTCAAACTGCAAAAGATAACAACATTGCACTTGAGATAAGCGCGAGGAGAGGCCATTCACTTTCAAATGGGCACGTAGCTAAAGTGGCCATGGAAGTAGGGGCTAATATGGTTGTAGACACGGACACACACGCACCGGAAGATATTATCTCTTATGAAACGGCTTATAATATAGCAAGAGGTGCGGGATTACCTGAAAAGGAGATTATGCGGGCACTGAGGGATAACCCTCTGGAGATTTTAAGGAATAAGGGTATAATTGAGTGAATTGTATCCTTTACTTTTTCTAAAATGCCTCAAAAACTCCCCTTTAACATGAATATCGATATATTCTCAACAAGATTAGTAATATGATATATAAAGGAATAACAGAGTCATTTTTTCCTAAATTGTATAGTGTAAAGAAAACTATTTAATTATTTCTATAATAGTTGATAAAAATTAAAATAAAATTGAATTTATAATGATCTCTTTAATCTAAATTAAAATATATAACAAATGGAAATAGTTTCAAAATTGGAATAAAGTGTATATGTATATATCAGCTCGCTTGAGGATATATAGTTAGTAAAATAAGAGGATAAGTATATTATATTAATAGTACTACTTCAATACTGTTTAAACCTAGTAAAACGGAAAATCTCAAACTCCTAAATTAGTAGAAATAGAAAATAAAAGGTTGATCCTTTACCAAATTCAGATTTCACCCACATATGTCCCCCGTGGCGTTCTACATTTTTTTTGCAACTGAAAGTCCAATTCCAGTTCCTTGATACTCTTCTATTGTGTGAAGTCTCTGGAATATTGTGAATATGTGGTCAAAATACTGCTCTTCAATTTCAATTCAATTGTCAGATACTGAGAATATGTATTCATTATTTTCTTCATCTTTTTTTGCAGAAATATGAATCTTTGGCTGTTCGTCAGGTTTCCTGAATTTAATAGAATTAATTATAATGTTTTGAAACAATCTGGCAATCAATTAATAATGATGATAAAATAAGTGAAGAAACCCGTAAACAGAAAAAAATCGAAGAACAATTAAAATAAAACATGCATTAATATACTTAGGACTATTAAAAAGAGAACAAGAGTTGAAAAGGAATATTCAGATGCCATCAAAAATCAGAGGGGATACTGGAAAAATCAACTAGATGTTCCTAATCCTGAAAAAGACAAAGAACGATATGATAGGCTTAAAATATTGAAAGAGAAAAAACCCATATTAAACTAATTCAAGACGAATTAAACAGAATAAATTAAGAAATTAAAATGGAAAATGAACATTAAAAAATGAATAAACTAAAATGTAATTTATTTTTTTTAGGGTATAATATACCCTTTCTAGTAATTTATTTGTTGGTTAAGACATTTTTTAAATTCAGCAGCATTTACGTGTAGTTTTAATTGTTCAGAGGATGGTAGGGCGGATCTTTCAAAATGTCTCATGTTGGAGAATATACTCATTTCAATAATAGCTTCCATGGACCTGGCACCATGTTTATATTTAGGGACTTTAATTAATGCGTTTAATACGGAAGGATCGATATTTGCTTCAGAACCTAAAAAAATATTTTTAGCTTTTCTCTCTAAAATGGATCGTAGTACCATAGCCCTTCTTATCATGTAAAGGCAATCCTGGCCCTGTTTTTTATCAATTCCTGCAATATCAATATATCCTCTCAATCTACTTATGAAATCTTCTCCTTTGACTTTGTCTTTATCTTTATCATTGTCAAATTCTTCAAAAGTTTTATTTCTGCCTCCTGCAAAAACAAAAATACATTTACCAATAGGGTGAATAATTTCTCCCTGTTTAAAACTACCATCGCTCATGGGGGATAAAAAGTATTTTAACCAGCCGTAAGGAATACTGTCCAGATCAGAATCAAATTCATCAAAAAATACTAAGGGTGTTTTACCAGTCAGGGATGTACTTTGAATGATGTGGAAAGCGCTGAACAAATCACCTGGTGATTGAAATTGAGATAAATTAAATTCTATAGGTTCTATGTCATCAGAAATAGTTTTCGCGATTTGAGTAACGCCAAATGATTTTCCAGAACCTGGTGGCCCAAAAACGGCTATAGAAAGAGGTTCTTTTATATTCTTTTTAGATAAATACTCCAGTATGAGATTTCTACTATTATGAAAGGTTTCAATCTCTTTTCTATCAACTGTACGCAGTTTACCAAATTCCGCAACAGGAGATTGTAACAAAACGCTTTTTTTAGATTTCACATACTGGCATGCTGCTTTAAAAACCTCTGTTTCGTTTTTCAACTTCTGGTTCATGATTTTCCATTTGATATCATCCTTGAATTCAACATCCTGAATTTTTTCTTTATCGTTATCAAGATTTAAAAACATTTTTTTAAAAGGAAAATCCATCTTATCTGCATCATCTGCTATGAAACCAATTTCTAGAAGGTTACGGCTGGCAATTATTCCTTTTTTAATCCCATCAATCAGTTTATCACCATAATTTTGGGGATTATTTTGAATTTCATGTATTAATCCAGAAATAAATGCGCTGCGTAACCCTTTCATATAATATCCTTCGATTTTTTGTTCAAGGGTCCCTTCAAAAACTTCAGGATCAAAAAATAAGGTATACTTGGCGTTTTTCCCATCATATTGACATAATATTGCCCCACCTACTCCAAAACGAACAATCAAATTTTTACATTGACTTATATCTTTAATATCAGGATTACATTCTCCCTTTCGATTTTTTTCCATTTCATTTAAAAAATCATAAGCAGTACGTTCCCATGATAAGCTTCTACTTATACGTAAACCTTTTCCTCGTAAATCATCGGCTCTTATTATGACAATTAAATTGGGTTGATTTTTTATAAATTCCCATAAATCTCCCTGGGCCAAAGGACGGCTCATTTTAAGTATAAATAAACTATTTTTTTCATTTAAATTATCAATAGGGCCCCAAAGATTTTCTGAATCCCTGAAATATTTATTATCATCATGGATAACCACTATATCTGGAAGAGTTTGATCATCAAATTTATACTGATTAAGTTCGGGTTTTATGATTTTTTCTGGTTTTTTAAATCCTGAAAAAGTTTTAACCAGATGTTTTTCGTTATTTTGTGGTGAAACTGTAGGCAGAATCAATTTCTTATCCTGTGATGGATTGTATCTTTCCAGAATGCACATACTATTAATCAGATCTTTAGAATTATTCAGTTCCATTTCATTTTTTATTTCTGATTCATCATATTGGATCAATTTAAGGTAATCATTTTTAACTTCATTAATCATTTTTGAAATTAGTAGAGCCCCACCCATTCGAGCTATAATATCATATCCTTTATAGATTTCACGAGTGGATTGTTCATAGGGATAATCATTTGAATCACTATTATCCCATTTTAACCAATCTTTAGTAACATCACCAACAACAATAACTTTAGTTTTTTCAGACATTCCCCACAACCTTCATAATTTATTAATAAAGTTAATTAATGAGTATGTTAATTTTAAGATTTATAATAATAGTTTCTAAGAATTTTGATTTAAGATACAAAGAACTATTACTAAAAGGCATATGGAAATGATTCCCATTTTGAAAAATTTTTTTAGACCATAAAGAATAGTTAAACCATTAAAATAAATTATATTTTTTCTTTTATAATAGGTTATCTATTAAATAGGGGCATCTTAAAAAATTTAAGGGATTTAAGCTAATTTAATAGATCACACATGCATTTTTGAACGTATTCAATAAAAGCACAAAAACATATAAATTATCAAATACTTATTATTTAATTAGACCACTAAACATCGTCAGGGTACTATATTTATTATGTCTATGAATCATTATTAATTTATTTAAAAAGTTAAATTTCCGTATATTTTAAAAAATTTAATCTCTAATTTTTATTTTAAGTATAGATTCATGTTAATAGATAATTTCATTTACATAATAACTACAAAACTAATAATGGCGCACATAAAAATTGGAATAGTGGAGGTTGAAGGAAATCAAAGATTTCTGAAACCCAAAAAAAAATAGAAAATTTTTTTGGAGGTTTGAAAATGGTTGATATAATAACGCTTTTTATAGTTGGAATTATAATTTTGATTATTTTAGGACTTTCGATACGTGTGGTAAACCAGTATGAAAGAGGAGTGCATTTTCGTTTGGGTAGAATAATAGGAGTTAGAGATCCTGGGCTTCGTCTTATTATTCCAGTAATAGATAGACTAGAGAAAATATCTTTTAGAATTGTTACTATGCCTGTTCCTGCTCAAAAAATAATAACTCAGGACAATGTATCTATTGATGTGGCTGCTGTTGCATTTTATAAGGTGGTAAATGCTTATGATGCGGTTGTTGACATTGAAAATTACAATACTGCTGTTAACCAGATTGCTCAAACCACCATGAGAAATGTGATAGGTCAATTCCTTTTAGATGATGTGTTATCTTCAACTTCAAAGATAAATGAAAGGATTAAAGAAATAATTGATAAACACAGCGAATCATGGGGAGTACAGGTCACTGCGGTAGAAATTAAAGATATTAATTTGCCTGATACAATGCGAAGATCAATGGCAAAGCAAGCAGAAGCAGAAAGAGATAAAAGAGCTAAAATCATTTCAGCAGAAGGTGAATTCCTTTCCGCTAAAAAACTAGGTGACGCTGCCGATATTATAACCGCACACCCCATAGCGCTTCAATTACGTAATTTACAAGTGCTACTCGAAATAGCCAGTGAGCAAAATTCTACTATAATATTCCCTGCAAGCTTTATGTCAACAGTGAAAGATTTAAAAGATTTTATGGCGTCAGAAGTAAAAAGTTAATAGAGTTATAATCCTTTATAAAATTAATGAGGTAAAATACATCAAATGAACAAGTAAAAATGATATTTATCTTTCTTTTATATTTTATACACGTTCAGAAGTCCACTATTTATTAAATATAACTAATGATTTAGTTTCAGAATTTTTCAACCAGATTAGACATAAACTTATTTGTTGTTTCAACATTTAAATCCATTAATTTATGAAATATTTAATAATATTGAAATAGTATTCTTACTATAATATTATTTATGACCATGGATAAACCAGATCTAAATAAGATTGAAGAATCGTTTATAGATATGATAAGTCATTTTGAGGCGTCTGCAAGTACTTCATTTATAAAAGGCATGGTCGATCCCAATATTATCAAAAAAGGCGATTTAAAAGAAATTGGAAAATCGCTACAGGATGTATCTGATTTTTTAATGATCAAGGCTAAAACCATGGAACTTTTGCCTTATGAATCTGAAGAAGGCGAAACAAAAATGAGATTAGATCACTACATAAAAGCTCTTAATGATATTGGAATAGAATTAAAAAAATCTGACGCTAAAGAACTCCATGATTACCACTGGTCCATAATAGGAATGTTTATTATAATTATATTCAGCTTATTTGACCATATTGAGCATTATAGGGAATAAAATAATTAAGTATTAAAACCAAATATTGTGATAATAATGTTAGAATATACTGGACTGATGGGAGAAAAGCCCATTAAGATGTGTTTTGTAGATGAAGAATCACCTAAAGAATGGAAAACAGTAATCAACGATAAATTATCAGAATATTATGAAAATGCATACATTGATATGAAAACAGAAGGAAGTAAAAATATATTGGTCATTTTAGAG
>NZ_KN050694.1:0-38981 GCF_000745485.1 Methanobacterium veterum
AGGAGTTACAAACAGCTGTAAAACTGCACTAGCACCGCTGGCGAGTGTTCCGACAGTCCATATTCCAGTAGCGCTGTTGTAAGTACCCTGACTTGTAGTATAACTGTTAAAGGTTAGACCAGCAGGTATTACATCAGTCACTTGGACACCAGGAGCGCTTGCTGCACCACTATTATTCACAGTTATAGTATAACTGAACGGTTGACCTACATTAGGTGAACTGTTACTTGCTGTTTTTGTTATTGTCACATTAGATACAGCTGCAGGTACAGATACGGTTACATTAGTAGTTTGGTTTGTGTTTATTAACGTTACATTTTTAGTCACGTTCATACCGGCTAAAGAAGCTGTAGGAGTAACAGACAGCTGTAAAACCGCACTAGCACCACTAGCGAGTGTTCCAACATTCCATATTTCAGTACCGCTGTTGTAAGTACCCTGAGTTGCTGTGTAACCGTTAAAGGTTAAACCAGCAGGTATACCATCAGCTACCTGAACATCTGTAGCGGTATCAGGACCGTTGTTAGTTACAGTTATGGTATAAGTGAACGGCTGTCCCACATTAGGTGCACTGTTACTGGCAGTAATTGTTATACCCATAGTATAATTCAAAAAGTTTGATGTATCCACTGTTCCAACTACATCTCCAGGTGATGGGCCAGTACCAACTCCCCACCAATTACGCATGGCATCTACTGTTCCAGTATTATTTATGAAACTTACGGTCATTACGTTGCCGTTTTGGGTTGTTACTACATTATTGACGATATCTCTACCTGTTGTTGCGTTGTTGCCCACAAGTGCATTGTCAGTTGTTGTTGCTGTAGCATCATTATTTAAGGTTGTACGTGTGAGTGTACTGGTGGTTACAGTTGATGTTGCATCATTGTAGACAGCTCCACCAGCCAATGCAGAGTTACCTGCCATAGTATTGAACCTTGCGGTTATTGTTGCGTCATTGTTTATGGTGTAGTCTGTGAATGTACTGGCACTTACAGATGTTCTTGCGCCGTTGTAGATGGCTCCACCGTTCTGTGTTGCGGTGTTGCCTATTATGACGCTGTTGGTTACTGTTACTGTTCCGCTATTAAGTGCTGTTGTGCCTGTTGTGGCGGTTCCAGTAAGTGTGCTTTGGGATGTGTTTAAGGTTGCGAGGTTGCTAATGGCTCCACCATTATTTGCCCTGTTACCTATAAATGTGCTGCCTGATATTGTTGCTGTTCCACCATTTTGTGTTACGACGGTACGTGTGAGTGTGCTAAAACCTACTACGTTAAATGTTGCATCGTTTGCGATAGCTCCACCATTCTGTGTTGCGGTGTTGTTTAGGAATGTGCTGTTGTTTACGTTTAATACTCCGCCATTTTGGGTTATGGTGTAATCAGTGAGTGTGGTACTGGTGGCTATGTTTATGGTTCCAGCGTTGTAGATGGCCCCACCATTTTGTGCACTGTTGTTTGTGAATGTGCTGTTGTTTACGGTTAAATTTCCACCATTATTTGTTACGGTTTCACTTGTACGTGTGGTTGAGACATAATTTAATGTTCCGTCATTATAGATGGCCCCACCATTTTGTGTTGCGGTGTTGTTAGCAAATGTGCTGTTGTTTACGGTTAAGGTTCCGTTATTGTAGATAGCTCCTCCATTAGTTCCGTTCCCGTTGATGATGATTAGATTTTGCATGTTGACTGTCGTTCCGTTGCCGATTATAAATACGGTTCCTAAATTTTGACCGTCTATCGTGGCATGGCCGTTGTTAAATACGTCAAAATTTAGATTTTTGTTAACAACAAGACCATGTTCTTGAAAGGTTGCCCCGTCCTCAAGCATTATGGTGTCACCGCTTTGAGCATCAGTAATAGCTGCTGCGATTGTGGGATAAACATATCCTGGAGGATTTCCTCCACGAGCAACCGGCACTCCTCCATTATAGATCTGTGGATCTTTTGAAGTTTGATTAATTCCAGAATTTGAAGAATTAGATAAGTTATTAGAATTTGAAGAATTAGATGATTTATTAGAATTTGAGGTAGTAATATCCGACGTGGATTGAACTGCCGTATTTGAATCCTCTAAACTTGAATTAACCCCAGTTAAATTGTTTGAGGTAACTGCTGTGTTATTAGATGTTCCCTGAGCAGCTGCAACATCACTGACAGCGAACGAAAATACTAAAACCAGGCTTAAAAGCAGTAATGGAACCATGACCTTAGCTTTATTGTGCCCAGTAATGGATTTAAAATTGTCTTTTTTTGTAATTGTTTGTTTTTTCATCTTTTTCACCTCCTTTATACTCATTTTAGCTTTATTATATTCATTAATATGTTTAAAATTGTTTTTCTTTGTAGTCGTTTGTTTTCTAATCTTTTTCACCTCCGTTATGTTTTTTTTAAGATATTTAATATGTTATAAATTCAAAATAATCGTTAAATCGGGTCAAATAGCTATAATTTCAAAAATATTTATAATAAATAAATAATTAAAAATGTATTAATGAAAATATAGCCTATTAGTTATTTTTATGCTGTTTACAGCAAAATATTGCGTAATAACATATTTCATATCTAGTATTATATTAATAACTTTTTAATTAATAAAATTTTTGATTATTTTATTCAAAATGAATATACTAACAATTTTAATGTAACTTATAAAATAATTATTAAATGCTGTAAAAAATAAATTAAAATTAAACATTTTGATGGAAATTAAACAGTTTTAAAGTATGTAAATCTTATTTATAGTAATAATAACCATACATTGTTGCATATAACAATTTTTATAACTACTCAGTATTCCTTGACAAAATAGACAACATTTTTTGAAATATCCAAAAAATTATCACTATCATTTATCTCTAATCCAAAAGAAAAGTTTATTTTATGATTAAATTGTTTTATTTTATTCTATTTTTGGAAAATGAAACGTAAAGGCATTAATAAACCTTATTCTTTTGTATAATACCTTTTAAACGGTATATATTCATATAAATTTATGGCTTTAAAATCAAAAGTTTAAAACTATAAAAATTAGTAATAATTTTAAAATACTTTTTTAATTGGAATTTTAACGTACTACTAGTACGGGGCATGATGCGGTTCTTACTACTCTTTCTGCTACGCTTCCAAGTAAAAACCTGTCCATTCCATGTTTTCCTGAAGTGCCCATAACAACTAGATCTATATTTTCTTTATCAACAATTTTACGAATTGTATGGGCAGGATGGCCTTCTTTGCTCATGAAAACTAATTTTATTTCAATGTTATATTTTTCTTTATATTTTAATAAAATATCCTGAACTGCGTTAAAGTAGTTCTTTTCCTCATTTTTTAACAGTTCTTTAACTTTTGATATGGATTCTTTTGATGGTAATCCAGTAAATATGGATGTATCAATTACATGTAATACTATAAGTTCTGCATTACTCATAATTGCAATCCATATAGCCTGTTCTGCAGCTTTATGAGCGGGTTGCGAACCATCTGTTGGCAATAATATTTTTTTATACATTCAGTTCACCTTTAATCTTTATTAACTTTTATAATTTTAGTTTATATTAATATTTATGAACATAATACTATTAGTATTGTGGCAACATTCATTTCAATTCTCAATTTAATGATAAATGGACTAAAGAGCAGTTGCAATGATATCTACTTACCGCCATTTTTCAAAACTCCAGAAATCAGGACATAATTAACCCTATTTTTACATATACTGAATTAAAAACAGTATGAAGTTATGTAATTAAAACAATGCTAATTTTTACTATTCCAATTATAAAATTCTTCATTGAAATTAGTTGAACTTACAAAAAAAGCCAATATTAATCGAAATCCATGAAATTCCGATTATTTTTATTTTACTTATCTTTTGATAGGTGTTAACCATTCAATTACTTTATCTGCGATATCTTCAGAAATATCTTTAATCAAGTCTTTTTCACTCCAACCACATACTTCTGCTTCATCAATATCGCCAACTATGTCTTCTACACGTTCTTGATCACTGTAGGTTCCTATTTCAGATTCACAAAAACTAAAACTTTTGTCATGATTTTCAAATAGAACATCCCATGTCTGTGAATCTCTAAGCTCCCAAAACCAATAATAGTTTTTAACAGTTTCTTCTTCAGGATCTTGCTTAGCAGTTACCTCTTCTTCTTCATAACCAATTATCAGTACTTTATTATTATCTAAATAGATATGTTTCTCCCAAACATCTTTATTTGTTTGCATCCGCTCCAATTTTACTTTTTCTATCATATCTACAAGTTCTTTTTTGTCAATCATTTCTAACTCTCCTAAAATTAAAATATTATGGAAGTTGAACATGATAATTGCATTATTCTATTTAGGGTAAATATCTAAAAGTGAACTGTTTTGAGATGATTAAAAGAATTTAAATGAAATTAGGAATGATCATAAGTTCTCGTTCTAACGATATTATCCCGATTTTTAATTATTTTTTTTATATTTTATAGTTAAAAGATTTAGTTTTTCCTAATTCCTGCACTTCCAATTAAATTTTTTAATTGAACTTTATTTATCCTATAACGATTATATGGTGGTGTTCATTACTAAAGCCTTTTATTTTTGTTGATATATTATATATGGCAGATTATTGTCGTTCTTTTACTGAATTTAAAGCCAGCTGGGCAACTTTCCTTACAACCTGACTTTCGTCTTCTAACGCTTTTTCAAGCGGTTCTATTGCTCGATTATCCCCTACTCCCGAAAGACCTATTGCTGCAGCATATCTAACACTAGCTTTTCTATCGTTCAGTAATTCAATCAATGGTTCAATAGTTTTAGTATCTTCATAAACAGCTAATGAAAGAGCTGCAGCTTCTCTAACATGAGAATCTTCATCTTTTAATGCTTTAATTAGGGGATCTACGGCTCTGGGGTCTGCTAATTCTGCAAGAAGTTCAGCAGCATCTTCCCTTCTACTCCTCTCTCCATTTTCTAGTTCTTTTACCAGATAATCTAAATCTCTTCTTTCTGATTCAACCATGTAATTCCTCCTTAAATTATATTTTGTTGCAAGAACTTTAAATAACTTATTCATTTTTCATTCTTTTTTATCATTCTCAACTTCTTTGATAGAGTGACCACTTACCATTGATTCAGACTATAAACAAATATCTCATTTAAACATACTGAAAATAGAATAAATTTGGAGTTTTATCAAGATATTATGAGTGCGAATATAAAGAATGCGAAGAACCTAATGGATGTAGAAAACGTATTTTTCAAAAATAGTAAAATAAATAGTAAAACAGATAAAAATAAAAAAGAAGTTATTTATTCAATATAAACCTTTAATTAATTTAATTTATTATGTAATTGTCTTTATAACGTTTAATTATTATACAGTTGGTTAAAGACTAAACATGGGCTTTAAATATCCTTATTAATATTAAATTTAGATTAAAATTTAAGATGTAATTCAGTTTATACTCATGGGTTCTGGAATTAAGTCCTATCTCAAAAATAATATATTCTATCTATAAATTAACTTCTCATGAAAGATTATGGTGCTAATTTTAAAATAGATATCCGCAGTATGTAAAAACGCTTACTTTTTCTAAAATGCCTCAAAAACTCCCCTTTAACATGAATATCGATATATTCTCAACAAGATTAGTATTATAATATATAAAGGGTAAATAGAGTCATTTTTTCCTAAATTGTATAGTATAAAGAAAACTATTTAAATATTTCCATGATATTTGATAAAAATTAAAATAAAATTGAATTTAATAAAATATGCTAAATATTATAGATTTAAAAAAATGAATTTAAGGAATAAATAATAGTTAAAATGTGAATAAAGTCTATTTGAGGAATAAATTTTATTCCCCACACAGTATATTGGTGCCTCTCTTTCAGAGGGCGATATCATGCTCATAGCCATAATCATGATATCCATGATTATTGTAGCTCTCTTTATAGAGCTATGGGTTTTTTGTTTAAATCACCATAGAATGAAATTAATTTTATTTTAGGGCATGCGTCTATACTAATCTTCTTTTAGTAAAACTATTAAGAAAAAACATTTTTATTTTGATATTTCATTAATAAAACTAGTGAATTCTGTTCCATTTCTAATTTTAACTTTATTAAATGGATATGGACTTAATCTTTGAAGACCAGAAGGATTTTCCTTACAACTAAATTTTATAGCATATTGCTTATGACGGTTGTGTGCAGGATTTTTTTGACAGCTTTCTTGAATTATTATGTATTCTTTTTTACATCCTGCTAAGAAAGATTTAAATTTTGTCACATCTGGAATGATACCTTTATTTTGGCAATATAGTTTATAGCTCCATGGTATAATGCAGTATAAACTCTCTAAAGCCTTTAAATATAACAAATTTTTCTTGGATTTTCTAGCCGCTTTTTTTGATTTTTTCAATAATTTTTTTGTATTATCAATATCTATTTCATGTCCAAGATGCTCACCTATTTTATTAATTAAAATAGTATCTTCGTCTATTTTCTTTAGATTTTCAATTAATTTATCTAAACCCATTTCAATATCTGGAATTATTTTATCATTCATAATATCCATTTTTTTAAATTCTATAAAATATAATTCGATAGTTCCATTTGGACTAAGAACATATAAAGCATCAGCCGAAGAATATTGAAAATTTAAGTTACACCCTGATTTTAAGCAGTCATGACATTTTTCTTTCTTTTTAGGTATTTCTTCCTTTAAATAAAGGACTATATCATCTAAAGATAACATCTCCACACTATTTACAACGAAAGGCATGCCTGGAATAATTTCTGAAATTTCTGTTACAGATTTATAGAACTCTTTTTTATTTTCAAGACTATCTATGAAATTTTTGAATTCAGTTAAAGTTAATGTAATTTTAATCCCTGCCTTCAATTACATGTTTTGCATCAATTTTACCACGTATTTCATCAATATCCTCATAAGGTTTTCCTAAACAATTATAGATATCCATAAGACGATTTCTATCTATTTTATTGATATTGAATTTTCCATTTTTAGCTTCCTCAGTTAAATAGAAATTAGTATCTTCTTTGATGTTATGGTGTTCAGAATATACTTCAATTGCCTCTATGAAGTGGGGACTATGGGAATTAACATAAAGAGTGACATTCAAGTCTCTAGCTAATAGAACTAAAATTTCAGCAAGTTTTACTTGCCATTCTGGGTGTAAATGAACTTCTGGTTCATCAATAATCAGATAACTATTTTCAGGTAATTTTCTATTTTCTAATAGCATTTGTAATATACCTAATGTTTTTATTCCTGTAGCGACGTTTTTAGATGAGAAAGTATTATTTTCTTGTTCAAAAATGAATTCTGCTGATGAGGTATCAAATTTAACATTTCCTCCAACGATTTCTTTTATTTTTTTCTGAATTATTTTCTGAAATTTTATTATATTTTCATTAAATCTCTTATCAAAAACATCTCCTTTTTTCTGGTCCTTTAATTTCCTAAGAAGAAGTTGTTGATGGTTAATATTGGATTTTCTTACATAAAATGGGATATCTTCACTTAAAAAATCAAGAATATAAGGAGTTTCAACATAGGAAACTTCATTAACCTCAATGCATTTCAAATAATCATGTCTAGCCCATATATAGGCAACATCTTTGGGGATATTTATTTTAACTTCAAAATAACAGTTTTGTTTGCCGCTCATTTTAATGAAACTGTTATCACAATTTTCATAAATTTGCCTTTGATCAAATTCTATATCTAATAATGCATCCAATGTTTCATTAAACAATAGATCTCTATCGAAAAACATAATATTAAAAATTTCTCGAAGTTCCTTCAATTCTTTTTCATTAAAATTTTCAGTTTCAGAAAATCTTAGAAAAGCATTAAAATCATTATAAAAATCATTATTCCATGCCAGAATCTCATAATTATCCATATAATTAAATAAATTTTCTGCTAAATTAAATAATTCATTTCTTCTAAATTTATTGTCTTCTTTTAAGAAAGATTTATTGATAAAGGATCTTAACCTATCTTTGATACTTTCATTTAATAAATAAGTTCCATCTGGAGATACTGAAGCTAATAAACAGTAAAATAACTTACTTGATGTAGTCTTGCCACTTGCATTTTGTCCAGCTATTATATTGATTTTACCAATATCTATTTCAGCTTTATTTATTGGACCAAAATTTTTTATTTTAAATTTCATTTCTTTCATGATAATACTACCAAAATATGAGTTATTAATTATATGATGTTATGGTTTTATAATAATTCTGTATTAGTTACACTTCTAACAGTTTAAGTCTAAAATCTTGTTTTCATATGAAATTAATTGAGTTTATATATGATTATGAGTTTTATATACATTTAATTAAGTTTGTATATTTCTTCGAATATTATTATTTTTATTTTCATTCATTTTCTTTATTTTAACTTCTAAAAACTTATATATTCAAATATTAATATTTCTATTGGAATTAGAGTTTATATTTAATATAGAATTTTTTATAATATTACTATCATTAAATAGTATAGAAAAATGGTAAAAAATTGATAATATAAAAGAATTAGTGGTTAACATGTATTTTTATTTTAAATGAAATAAAAATTTAATGAATGAATCTTGAAATATAAATATTTTGAAAAAAAATAGAGGTTAATTAATTTTTTCCTCTAATTTCTGTATTTTGTTTGTTATATTTGCGAATGGATCTCCTGATTTAGCATGTATAATATTGATTCTATGAGCATTTTCTTCATATATTAACTTAGCATTAAATTTGTCTCGGAAATCCTCTTTAAAAATTTCTTTATAATCAATTTTCTCTACTAAATAAATAGAAATAGAATATTTCCCCTGAGCATCTTCATTTGAGCCTATTTCATAAGAAAAATTAAGTTCTTTTTTGCCCCCTCCTTCAAATTCTTGCTCTAAAAAGCAATAGTCATCATTATAATGGAAAATTGGATTTAGGGACTCTTTTTTTTCAGTAGGAGTAATCTCAAATGTTTTTTTGGGTTTTTCTAATACTAAAACATACCGTTTCCATTTTATTAAATCATTATATGCACTATCTAATAATTCTAAACTAAATTTATAATGAGATTTATATTTTGGATTAAACAATAAAACAGGGGCAGGAAATCTTACTCCCTGAGTTAACTGTGGGTTAAAAATAAACTCTTGAGATGATATTTTTATTGGTATAAATTTATAATGATAGAATAAGGCATAGTAGCTTATGAGAAATATTATCAAAACCGAAAGGGTTATAATTGCCACATATATGGTATCTAGTTTTACTGCAAGAGGTATCGCAAATAAGATTATGCCACTAATAAATGCAATTATTGTATTGTGATCTTCCCACATTTTACATATGCTTATTTTAAGAGTATCGCGATTTGGCATGAGAATCTAGTTTAACATTGTTTCTTCAAATTTTTGGAACACTAGTTCCATATCTTCATCTTTTGTGTTAGGAGCAAACATCAATGCATTTCTATAATAATAAAATACAATTCTTTTAGAAGCCATATACAGAACTGCATCAAGAAGTTCGAATTCTTGTAGATTAGTTTCACATATATCTATTTCTTCGTCTGAACTATCTATTATTTCTCCATTTTTAAAAAGGGATGCAGTCACTGTTTTAAAAGATTCACAAAGAAGTTTATATTCGCGAGAAATATTAGGAATAAATGGCATTAATTTTCCTTTAATATGTGAATTAAAGAAATTAACTGCTGTAAGTTTGTGGTTATTAAAAGCAGTTATGATAAGCATCAATTTAGATTCTTTTCTAAAAATGAAAGGTATATCTACAGCCATTTGATTTTTATTTTTTATCGTGATAATTCCTCTAATTTCGCTATATTTTTGCGAATAATCTGAATTATGGAGTTTAAATAGGATTCCCTCTTTTTCATGAGGACCTTCATTAATATGGCTAATATTTGCTTCTCCTTTAATTTCGTAGATGTAGGAAAAATTATTCATTAGTCAGACCCCTTATTAAGTTTCTCTTTTTTCTTTATATTCTTTTTTTAACTCTTCTAGATTATTCTGGCATTCTAAGATTTGATTATTGAAAGAATTTTCAATCTCTTCTAAAAATGCTTCATCAGGATATCTTTCTGGAGCATCTAAACCTTCCCAATATTTGAGAACATTAACCATTTCTATTATAAATGGAAATACGATTGCACATCTTTCACCATGATCTTTATGCTTCAATAAGCTAGTAATCTTAATATGGATGCCGTTATTAGAGATAGTTACCCTTAAAGGTTCTTTTCTAAAATCAAAGTCTCCACCTATCGAATAAAATTTATGCTTATTAACAAGGCCATAAATTGCAGGTAATGTCATAAGTGCTTCAATAGACTTATCTATAACTAACCTTTTAGGAACAATCCCTGTACTAGATTTATTTTGAGTTACTCCATCTGCAATAATATTTACGAACAATTCTGGAAATAGCTTTCCTTTTGCATTATTTAATCTATAAGGAATCCACATTAAAAAATCATGTTTAAATACAACATCAGTAAATTCTACTTTATTGATATTAGTAAGTTCATTATATGCATCTTCACATAATTTTTTAGGTCCATTCATTAGAATTAGATTGTATTGACGTATCCAAAATATGTCAACGGTTTCTTCTGTAGGTTCTGTGTTAGTTCCAGTATATCTTTCAGAAACGTACTGGATTTTTAGGATTCTATTAACATCAATATAATTAGTTATCCCTAATGGATTATTTTCTGAATGTATCTTAATATAGAAATTTGTTATTTCAAATAGCCCATCTAAAGGTCTAAATCCTTTACCTCTAGATTCTCTATTTCCTTTAACATAGTTAGGTAGTCTTCTTAGTTCTAGTCTATAGAAATCATCATCTTTTTCTGCATTTGTTTTGAGAATCTTTGAAAAAACAAGCCCTTTTTTATATTTATTAACTGATTCTTTAGGATTTTCCTCTATAGATTCTTTTAACACAGATCCTTTTTCTGCCATTAGGTTATCCCCTTATTAAAATTTGTATTAAATGTCTAATTAATATTTTAGGATAACACTTAAATAATTATCTTATTTATACCTACTTTTTGAATTTAATTACTAATAAATAAAATGTGAGCATTTGAAAAGTAATATTTATGAATTATGAAATCATAAAACAATTTTTGTGAAAAATAAATAAAAAACAAACGAAGAATTGTTATATAACCTATTCATATTTCAGGAGATGTGATGAACGATAATAACTTTTCTCCCATTGGCATAATTAATGAATCCATCTTACCATTTGGTTCTATTTTAAACTCAGGATCATACACCAAAAGTTCTTTTGATTGTAGATCTTTTAAAATATGTGTATAAATATCGTCTTTTCCTTTTAATGCAGGATATTCATATTCTAGCACTTCCCCTAAATTAAAAACTAAATAATAAACTTCTTTAATTTCATTACCTTTTTCAGTTATATTTGTCTGTAATTCTTCGACAAATTTTGGAGATTTGGGTTCATTAAAGAATTTTAAAAATTCTAGATGTAATTTTGTACATGAATCTATAATATCAAGTAAAATTAATTGTAAATCTTCTTCAGGAGAAATATTATTCAATGCAGAGTTCAAAATAGCATTTTTTAAAGCATTGAGCTTTTCATTTTGATGATTACAGATTGCAATTTGACTTGCACGCATAACAGTAGTAATAAACATTTCATTATCAATAAGATCCTTCATATTAAATTCAGGCTTTCTATTTGCCAACTCATTAATGGCTTCTAAGAATATCATCATCCATTTATCGCGTCTTTTAGCTAGAGGGGGTGTAATTGCTGCTGAAAATAATACTGAAGCCGGTCCGCCTAAAATTGGAATATAATTCATCAAAGATGAGGCTACTGCATGTAATGAATCACCTTTACTAATTTTTAAATCTTTTAAGAGTTGATCTGGGGTTAATAGTTCATTATCTTCACTTACCATAAAAATTATTGATTTATTTTAATTATTAAAGTTTATTATGAGCATACTCATTTTTCCATCTTTTACTTGAAATCTTAGACTGGCATCTACTCGAAATATGTAAAGTTTTACATTTCAAACTTGCAAGTAAAAATCTTAATTCTGCTTCTTGAATTGCTTCCATTAAATGTATATATCTTGTTTCATGTGAAATTATTTGGTTGTATCGGTAATATGTTATATGTGCCATGTATTTTGATATTTTCGTTTTTATGGTTTTATTAGATAGTGTAAGAACATAAGATAACTACTGGGATAGAATAATATAATTTATATTGTTAAATGATTAATTGATTACTAAGTAATATTTTTAAAATCTATTAATAAAAATTGGAGGTATATCTATGAGAATTGAGTATGGGCTTATAAATGCAGATACTATTGCACGTGTTGGGATAGACTTAGATCCACCTGAAAAGATTGAGAATAAAGACCTATTTAAAAAATGTCTTTCAAATGATTTAAATAGCTTTGATTGGTTCAAAGAAGTGAATTTACATGGTTATTCTCATATTACCATATCAGTGGATGTGGACTATGACAATCTATTAGATTATCCTAATAATGACAACAATAAAAAACGTGAAAAAATGGAACAAATAAAGAGTAGAATTGAAGAAAGCGTGCATAGATGTCTTAATCAATATTAATCTTAATGTTTCATTTAGTAATTAGTTAGATTGACTAATATTTATCTCTTTAATTTTCTTATTTTAACTTTTATCTAATCTCCATTTTGTGGCTTCTAATAGGCTTTTGTCATATAAATATTTAATATATCTTTAAACTATTCAAGATAGTAGTATAAACCTTATAATCTTCTGTTTCTTGTTGATTTTTAGCAGTTGTATCTACAGATGGAGTTATAGTTAAATAACCTTTTCCCATATCAATTAGTGTACTATATGCTGTTCCACTGGCGTAATTGTAAACAATTGAATAAGCAGGTTTTCCTGCAATGGTTGTTTTATTAATTTGTGCATCTTTACCATTTTCTTTAATATATTGATCTATTGAATTAATGCGCCATCCATACTTAATGTAACTTATTGTACACAATGGAACATATTTATCTCCCACTGTAAGGGTCCACATGTCCTCTGATCCATCGCGGGTAACATTTAATCCTGTTGGATAATCAAAAGCAATTTTCTTATTATCAAAATGATTCGTTGGTGATGCTTTATCGGTACACCCTGAAATTCCAACTACTCCTAAAATTAAAAATAAAACTAAAATTGATGCTTTCTTTTTCAAATTATCATCCCGTATGATAAAAATGCCCAAATGTATAAAATTTTGATTAGTTTTGATGAATAATATATGTAATTTAATTTATAGTCATATTTAGGGGATGTAATAAAAGATAAGAAAGTTTCCCCAAAATATAATTTACTATTAAAATAGATAGTGGTAGGATCAAAAATTCCAAATCTTTAGAGCTGTTTTTGCAAGTTCATTTGATCTTTCTTTAATCTGTTTTTCACCCCATTCTTTTTGTTGAGATAAGTGACGATTTAATTTTAAACCACTCTGTTTAAATCCATTTTTCATGTCGCGTTTTTCTTTAAATGTTTTATTAGAATATTCTTGATTGTAACCAGTTAAGGTTAAATTACCAATGGATTCTAAATATTTCCTATGTGTTGACTCCCAATCGTCCCCTAAATCTTTTTTCCACTGCTTATTAAGGGTTTGGGGCATGATATGTTCAATTTGCATTTCATTTAATTTTACTATTTCTTTATTATCTGGATATTTTTCTATTTCTTCGAGAATGTATCTATTGACTTGTCTGGGGGAATTACCATCTTTAAGACATGTTCTAAACTCCTTTCTATCTGGCATTCTTTGGTTTCCTGTGCTATTCATTAATGTTTCTTTTAGTGATTGGGCTATATTGGATTCATCCAGTGATGTACATATCCTTGGAAAATATTTATTTAATGCACTTACATTAATACCACAAACTGCTCTCCTTACCACAAAAGTCTCAATTGCATGTAAACAGTCAATAAAATCTTCTATAAAGAACTCTACCTTTTGATCCCTATAATTATCATATAATTTGAGTAGTAATGGATAAGCTGTTGTACTATTTAGGCGGTTAAATTTCTCAAAATAAATTTTTAATTCCTTTTCTTTTTCATTTTTAGGATACAAAAATTTACTATAATATTCAGAAAACCGGTGGAGTCTTTTCATTATCTTTATTACGCCTTCTTGACCCATTGTAGTTTTATCTACAAGTTCTTTAAGTGTTATGTATAATCCATTAAATGTTGGTAGGTCTCCCTCCATAGCAAGATAGTGTCTAATGAAATTATCCATTCTTTTGTCTTTTCTTTTTCTATTTTCAATTTCTTTATCTCCTTCTATAAATGTCTGTAATGGTAACCATATGTTATTATAAATTTCTTGCTGATTTTGGGGATTTAATTTCATAAATAAGTAATTTCGAACTAAATCTGCTTGAGTTAGTGGTTCTCCGGTTCCATTAAGTGTTTCGAATATTAAGTAAGGATCATCATTCTCTTCTAAATATATATCAACAATTGAAAAATTGGATAATATAGTTCCTTTAATTAAATCTAATCTGCTGATTTCATCTATATCTGCAAATATTTCCTTAAAAAATTTATAAGATCCAAAAATTAAGTTATTGGACTCTTTAATATCTTGTCCTTCTGTTATTTTATAAAAAATCTTTCGATCATTTTGAGTAGGTATTAATTTAAATTTATGATCGGCACGATGCGGATTCATTAAATATAAGGCTTCGATTTCAGTTATAGCGGGATTTTCTGGATCTAATTCTTTGATTCTATCCCTAAGTGTAGCAAGTATAATATATATTGTTGTCAATCGTTGTTGTCCATCTACTACAGTGAACTCTGAAACTGTCGAAGCACTGCCGGGCGTGGGCATTGTTACAAAAGAACCAAAAAAATGATGCTTTTTTTTATAATATTCTGTTTCTGTTTCTTGTATGTCCAACCACAATCTTTCTATATCTCCCTTTCCCCAAACATATTCTCTTTGAAATAAAGGAACTATAAATTGTTTACTTCCTTCTAAAAAGACTCGAATTTGAGTATCATTTGCTTTCATGTTATCCCCATCCCCATTAGAATTTTAATTCAATTTTAATGTCAATTATAACTTTATAATATTATTTGCTATTACAATTGAATAGAAAAGATTATAGCAACTATACTAAAATAATAACATATTCTCGTTTTATTATATTTTCAAACGGCATTACTTCATACAATAAGACATTATATTTTTATAGGTGATTAAATGTCTAAAAGTGGTAAACGTAATTTAAAGTTTGGAATGGGTATAGTCGAAAAGGGAATAAAACCATACATAATGTCTCATCCAGATTTTCTAGAAGATTTAAACCATGGAGACCATGTTGTTTGTATTGAATATAATGATTTTGGAAACTTATTAAATAGAATAATAGAATTACAAGATACTATCCAAAAATTAAGTTTAAATCCTAAAATGCTAAAGAAAATTAGAATACAACAACTAAAAGAAGAATTAAAAGAACTTGAAGATAGTTAATTTTCAAAAAATAGAAGAGTAGCTCTAACAAGTGTAATTTTTGCACTAACTGAACCAACTCTATTTGAATTGTTTCCAAAATGGAACATATTCAGTTATTCAGAAATTCAGAATATTTAAGTTATAACTGGACTTCCTAGCATTCGTTTAACATCCTCTTACTTTTTTAAATAAATAAGAAAAGTTTTAAATAGTTGTACATTAATTATAGTGTATAATTTCATAAATCTATAAACCGAGGTATTATAATGTTAAATCAACCATATGTGAACTATTTATATTACGATCCAAATAATAAATTACAAAATTTAGTATTTAGCGGATATATAAATCAAAATCTTTGGGGATATCTGGTTCAGCCCGCACCAAATTTAAGACAATTTAATTTTGAACATCATCTAAATTTAGATGATCCCACATATTATACTGTAGATACAAGAACAAATAATATAATTAGTACAATTAATTCGTTACCACTTGAGGAATTAGTTAACGGTGGAATTAGTGTTGCGTCTAGGCATGTTTCAAAGCAAATTACAAAAAAAATGTATACTGAAGAAACTCTCGAAAAGGAGCTTTTTCAACTTACTACTCAAAAAATAATTGCGGAACTTGCGAAGATGTTGCTTAGGTAATAATATTTAATATTTGAACAAAATAATTTTAAATTTTTGAAAAAAGATTAGAAGAGCAGATGCAGTATATGAAATAATTAGTTTTTTTTTAATTTTTTTATTTTAACCTCTATATAATCTCCTTCCTGCACATTTGCAGCTTCCAACAATATATTTGGGATATAAATTTGTTTTCCGGTCTTTTTTGTTATACTCGTATAATATTCTTCTTCCATGATAACCACTTATAACCATATATAACTAATTTATTTATAAATTATTTTGTTTATATTGGTTTTATTTCGTAATTATGGCTATAACGAAGCAATTAAATAAGTTCTGATTGGATTACAACTTAGTTTTCCATCAAAATAATTATTAATATTTATTATTTATAATATATTACTATGAATGCTGAAGAATTGTTTATTATGGAATATTTGAATGGGAATAGCCATCCTCACACTATACTTGCTCACATAGGTTCTATTTCATTGAATTCTGATCAATCAGTAAAATATCTATCAAATGTATCCAGTGATATAAAATTTAAAATCTTTGAAGAAATCAAAGAAGGAACCATTTGGGAGCCACGTATAGCTCTTACACCTTTACAAAAAAAAGCTATAATAAAAAGAGACAAGAATAAATGTATTGAGTGTGATTCTGAGCAAGATTTAGAGGTTCATCATATAGATTGTAATCCTGGAGACTATTCCCAAGAGAATTTAGTAACATTATGTAAAAAATGCCATCCTAAAGGAGATAATACTGTATTTTGGATTCCTTATTTAGAAAAAAAAGTTGAATCAATGCCTAAAATTGATTTTCCTAAATTTAGTTCAAATAGAAAAGATGTTAAGTTCATTGAATATCACAGGGCTTTAAAAAGAGAAAATGAAAAACTAAAACATTATAAGAGAGAAAATGAGAATCTGAAGAATTATAAGAATGAAGAGTTAAAACAGCATATTATACAATTAAAAATAGAAAATAAAGAGCTAAAATATGATATTAAGGAATTAGAAATAGAAAATAACAAACTAAAAAATGAATTAAAATCTAAAAATCCATTTCAAGCGTTTAATTACATTTATATGAAGTATCAATCTAGCTTAGAAGAACGTAGAAAGTTAGAACTCAAACATGATTCTTTAACTAAAATAATAAAAGATAAAGAACGCGAAATTTATAACTTAAACGAAAAATTATATCATTCTAAACTTAGGGCTAATAGACTAGAATTAGAATTGGCTCAAAAAGAAAGTAGCAAATTGATGTATTTAAAAATTTACATAACTAATTATTTAAATTATAAATTCGATAAAATTGCTAGTTATTTCAGAAGAAAATTGTCAAATTTAAATGATTAACTTTTACAAGTATAACTTTTTGACTTAATGAAACAATTAGAACATAAATTGTATACTCTATTTTTAGACTCCATAAACTTTGAAATATAGCTATTATATATATTTAATTAGTTTATATATTAGATATGTCTTGAAATAGCTATTTTAATAAAGCATCGTTTGATGTACTAATAATATATTTATTTAACTATTTTAATCAAAGTAATTTTTTGTAATCAGTATTATATCTACTATTTATATTTTATCCTTGGAAAATAGTGGATTTTTCAATTCCTTATTTTAATTTTTTGCATAACTTTATCAATAATTATATTAATCAAGAAAAACAATAAACATATTGTATATAAACTTGCTTACCATGAAGTTGCCGAATTCCTCTACTCTCAAAGGAGTTTTGTTAGGAGGAACTATTCGGCTAAGCTTTAATGGTAAATGTATATTTTCGAGAGAGTTACTTTGTAACTCTCTCTTTAAATTAATAACGGATTGTAATTCATGTTAACCAAAGGTATGGTTTTTGTTGATGGAAATTATTTTTATAAGGGTCTTGAAGATCACCGTATTGATTTTTGCAGTTTAGGACAACATTTATGTTCACCATATAATCGATTGTTCCGTCTTTATTATTATAACGTTCAATTTAAGCAAGAGATAAACCCAAATACGTATAAAGAACAGCAAAAATTTTTTGATGCAATACGAAATAGCGACTATGTGATACTTAGACGTGCCAATAATCCATATGAGGCTAATATTAAATTAATTGTTGATATGATCAGATATGCTAGTAATGATAGTTATGATGTAGGAATACTTGTTTCTAATAATCCTATTTTTCAACCTGCTATAGAAGCTGTAAAAGGCTTAAGTAAAAATATAGAACTTGCATCTTTTAAATGGAACCGTTCTAGAAAGTTAAGAGATATATGTGATAGGGAAATAGAAATTAATGAAAAACTTTTAAATAAATGTCCCTTCAGAAAATAAATAGTTATTTGAATTTTTGAACATATTTATCTAATTCTTCCACATTAAAATCGAATTCTTTCTGTAATTTACGTAATTCTTTCAACAAATCAAACAGCTTAATATGATAATTTATTAGAAGTAGATCATAATCTTTGACCACTATTGAATTATTATAAATGTGGTAATTTATTATTTTATAATTCTCTTTCATTCTAATATATTGATTTATTTTTTCCATATTGCTTGCAATATCTCCTAATTTTGAGATATATTGGTTTACATTCTCAATACCATGTCCCGAATCTTTTAATAAAGTTTTAGATTCATGCAATACTGGAATATTTAACAAAATCATATCCCAAAAACTAGTTTTAAACTCTCCCATACTTGAAGTTTGAACACCTTCTTTCGAAATTGAACTCAATTCTGTATCAAGACAAGAAAAATTGTTCTTTAATATTTTTAAATCTTTAGGTAGTTCACTATCTAGAACTCCTTTAATTGTATTTTCTATTTTTTCATTGTCTCGTTTAAAGTCAACATATTTGTAATATGCAGTAATATCAAGAGTTATAGAAGAACCTATCAACACTGAAAGAAGAGTTAACATTTGTGTTGATAAATTAAAAATTAATGCTGAAACAACAAAGACTACAATTAGAACCGATGTCAATAATACTAAAATAATTATATCACTTTTGTTCATATTAAATAATATATTTTTATTTAAATAAATCTTTTATTAATTCTTTACTATTATTATTTCCAAATTAGATTCAATAAAATATTTTTTAAATTTTTTATTTTCTCAAATGGAATTTTAATGAGGCAACTAAAATAAAATAAAAATATTTAATTTTTATAGATTATTTTATTAAATTTCTTTCATTCAATTCAGTTTTAATTCTCTTATTTTTCCTTTAGACTCATATATATTAATGAACTTCTTATAATCTTTAATAAATTCTTTGTCTTCATCAGTCAATTCATTAAACTGGCCTGAATTTCTAACAACCCATTTTAGTCTTTCCATAAAACCATTAATGTCCTTTGGAATTTCAAATAATGTATTTAATGAATTTTTAGCTTTATCAAGGTATTCTTTATCATCTGTAAATTCAAATTCTTCTAAAGAATCAATGATTAAACCTACTTGTGTAGTATAACTCATTATTAAGATATCTTTTTTAATCCATTCTGATCTAATCATCGCTTTTAACTCGTAGATAATCTCTTCTAAGGTTTTCGCATCTTCAACGAGTAAAGATGCCCTATGGGATTCTACTCTTTCAAGCAGGCCAATTATATCATTAAAATGTTTATTAAATTCTTCATCATTGTGATCTATATACAATGCTTTATGTGCATCGTAGGACATATTATGATAAATCTTTTTAAGTTCGGGTAAAGGTAATTCTAATAAAAGATCAAAATATTCATCTTGTAATTTCTTAATATTTTTTTCCATATTATATCTCCTTAATTTTGAATTTGGTTATTTCTTCTCCTAACGATTCTATTTTTTCAGTTAAACAACTTTCTTTAAGTTTAAGCTTGTTTTCATTCTCTTTTAGTTCATTACTTCTTTTTACTTCGTTTAATAATGATTCCATATTTTTTGCTAAATGTTCAATATCAAAGTCCTTTTTTACTTGGTTATATATGCTACACATATAAGCTAAGGTTTTGAAAACAGTTATGCGTGCATTAATAATTTTAACGTCATTATTCGTGATTCTACCATTATTAGCCTTATTATGTAACCATTCAATGGATTCCATCAGTTTAGACAAAACAATATCTCGATCATCATACTTGATTTCAGAATTTGATGTTATAATTTTGTTAATGTCATGTTCAGACATGCTTTAAAACCTCCAAATAAACATTATAGTAATCTAAACAACTGAAATAAGACTCCATAATTGTTTGAAGTTTAACCAAAAAATAGGGGTAGGGGTGTACCCTTTCTAATGGCATTTTAGCATGCCTCCTTCAATTAATGAATTTTCATTTACTACTCTTGCAGCTGCAGGATCTAAAACTTTCCAAATACCTCTACTAACTAATTGAAGCTTTGATTGATTTTCCAATTTGTCAATTACTTTTTTACCTTCTTTCTCTGATATTTTTCCAAGCTTACAGATTTCAATTAACTTAGTTGTTTGACCTATAGCTAATTTTTTATAAATCCTGTTAGCAGTATCCTCCTTTACATTTTCATAAGAGTATTGCTGTCTTTCTTGGATTTGAAGGTCATAGAATTCTTTTAAGTCATTTGAAATAAACTTGAATCTTTTCCTATTAATCCGATAATGACGAGTACCTTTCATTTGCTTTATTCTACCACTTTGCTTTATTATTTTACTCCATTTTCTCCAGTTATATTCAGAATCTTTGCCTGTTATTTTAGCTACAACATTTTTCAAATATTCGGTATCAATTTTGTCAAACAGATATACATTTTGATTGTCAAAATTCTTGAGAAAGGCAGGTATTGTTAGTTTAATTTTTTCAACATCACCAGTGGTTTCATTTTCAATATATAAGTCCTCACTAAGGGGACCTACTTCTACATAATATGTTAAAGCGTTTTGTGTCTCTTGTCTTAGTACTCGCCACTTAATCCCTCCATAATGATTTTTAACAGCATTTGTAAATTGATTTTTAACGTTTTCATCTATTTCAGGAAGTTTTTTAAGAGCCATTATAATTCCTCCTGAAATAAAGAATTTAATTCATGGGATAACCGACGTTGAAATTTTAGAGAAAAAGACTTTTTCTTAGATTGAAATCTTGAAAAAAAGACTTTTTTTCCTTTACAATAAACATTTTTAATATTATTAATACTTACTAATAATAAACTATAATGTATATATAACATATTTGTACTCTTGTTTTTTAAATAAACAAAATTAAAACATTTATAGAAACTTTTAAAATATTTTAATAAGCTATTTTTTGAAATAAAACATATTATGTCATTATTCATATAATTTTTCAATGATATTTCTAAAGTTTTTTTCATCTGTAACCCTGATTGACTAGTGGTGACGGTGATTTCATATTTTTGATAATTAGTTAATTCACCGCTTTTTACAGTAATAAAATTCCAAAATTTTAGAAATTCTTCTTTTATCAGGTTATCACTGTCCACATTTTCTATTGATTTCATTTTTTTCTAGATCAAGAAGTTCTTTAATGGTTTTTAGGAATTCAGGTTTTTTGGGATTCTGTTTTTCTTTTTCATAAATTTCCTCAAGAGTTCTTTTTTCACCCTTGTAAAATATGAACATAGTTTACCACCCTTTACCTTCTAAATAACTTTTTAATCCTTCTTTCTCAGTTTTATCGATAAATATGTCAATTGAATCACGGAATAATTGAGTTATTGGGATATTAATATTGTATTCTTTAAGAAGACATTTTTTGAACTCTAAAATTTTTTTATATTGTTTTGGCTTAATATAAGCTGATATTCTCCTATAATTAAAATTATTATTCATTATTATACCTCTATATATTTTTTATTGGAGAAAAAAGCATTAATAGCAGGTTTCATAAAATGAAAATCAAAAGATATAAATCACACTAAATCCCATAAAATAAATGGGGAAATATGATTGGCAGTTTTTCGGACGCCGTAAATCTTATGACCGGTTGATGCGCCAACATCAACCATAAACCCCACTATTAGGGCTTTTTTTACTTCATATTATACTCTAATTATAATCCTATATATAGTTTTAGCATTTTCAATGCCTATTTGTCTTTTATATTCTCAAATAGAAATGGGAAACCTTATATAGGATGTCACAAATTCATATGTGAACTATGAACTAAATTGACTTAAAATTAGCTTGATTATTGAGAAAATAAGTTAATTAAGCAGATATAATAATCCTGAGTAGCTATATCTTTAGAGGCAAAAATGCTATGCAATGTCTTTTTAAAAATTCAAAACCATAATGATTATTCACAATTATTAAAATTAATTAAGTCTTAAACTCTTGATCTAAAATGTCTTCTCTTTTAACGGTTCTAAATACTTTTATGTTTATCTTCAAAATTAAAATGTATCAATTAAAACTATAATTATTAAAAAAAATTTAAGAAATATGGATTAAGATTGGTTTACTTTTTAATCCTCGCTTCAGCAAATTCTTTATCACTTAAAAGCTCTTCCATTAGTTTTTTTGTCTGTTCCATTTCGTCTTGACGCTTCTCTAGTTCTTCAATCTTTACCAATGCTTTCTCATAGTCCTCATTAGTTACAACTCTTACTTTGATTTTATCAGTGATAGATATTTTGTCTAAGTGCTGCATGTATTCTAGCTTAAGAGCTGTTGGATCCTCAAGAAAATAAGCACTCCTTACAGAATCTTTAATGTCGTGACCCAATAACCAATCACAGCTTATTTGGTTCATACCACTGAGCCTTAAATTTGTAGCAAAATACTTTCTAAGGTTATGGCTTCTAAAGAAATTTAATGATCCATTTTTAGTGAACCCCGCTTTTTCATTAATTTTCTGGAAGTATTTAGCAAATGTACCTTTTTTTAGAGATCCTCCTCTACTACCTTGAAATAATGGTTCATCTAAGTGTCCAGTGTGAGTTTTACTTCGTTCCAAGTAATCAAGTATCTTGTAAATACTTTCAGGAGAACTAAAAGTAACATAACTCATACCAGTTTTAATTCTTTCAACTTTCCAAGTAGCAACAGGAGTTTTAACTCTCTCAAGCTTTTGCCTTAACAAAGTTAAATCTATTTCACCTTCGTGAGGTTGATAATATTCTTTAAGGCTTTTTATAAAGTCTTTAAAAGTTAAACTTATTATTTCAGATCTTCCCATTCCTGAAGATGCCATAAGTAGAATAATGGCTTGGTATTTTACATTTGCAAAATCTAAAGCAAGTAGAATATCTTCTTTGCACGGTATATCCTTACTAGTTAAAATTTGTTTGCTTTTACGAGTGTTAGGTTGTCTACGTGTGGGTAATTCTATTTCATATTCTCTGTAGAAACTTCGAATTACACTTAATGCAATTCTTATACTCCTAAAACTGTATTCTATGCTCTCTAAATGTTTACGGTGTTCTTTGAGATATTTGTTTATTTTTCTATGTCTAGGTCGAATTCCTTCTTCTTCCTCTTCATCAGCTTCTTGGATAAATTCGGAGGGACTTAGACCTATGAAATCACTGTAATTTTGTAAATGGTAAGTGTATATTTCTCTGGTTGCTTCTGCTAGCTGGCGATCCTTGTAATATTCTTGAACTATTGGATCATTTTCTACTTTCATAAAAATAAGTTGGTTTTCCTAGTATTTAAAAGTATAAAGTGTACTTTTTTATCCACTTGTCTTTTTCTAAAGTATACTAAAACCTAATTTATTCATCTTTTCTCTATCAATTTATTGGTCACTATACCGTCAACACCCATTTCAACGAATTTTTCAAATATTTCAGGATCGTCAATGGTCCAAGGATAAACCGATATCCCATTTCTATGGGCCTGTTTTACCATATCTTCATTCATATATCTATAACTTGGAAAAATAATGTTGGCATTGGCATTAGATGCCATCTGGTTCACATCTACCGGCTGACAGGTAAATATAATCCCCGCATCTACAGAATGGTTCATTTTCCTTGCATTTTTAATGCTTTTGTGGTAAAAAGAGGTCAATATGACATTTTCTAAATTATTTTCATCTATTTTTTCAAGGATTTTACCTTCGGTTCCAGGCTCTTTAATCTCAATTACAAGTCCTATTCTGTTTTTTACACATTGCATTACTTCTTCTAGTGTTGGGATTGTTTCTTTATCGCCAGCGTCAAGTTTTTTAAGTTCTGAAACCGTATAATCCTTTACAAGCCCTTTTCCATCTGTCGTCCGGTTGATATCTGCATCATGCATTATAACAAGCTTGTTATCTTTACTTACCCGCACGTCAACTTCAACAAAGTCCGCACCCATCTTTACAGCCATTTCAATTGCTCTTATGGTGTTTTCAGGCTCTAAAAATGATGCACCTCTATGGGCTATAACCTGCATTTAGTACACCTGCATTAAAATTAATTTAAATCAAAATAACAAAAAGAAAAAGAATTAGTATTCTTCTTCGCACCCGCACCCGCAAATGTCTTCGTCGTCTTCTTCCATTTCAATGTTGTCTAATATATAGTTAATTTTAGCTATGAGGTTAGAAGCTATTACTCTAAATGGGCCGTTGTCTTCAATTAGCCCTAAAGTTAAACTGTCTATTTTTAAAGTTTCAATATCTATTTCTGTAATTTCAATGTCGTTGCTTGCTTTATATAAAATGTCGTGTACTCGTTCATTTATTTCTAACACCACTAATTGATCTAAACTGGTTATAGTAAATACATTTTCAACTTCCATTAAAATCGTCTCCTATTTCTTAAAATGTTTTATTGCATGATAATATCAGTTTTTGAGGTTATATATTTTTCTAAATTTTATTTTTTAACTTTAAATTGGATATTCTACCAGATTCAAAGGTATTTAAACCCCGGTTAAAATCAACTTAGAATTACTTAAGTATGTGGGTTAATTTTATTTGATGGTTGAATTGAATATCCTGCTGTATTTGAAGGTATTTAAACCTCATGTTAAAATCAACTTAGAATTACTCAAAAAAGTATATGGATTAACTTTGTTTTTCATGTATGTTAATAGAACCTTTTATTTTGCAGCAATCATTTTAAGCAGATTGTTGGTTAAATCTCCCCTGCTTATGATGCCAATGACTTTGCCATCACAGTCAAGCACAGGAAGCTTTTTAAAGTGGTGCTTTGACAGGATATTCATGGCCTTTTCGAATGTATCTCCTTTTTCTACTGTGTACAACTGTTTTTTATGCAGGATACTGCCTGCAATTATATGCGCTACATTGGTATTTATTTTTTCAACCAGCACGTTCTGCTCTGTTTCGCCTTCTTCAACAAGTACACTGTAGATAAAATCACGAGCAGATCCTTCTTTTGGTGCAAGGTAGCGGATAATATCCCCGTCGCTGACTATTCCAATTAGTTTATTATGGTTGTCGACCACTGGAACTCCTCCAATATTGTGTTCAATCAGCAGTTTCAGCAGGTCTTTAATAGTCGCTTCTGGCCTGATGGAAACAACGTCGCGGATCATGAAGTCTTTAACTTTCAAAACATTTCCTCCTAGTTTTTCTTCAATTTTTTCAGCTCTATCAACATGGTAAACATGTTTGCGGTTTATCAGCACAAATACCACAGAACCAAGGACAAAGCATCCTCCCACAATAAATGGGACATGGGGTGAAAATAATTCGGCTAATATTCCTGCTAATGCAGGGGCAATTGCAGAACCTATAAAACGCAAAAAACTGTATGCAGCAGATGCAGTGGAACGTTCAACAGGGGCAGCGTTCATAACGGCGGTTGTAATCAGTGTATTGTTATTTCCAAGCAGCGCGCCTGAAAAAATAATGCATGCAATAACAACCCATTGTACCGATGTCCAGATACCCATAACCAGGAGAACAACTGCAAACAGGGTTAACATTACACACATGGATTTAATTGTTCCAAACCTCTGCTGAAGTTTAGGCGCCACGAAGACCGATGTAACAGCAAGCAGGACACCCCAACCTACAAATACTAGTCCTATTCCAAAGGCATCTAACCCCATGATAAACGGCGCATATGCAAGGAGGGTGAAAAAGCCAAAGTTGTAAAGACACGCTGCAATCCCAAACACCCTGATGGGGCGGTGTTTCATAGCCCTAAATGGATCAAGTAAAGATGTAGTTGATTTTGTTTTAGTTGGGGCTTCTGGTTTCTTTGGCATTAGGGTAATAAGGAAAATGAATGCCACTGCCATTAGTATGCCAACCCCAATAAATGGATATCTCCAGGATGCTCCTCCAAGTAAACCTCCAAGGAGGGGACCTACTGATATTCCCAGGCCAATGGCTGCTTCGTACAAAATGACAGATTTAGCTGTCCCACTTTTTGAGAGGGTTACTATGGCAGTTAATGCAGTGGCCACGAAAAGGGCGTTGCCTATTCCCCAAAATCCCCTCAGCCCCACAATTGTCCAGATGTTGTTTGAAAGACCTCCGAGAGTTGAAAATGCTGCTATAATTATGACTCCCATGATTAATGTCTTTTTGATACCCAGTCTTGTAGAAATAGCCCCTGTAATGAGCATGGCTACTGCCATTACTGCATTATAACTTGTAAACAGCAGGGTAACTTGACTTGGGCTTGCCCCTAACTGATTGGAGATGGCTGGTAGAATGGGGTCAACAAGCCCAAGGCCCATGAAAGCAACAATGGATGCGAAAAATACGGCCCATACTGCTTTAGGTTGACCTTTATTATTTTCTGAATTTGATGGGGTAGATGATAATGACATTTTTTCCTCCTTTAATTACCTGAGAATCTGAAAACCTTTGAAATAGACATAATTTAATAGAATGATTTATCAATAATTGATTTATCAACTATTATAATATTAAATTAGCAGTAACTATTAACTTTAAAAAAAGCTATTCTAGATTTGAAATTAATTTATTTAATGAGAGTTCTAATTGTTTCAGCTCATTTTCACTAAATATGGAATTAATTTCATGCAGACTTTGAGACATTATTACAGCTGTTTTGTTATATAAATCATGACCTTTATCTGTTAAATATATTAGAAATTCTCTTTTATCGTAGGTAGAATTTTTTCTTTCCACCAGTTCTTTATTTTCAAGTATATTTAATATTCTTGTAACAGCTGCCCTGTCTTTAAGCGACATTTCAGCTATTTTTTTCTGGTTACACCCTTCTGCGCGGTATACTCTACTTAAAATGGCCCACTGTTCCAGTGAGATATCATATTCTTTGAGTTCATCCTGGAGTTTTCTTTTTAATAAATACCTGGATTTAGAAATTAGCCATATAATAGAACTTTCATCGAGAAGGTAGTCCATATAAATTACTCCATATAATGTTGATATGTCAATAGTTGATATGTTAAGTATGTTCTGCAGGCATATAAACCTTTCCAGGAATCCTTGAAATGATCTTGAAAGTTAATTTTAATTTATTTAATTAATTAAAAAAGTTAATTTAAGACTTAATTATTTAAAAAATCATTTTTATTGTTTATTTTTAATAAAAATAAGGCTATTTAAAGATAATTAATTTAGCATTATATAATAAGTTAGCTTTCATCTTTTAATCATGCACTGCCTTAAAATTTACAAAAATATAATTATTATGTAGTTAATATATTTATAAAAGAAAAAAGGGGGATGAAATTATGAATGATAAAATTACGGGTATAATCTACATTATAATAGCTATTTTAATAGTAGTAGTAAGAATTGCAGTTCCAAGTTTCTTTGATTATTTAATAATGATAATAGCGGCCATATTGCTGATACTGGGAATTTATCTGTTACTTTTTAAAAAGTATTGAACAATTCCTTTTTTTTTAGTTTATATGGAGTGAATTAATTTATATTCTCGTATCCGATTTTTACCCTATCTGTTGTTGTTTAAAATGTATTGAACAATTTCTATTTTTAGTAGTATAGGCTGTTAAATCACGTCGTATTCCAGTATCAGATCTTCACCTAAACCATAACTCTTTTTAAGTTTTAATTTAACCGCATCTTTCATCTTATCAATACCTTCGCCATCGACAAGAGTTTTGGCATTGGAACCTCCTGCAATCATTGGAGCTACACATACCCTGACTTCATCAACAAGTCCATTTTCAAGCATTGAATAGTTCAGTGTTGATCCCCCTTCAAGCATCAGTGTCTTTATCCCTGTTTTTGAAAGTTCATTCATTAAAGATTTAAGATCAACTCTATCTTTACCGCATTTTAAAACAGTTGCTTTTTTTTCTAGAGCTTCGGTCTTTTCAGGGTCTGTATTTTCTGTTGTTGCTATTATTGTAGGTGCGTCATTGTTTAAAATACGAAAGTTTAGGGGAGTACGGGCTTTGCTGTCAACAACTATTCTTACAGGGTTGTCCTCAGGATCAGCTTCAATTTTGTGCACGGTAAGTCTTGGATCATCTGCAAGAAGCGTGTTTATTCCAACCATTATTGCATCCATGTCTTTCCGCAGCTTATGAACTCTTATTAAATCTTCTTTACCTGAAATTTCAGAACTTCCTGTTCTGGTTGCAATTTTACCGTCTAAGGTCATTGCAGCGTTTAATATTACATGAGGTTTCATTTTATCACGTTTGCAAATCATTTAAGCTTTAAATTGTTTTTGGAATGTAAAAAAAATAATGGAATGTAGGCGGTTAGTAGCCGCCAAATATCTGCTGGATGTTCTGTACTATGGAACTTACAGTATTTAAAACTGAATTTATGCTGTTTAGAATGTCCTGGATCGGATCCAGTGTGTTCTGGACATCTTGGGCGGTCTGGTTAACTGTATCAGAAGCGTTGTTAATTGCTTCTTGTGTTGTGTTTGTAATATTGTCCACTGAAGGTATGGATGATACTGCACTTACAGATTGGAGGCCAAATCCTATTATTATAATGATTACTGCCAGTATACTAACGATTTTCATATTCATTCCCTCATCTCTATTTTTTATTTAAAATTTAAGAGTATTTTAAACATCATTATATTTAACATGTTAACCTGATTGATTTAAAATGGTATCAAATGTAAATGATTTAGAGAAAGATATGTTGTAATATTTTACTTTTAAAATTTAGAACTTTCAGTTTATAAACTAAGTTAAAAAACAGCTGCAATTAATTTCAGCTAACACATGGATTATTTCGTGAACTATCCTTTCTGGTCGTTTAAAAAATGGCCGTCCATAATTTTGTCCACTACACATTCATAATATTCTTTAAATTCATAGATAGCAGATTCAATGTATTCTGGAGTTAGTTCGTGAAAATAGTCAAGTTTTAGCAGTACGATAATTTCTTTAGGATTACTGAAAAGTTCATCTATAAATGCTTCTTCTTTATATGCTTTTAACTTCATGTTAATTTCGTCTATATGGTCGAACAGCCATCCATCATCCAGAAATGAGAATATATTATGTCCTGTAATTCCTATCTGTTTTAACATGAATTATCACTTAAACAATTGATCCTTAAGGTTGTATTAATCTATTAGAAATTAGCATGTATATTCTCATCTGTAATATAAATTATTTTCTATTTAGTTTTTAACAATGAAATTATAATTATCAAAAGACAGTATAGGAAAATTAATTTCCAAATTTCTCATTAGTAGACATTAATTGGGATTAGAACTCAATTTTTAGGAGTACATATGTCAGTATGTGCTTTGATATTCATTTTTGCTCCAAATAAGATGGTGATAGCAATAAATTAATAAAAAAGTTTAAAATAACTTGAATCAAAACTAAATACGTGGATTTTGACTAATTAAATGGAGACGAAAAATGAGTGAAGATAGATACAAAAAAGGGTTAGAAATGCTTAAAATGATGCATCCCAAGTCTTATGGAGAATTAGCAGATAATCTAAAGGATATTGCTCCTGATCTAGCGCGTTTTGTTGCTGAATTTCCTTATGCGGATGTTTATACCCGTCCGGGTTTGGATCTAAAAACAAGGGAACTTGTAACAATTGCAAGTCTTACAACTTTAGGACATGCCCAAACAGAACTCAAGAGCCATATCTTAGGGGCCTTAAATGTGGGCTGCACCCGTGAAGAGATCGTGGAAGTATTGATCCAGATGGCTGTCTATGCTGGCTTTCCAACGGCTTTAAACGCAGTATATACAGCTAAAGAAGTGTTTGAAGAGCTGGATAATGAAGAATAATTATAATTATTTTTCTTTTTAGATTTTAGCCCTAACTAAAAAATTTTATTAATCGTATGAATTTGTTAAAATTGAATTTTGATGTTTATCTGGATTATATTATGAAATAAGGTTTTTTTTATCCCTCTATTTAAATGGATGATTCGAAACTTTGGCCTGGATGAAATGTATAAATATCATTTTTAATAGTAATAATATATAGAATATATGTATGAATAAAGAAAGGTGATAGTATGCATGTTGTGGGCGATTTGGTTGGAAAAGAAGTTGTGGACAGCTCTGGAGATAGAGTTGGAGAAGTTAAAGACGTAGAAATAGTTAGAGGAAAACAACAGGTTAAATCATTGGTAATTAAGGAAGGGGGAGCAGCTACAAAAATAGGCCTGGGTGAAAAGAAAGTTATACCATGCAACCAGGTTGATAATATCGGAGAAAAGGTAATGCTTAAGTCAAAAATGCGTTGAACTGTGAAAAATCATCTATAATATGAATGATTTTTCATCATTTTTTTAAAATTAACCTCTAATTTAAATCTTAAACTTATTAAATAATTTTTACAAAAAATAGAATAAAAAAATAAAACCATTCATTTTTGTTGAATTATTTAAATGGGTTTTGTTAACCATGGAGTGTATTTTACATGGCCATAAATATCTTTTTCAGTTGGGCCTGCTGCAGAACCCCACCAATTTGATAGGGCTTCTACATAAACATCGCTATTGCAGTAGATAGCATGGGCTGTTTTAGAATTATTATCTCTGAAATTAGATTTTTTTACTGTACATTTACCCATATTTTTATTGTAGATAGCGCCGCCTTCGTTTGATTTATTAGCTTCAAAAGTGCACTCTTCTACGGTTAAAGTACCTTTATTGTAGATAGCACCGCCGTTATCTCCTATTCCATTTTTCATTGTTAAATTTTGGATTTTTAGGTGAGCATCATAACCAATTTCAAATATAGAAAAAATTTTTTCTCCATCTATTACGGTATATTTTTGGCTTTCACCAATTATTGTAACATTTTTATCAATTATCAGCGCGTTATTGCCATTTCCAGTGTAGATCCCGTTTTTTAACCGTATTGTTTCGTCTGTTTCTACTTCTTTAAGGGCTTTCTTTATTGTTCGATATGGACTGTAATCTGCACCAGTGTTATCATCTTTTCCAGTATCAGGATCAACATAGATGCTGTCATTTAACCTATTACCTAAAACTCCTCTTGTTGTTTTATATTCGATCTTTTCACTTCCTTTATGCCGTAATAATAAATGATTACAAGTAAGTAGCAAATGATATAAATAATTTTCCTAAAATCAAGCTGTAATTGCAATTCATTTATTTTATATGGATCGAAATAAGCTCATCATACATAAATAATAATTATTTAATAAAATAAATGGCTTAAATTTATTAATAATCTCTATTAATGTTATTTAAACTGTTATATGTGCATAAAATTATAAATAAATTTTAATGTAAGATTAAAATTATTTAAAAGGCTAAAAATAACTTATTTTATATAACTACTTTTTATGAATTCCCAAAACATTGGCGCTCTATTTAGAAGGTACCAGTCATAGTTTTCATGCTTATTGATGACCATTTCTTTATTATTTGATTTAATTTATAAATGTACTACATTTTCACAAATTCACTTATATTTAATTTTATATGGAAGAATAATAACATTAAAATATGGAGTTTGAGCAGTTAAAAATTAAATTTTTATAATCACAATGGTAATAATATTTAATATTAAAATTCAATTCCATAGCTTAATAATAATCACTAAATACTGGAGTTAAATAATTTCATTACAGCATCAATGTGATTAATAGCACATAATCGACTTATTAATATTCATAAGTTCTCAAAGGTGTAAGACCACTACAAAATAAGCACCTACCATTAAAGGGGCACTCATTAAACTCCATGATACCGTGAGAAGAGTGCCCCTAGGTTAATATGTTACACGTTTATTCTTACGAGGGGTATATAAAAAAGTAGGAAATATAATTCAAATTAAGTTAAGCCCTATTATGAAACCCCCATCCTGGTGACAATAAGAAAATATTAAAAAGAATAAGTTCATTTTAACTAACATAAATAACGGCCAGAATAATAAGTATAATTCCGCCTAAAAGCACACCTATATATTTTGGATACTCCATACTTGAATCGTTGATTAAGTATTTATCAGGTGAATCTTTTCTCCTTCCAGTTACAATTGATATTAAAAAATATAAAGCTGTGAAAATAATGATTATTCCAAATATTAAAAGATCATTTTGCATAATAAATTTTTGCTAAATACACTATAAAAAACTAACTGGATATGCAGTTTCCTATTAAAATCTCAATTTTTTTATAGTTTTTTTATGGAATCAATTTAATTTCTTTTTTAAAGGAGCAAAATGAAGTATTGGAATTGTAATTGATAGTAGAGATTAAATATCAAAAACTTTCCTTGCATTCCGTTCTGTTTTTTTATCTACCTTAAATACAGGTAAAGATTTTACATCAGCAATCTTTTTAACTGCTTCTTCTACAAATGAAGGCTCATTTTTTTGTCCTTTGAAAGGTGAAAGATAAGGGCTGTCAGTTTCAGTTAGTATATTTTGAATTGGTATTTCTTCTACAAGCTCTTCATGATAATTGGAATAAGCAATTATGGTTGAAAATGAAATATAATAGCTTTCATCTACTATTTTATGTGCTGTTTCAATATCCCCACCATAACAGTGGAATATAACATCGATATCTTTTGAATGCTCTTTTATTATCTCAAAAGCTTTTAATTCAGCATCTCTTGCGTGAAGTATGATGGGCATTTCATATTCATTTGCAAGGTCGATGAATGTTTTGAAGACTTTTACCTGCCTGTTTCTTGATTCAGTATCTTTTACTTCATGAAAATCAAGGCCAGTTTCTCCAATAGCTACTGCTTTGTCTATATTTTCATGTATTTCTTTAACTGCTTTCTCGATTATGTCAAGATCTGCTTTTGTCGCACTAACGGGGTGAAATCCAAGTGCAGCATGTGTAAAACCTTTATAATCTTCTACAAGCTTTAAAGCTCTTCTATTTCCGCCTAATGTAGCTCCAGAATCAACAATGGCAGACAATTTTTTCTTTGCCCGTGCCATTACCTCTTCCCTGTTTTTGTTAAAATCTTTAAAATCAACATGACAATGTACATCGATCATAACGTTCCCTCAACTTTAAATAAAATTAAGTAAATTATAGGTTTAAATTCCAAAACGCCTTTCTCTTTCTTGATATGATCTAAGCGCCCTTAAAAAATCAACCTTTCTAAGTTCTGGCCATAAACTATCGCAGAAGTATAGTTCTGAATAGGAGGACTGCCATAGTAGGAACCCGCTGAGCCTTTCTTCTCCACTTGTCCTTATTATAAGATTTGGATCTTCCAGGCCTGCAGTATATAGATTTCTATTGACTAAATCTTCATTTATATCCTCACAGTCTAGTTTTCCATCTTTAACTTCTTTTGAAATCTTTTTTATAGCATCGATTATTTCCATTCTCCCATCATAGCCTATTGCAATATTTACAATTCGTTTGTCATAGGAAGATGTAGCCTCTTCTGCAATTCTTATGGCTTCTCTTACATTTTCTGGAAGTAAATTTAAATTACCTACTGCATTTATTCTTACTTCATTTTTATGAATCTTTGGATTTTTTGCTATTCCTTCAAATTCTTTTTGGAATAGCTTCATTAGACCTTTCACTTCCTTTGGAGGTCTGTTAAAATTCTCGGTAGAAAATGCATAGGCTGTTACAATTTCTATCCCTAATTCAATGGACCAGTCCAGAACTTTTTCAAGGGTACTTACCCCTCTTTTATGACCGTCTATAATTTCCATGTTACCCATTAATTTTGTGTACCGCCTGTTACCGTCCATTATAACGGCAATATGTTTGGGCATGTTTTCGGGCTTGAGATTTCTTGATATGTACCATTCATAAATTTTATAAAGTGGTTTTAATGGTTGCATTTTTCATTCCTACTCTTTAATCTTGCTAGATAATTTGAAAATTCTAAGGCTCTAATATATCCTTCTACGCTTTGTGATCTTGAAGTATCTATAAAAATTTCGTTTATTCCAAGTGTTACAGCACCATGGCTTTTTCCTGAACCCAAAAAAATCAGAGTTCTAAATATTAAGTTTCCAGATATACCATCCGGTGCTAAAATGAAGTTTACATTATCCTTTATTGCATTTTCTATTAATATAAAATAATGTTTTACAGAATATTTACTTTTTGCGACACTTGTTACACGTTCTCCGTCTGCAATTGAATCATCAATTTTCTGGCTTCTACCCACATCTTGAGGTCTTCCGCCAGAAAGTACTGCGATTTTAGGTTCTATTCCTAATTTTGATAAGAATTCTGCCCCTAATTCTATTATTTTTATTTTTTCTTCAGGGTTATCTCCTTCATCAATTCCCACAGGGGCAAACAAAAATTTTTGACCATTTGTTTCTAAAAAAGAGGCCCTGTATAATTTGCTATGATATTTTTCTTTTAGTATACTTAACATCTTGGAAGCGCTGAGGGATCCTCTTACAGCAGCATCTACTTCTTTATTTAGAAGCATGTTAATAAGCTTATCTTCAGATTCCGTTAAAATAACTTCGAAATCTACTTTTTTAGAAGCTTCAATTATGTTTTTATTTTCACCGACACCCGCTGCAATCTTCATATTATCCGTAACCTGAGTTATAACTTATAATTATATTACTTAAATATTAACTTAACTTAATTTATAGTGACTGACCAAATATTTTTGACTACTTTCAAAATTTTCAATTTTGAATATCTAAAAATTTATAAGTCTAAAAATTACCTCAGTCACTATAAAATGTAGTTATTTTTATAAAGCTTATTTTAAAGAAGTGTATGGTGCTTAAACTATTTATTTTTATAATTTACAACTCAATAAATTCGTTTAGTCAATATATTCTACATTCTGTTAATAAAAAAAGGGTAAAATTATATTCATATTTATCATCTCAGTTATTCATTGAAATAATAATGTAAATCTCTTCTTTATATATTTTTTTAATTAAGTTATATTATGTAAAATGACACCAAAATAATTATTTTTTAATTTAAAAGTTGATATTTAAAGTAAATTTACAAAAAATAAAAAATATTAAACAAGCCATATATCATGACTTGTTTGGTTAAATTTTAAAGTCCAATCAATTAAATTTTTAGAAGCAGTTTCTTATTATGCTGTATGCTGCTGATCCTGCGTTGTTTAAATCTCTTTGAGGGATACTTGTGCTTTTAGTTTTAAGCCATAGTGACCAGTCTTGTCGTCCTTGTAGGTAGCCGTATTTTAGTAATGAACTTAAACTTCCGCTTTTATATCTTATTGATGGTTTCATTTTAATGGCCTGGTTTTCATAAGCCACGTGTTGAGCTAAAGTTTCTCCAGCTACGGCATGGGGAGCTGAAAAAGTATCTGTAATGTAATGGGAAGCTACTCCAAAACAGTAACTGGCATATTTGTAATCTTTGCTTTTATATGCTTTTTTTGCTTTATTAATCCAGATTTGAGCTTGTGTAGCACTTGCAGGGTATTGGTGGTTGGGATTATAGTCTTTGAATACTACATCTGGAGCTATTGATCCTCGTTTCATTTCATTTAAGTCTAGTTTCTGTTGTACAGATTGGGGTAATGAATAATATACTTTGCTTGCAATATCTTGGTGGTTTTGTACATCCCATGCTGCTGCTGGTGAAATTAGTAGGGGTACCGACAGCAGAAAAACCATTAAAATTTTTGCAATTTTTTTCGTCTTATCATCTCCTTAATACTCAATTAGTAATATATTTTTACTAATTATTATTACTTTCGACCATGTAAGTTAATACTTTCACTTAATAGTAATTTCAGAATCTCAAAAACTAATATAAACCCGTATTAACTTCTATTAAGTTTTAATATGCCTTGTGGGATATAAAATTAGTATAAATGATTATAAATGCATAAAAGAAAAAGAATACTTGTTTATTTATCCAACTTTTTTACTATTGTAAAGTTTATTTTAATCTAATTTTTTAATTATCCAAATCATTAATGGTTAATAAGATAAATCGGGTTATGTATCTAATCCAATTTCATTTAAATGATATTAGGACATAATAACTTTGATAATTTAATAGAAAATATTGTAAAGCCTAATTTTTCTAAAAATGTACTTTAGAATAAATATGTGATAGATTTCACGGAATGTGCAAAAGATAGTTGATTAATAATTTAAAATTAAAAATAGTGGAATAATAACGATTTGAAAATTATACCTAAAACTGTAATGTGTAGAAAAAATACTTGAAATTGTCATCTATTGATATTTAATTCGGCTATTTTATTTATTGCAACATATATTATGGATACATATCCTATGTAGAGATTAGACTAGAATTAGATATCAAAAATAGTCAGAACAAAAAAAATAATAAAATTAGGTTTTATCAAAATAGTAATTATTTAACTAGTTTTCATATTATGTTTTTAGCTTTTTTAAAATAGTTTCATTCATAAACTTGTCTTTATAATTTTCTTTATAAATTATGTCTTTTATGATTCTCAGAACATCCTGATAATATCTGTTTTCATAGTGCATTGGGGCTTTATCCCATAAATGGCCTTCCCATAAGCAATAGTTATCCTCTGAAATAGAAATAAGATGTGCATTGGGTAATTTTTGTTTTAGGTATGCATAATACTTCTTAAAGAATCTATTAAGTAGTTTAATGTATCTCCTGTTATCTTCAGGGAAATACTTTTTTTCACCATCTATGGTAATATATGATTCAATTAGGTAAGCTTCATGTATAATAATTCTATTTTCATCATATATCTTCAGCAGGTGATCTACATATTCATCCATTGCTTTTTTCCAAATAGAATCATCCATACTTAGTTTATCCACAACTTCTACATCAAAATCTTCCATAAAATTAGAATTCTTTAATTCATCGGAAAAAGTAAATAGAGAATTATTATATTTAATCAAATTTATTCTTTCATCTATTAAATCTATTAGTAAATAATTAGCTTTTTTGAGAGATAACTTTTCAAACATATCTTTCCTTAAATCACTTTCTACCATCCTTCTTTGGAAAGCAGATGGAAGATTAACATTGACTTTTTCAATAGATGGTGTACTAACTGCACTTACAAATGATTGCCTTGCAAAGTATTGGCCTATTTTTATTTCTTTATTTTTATCAAAATTAAATACATCTCTGCTCACACAACTACCATGAATATCAATATCTGGAATATTTATATCAATTTTTGAAATTTCAGAAGTTTCCGAATTTAATTTTCCATGTACATCCTGCTTATAGTCTTGCAATGTATAAACAGTAAACTCAATAGAGGTTTCTTTAAAAATACTGTTAAATACGTCCATAAACTTTTTGTTATGGAAAATAATGTTATTTATGTCTTTAACTTTTTTAAATCTGAATTTTTCTCCTGGAGCAATTCCAATGTCTGTTTCAATATAAGAGTAGTGTAATATTCCTTTTTCCACGAAATCTTCCTTAAGTTGGAGATTAGCAAATATAAAGTAAGGAGTTTCATTGGAAATTAATTCTTCTATATTTTGAGGATTTCCATGGTATGATTCTAATTTATTAAGCGTGCTAGAAACTTCTTTATTTTGAAGAAGATAGTTTAAAGAATATACCGAAACCTCATGGTTTGCATACTCTTGATATATGTTCTTAATTAAATGATTTGGGATGTCTTTAGATAAAAGTAATGTTAATCTTTTATTTACATAAGTTATAGACTCATAGTGCTTTAAAATGTCCTTAATTTCTGATTGATCGTTAACAACATAATAAACTGTAACATTATCATCTGTTGGTAAATACTTATAGTCAATTGTGTCCAAAATCTGTTTAAACCGTTGTGAATATGTATGATTCCTTAAAACATTATACAAATTATTACTTCGCTTTTCTCCGCAAAAAGATAAATTAACTTTTCCTTCATCCACGAATATAACATTATCTCCAAATAATTCGTACATACCTTCAGAATAGTTTGATAAAACTAGTGTATTACATAACATAAGTTCAAATACACGTCTTGCAAACATGGTTTTTGATTTAGTTTCTGTATTAATATTTAAAGAATATATACTCTCTTTATAAACATTTTCAATTTGATCAAAAGGTACTGCAGGATTTACATATTTAAGATATTTTTTTGGAAAATTAGAATTTGGGTTATTTGGAGTATATGTTCTATCATAAATTTTTAATTTGTATCCACTATCTAAAATATTATCAAAAATTTCTATCATTTCTTTGGATCTTTGAACATGTATGTCTCCATACCAGCTACCTGCAAAAATAACCTCGTTAGATCTATTCTGTTTAGTAATGGGATTAAATAGTTTTGGTTGTGCCCCAAACATTAAACAGTGAACGCTTTTGTGTCCATAATCTTTTTTGTATTTTTGTACGCATTCTTCTGCTGTTGTAAATATATGGTCAAATTTTAAAGCTGTATCCACAAAATTA
>NZ_KN050694.1:40215-198152 GCF_000745485.1 Methanobacterium veterum
AGAATCTAATTTCTTTTCATATTCAGTTACTTTATTTTTATAAATTTGTTTTTGAAGTTTAAATTCACCAAAGTAACTGTTGTTAAGTTGTTCTAATGTAAAATTGCTGGTATCTATATTTTTGGTATTGGCATAGATTAAGATTAATTGTTCTTTTCCCCAATAACCTCCAGCATCAAAAAATAGTCTATCTATTTCTTTATAATGAACTAGTTTATGATTTTGGATATTTATAGGAAAGGAATTATAATCAAAAGAGTAAAAATGTTCTTTATGGAGATCTTTTTCTTGAAATGGAATTATTAAAATAAAATATTTATCTGCCAAACTTATCATATGACTTAAAAGTTCAAATGGATTTTCAAAATGTTCTAATGTATGTGAAGATATTATTACATCATAATGATTATTGAAGTTAGTGATATCTGAGCGTATAAATGAATTATCAGGATATACTTTTTTAGCTTTTTCTATAGCATAATCAGAAAAATCTACACCTGTAATTTCTGATTTTTTGAAATATTTTTTAAATAAATCAACACCTTCCCCCATTCCACATCCTAAATCACATATATTAAAGTTATTATCATATATTTCATTTTTTAACCAGTCTGGTATATGCTCTAACAAAATATTATAATGAAATAAAGTCTGTTCATTTCCTTTATTTAATTCCCAATCTCCTGACTTAAATCTATTATCCCAATATTTTTTATTATTAATCATATTAACCTCATTTTGTTAATTTAAGATTGTTTTTAGGTTATTTCACTTTTTTAGCTAGTTTATTTTTGAATTTATTAACCATACCTTCATAATTTTTTTTATTTAACAAATAATCTTGATATTCAATGCTTGAACTGACTTCATCTATATTATTTTTACATTTGATAGCATGTTCATTTGTCTTAAAATGATCTTTAATCATTTTAATAGTCTCTTCCTTGTCCATTACGCCATTATGTCCATCTTCACTTTGATATAATACTACATTTACTCTATTATCAAATTTCAGCGAAGGTAAACTATTAATAAAAGGAACAAAATGATCTAATAAATCAATTTCAGAATTCACGTTAAGTAAGTAAGTAATGGGAGGTATATAGTTTTCACGTTTAAACATTTCTATAACATCAAATCTATATTTATATTGCGTTAAAGCTGTTTCTGAGTCCAAATCATCAAAACAAGTTTTTATAATATTATCAAAATGATCTTTCAAATTTTTACAGAATATTTGGGGATTGTTAGCTATAGCTGCGGAATTTTTAATTAAAGTAGCTAAAATAATTGAAGTAAAACCTCCACCTGAACTACCAAAAAATAGTATATTTTCATGCTTAATATTTTTTTTAAGGGCTAAACTATGTATTATATCTGCTATTATTGATAAATACCATTCCTCTGATTTCCCAACACCCCATCCTAATGATAAATTTGTAGCACCCCACTTCAAAGGTACTTTTGGATTAATATACAATGTGGGGTCATTGTAATAAATTACTGACTCATCGAATTGAGTTTGCCAGCTGAATCTATTATAAATTGGGGGTGAAATTTTCTTTGGATCGAATGCTCCCGAACCGAAGCATATTAAATTTTTGTTATTGCTTGAAAATCTAATGAGAAACTCATATTTAACATTATTATGATTAATCTGTAAAGAAAATAACTCATTCAAAGGAAATTCAGCATTTTCTAAATCATACATGTCCAAAATAAACTCTTTAATTCCATCCATAACCGTGAACTCCATATTTTAGCATATCTATTCCTTTTATTTATTAAATTTTCAATATCCCTATTTAAATTCATTATTTACATACTGTATTTAGTATTAATCAACTAGTTGAAAATATAAAGAGTCAAATGAATTTCTATTTATGTATTTTTAAGTGTTAACGTAATGGTTGTAATTATAGCTTATTCGACAGCTAGTTTTGAAAAAATTTAAAATCAAATATTAAGGCTTTTCGGCCCCATCTAATATGATTCTTTTATCTTCAAAATCATTTGAATCTAAAAGAGAATAATTAGGAACATATGGCCGTCCAACTCCTTTAAAGATAATTCCTTCATTTTTAAATCTTTCTGGGTCTAAAATAGGACGAGTACATATAAAAATATGACTTTTTATCATTGCAGGAGTTAAGTCACAGTATTGATCATGGTCAGTTATCAATACAGTGCAGTCACAATTAAGGGCTTCTTCTATTTTTACAGGTTTTGCTCCCATGTTAATAATCACTTCGGGACTAACGTAAGGATCATGAACAAGAACTTCTGCCCCTTGAGAAATTAAATCATTAATAAGTGGTTTGGCAGGAGTTTCTCTGGTGTCTGCAGTATTACCTTTATATGCGACTCCCAATATGCCGATGTTTGAGTGTAAAGTAGATTTTCCAATTTCATCTAAACTATTTTCAACCATTTGGGCCACATGATGAGGCATGTGGTTATTTATATCTCGGGCAGTTTTAATAAGCCTGGCTTCGATGCCCTGCTTTTCAGCCATTTCTATTATGAAATAGGGATCAACAGAAAGACAGTGTCCCCCTACTCCAGGGCCTGGAGAAAGTATATTGACTCTAGGATGGAAATTAGCTGCTTTTATAGCTTCAATGGCATCTATGCCTAATGATTCACATACCATGGCAAGTTCATTTGCTAGGGAAATGTTGGTATCTCGGTATGTATTTTCCATTAACTTAACCATTTCAGCAGTTACTAGATTTTCAACGGTTATAATTTTTCCCTGGGTAATTTTTCCATAAAGAAAAGCTGCTTTTTCAGCGCTTTCTTCATTAAGTCCCCCTATAACTCTAGCATTATGAGTCATTTCATAAAGAGTGTTATTGGGTAATGCTCTTTCAGGTGTATAAGCTACTCCAAAGTCTACGGAAGCTTTAAGGCCACTTTGCTCAAGTATTGGAATCACCGTTCTTTCACAAGTATATGGTGGAACAGTGCTTTCAATTATTACCAGATCTCCTCTCTTTAATCCATGAGAAACAGTTTCGCATGCAGAAATAACTGCTGTGAGATCAGAACAGTTATTTTCATCTATAGGAGTAGGTACTACTATGATCATGACATTAGATTCTTCGGCGGCTTCAATACCGTCAGTACTTGCCGATAATAGTTTTTTGGTTACTCCATCTTTAACTAGCTTAGCTAAACCCGGTTCTAAGATTGGTGAACATCCTGAGTTAATTGAATCTACTATTTTTTGGTTTATATCTACTCCTATTAGTTTAAAGCCATTTTTTGCAAATAAGGCAGCGGTAGGAAGTCCTATATATCCTAAACCAAATAGAGCTATTTTGTAATTTTTTTCTGCCATTGTATCCCATCCCCTTATTAAGAAAATTTATTGATAATCAGTATACTAATATAAATCTTAATTTTTTATTTACTTTATTAAATATTTCGATTATAATAATGCTGTGTGGCCTAATCATACTTTAGTTTGAATATGGGCTAATTTAATTATTATTTAAACTTTGTTTTATCATAAAATGTTGAAAGTAGTTTTTAGTTAACTAATTCAATCTTTTTTTATAAATTAAATTTAATTTGGCACTGTTTTTTTTTTAACATTACGTATAGTTATATTATTTTTTAAATTTTAATTTACAATTTAACTGCATTTTTGGAAAAAAGATAATAATCAAACTTATGTTTATATTAATATGTTTTTGTATACTTTAACTAATTAAAAGTCAAGTATACTGTCAATTTATGAATAGATTAATAAAAATATGTATATTTTGCTAATAAATAACATATTAGGTTAATCATGATACTTAAGTTTGATATTTAATGATTTACTTTAATTTGAGTACATATTAAAATAGAAAATAATAAATAAAATGGAATTATAGATATCTATTTATAAAACTAAAAAAAGAAGGACCTATATGAAAATACAAGATAAAATAATTGTATTATTTGTATTAGTAAACTTTATAGTTATGGGGCTGTATTTTAGCACAGTAATAGCTTCCACTGACGGAAATAACAGCCAAAATACCATAAATACAAGTCTAAATAATAGCAATTCAACTTTAAATCAGAGCAATGAAACAAATGGCACTGAAAAATTGAATAGCAGCAATGTAACATCACAGTATTCTTCAAGCAGAACCTATAGAAGTAGTACTCAGTACAGTCAACGAGACAACACAGGGTATACTGGTAATTATAGAAGTAATTCGGGTGGAACATCTCGAGATAGCTCTGATAGGAACTCTCAAGTTGATACAGGGACTGATGATTCTGGTGAGATTTTACAATAATCAGATACCTATCAATCTGTACTAACTGCTTAATTAGAAATATATTAGATCCATTTAAGATTCAATGCTGGAAATTTGCATATTTTATTTTTAAGTTTTTAAATTAATTAATCTTAGATAATATGAAAAGATATATCACTCTAAAGTAAACATTATATAGGCGATTATTCCATTTAATATAAGAACTGTAATTTAAATTCTGTTTTTAACAGTTGGATATTATTACAAATCTAAACTAATTTAACATGGAAAAAATTTTATATTAAAATAATCTGTTCCTAGTATACAGTGATTACAAATACGAATATTCAAAGGTAAAGCATGAATGAAATTAAAACATCTAATACTGACATTGGAATTGTAGTTATTCTTACTACTTTAAGCATTATTCTATTCAACATTCATGCGCTAAATAATATTGAAATAATGATATTTCTTAAAATTATCGTATTTTTCTTGCTTGGATATTCATTACTAGCTATAATATTTCCATATAACAATATTAGTAAAACTAAATTTTTTTTAGCCAGCGGATTATGGAGTTTAATAATTGTTTTTGCCCTAGCATTAGTACTGGGAGTAGTTTTAAATTTTAGCAGTGAAACATTTATCAATATTTTACTTATAATTACCAATGTCTTTATTGCAGTTGCTTTTATAAGAAGAGCTAAACTGTCAAAGAAAATAGAAAATGAATATATTGTCTGTGAAAACTGCAGAAGCTACTATAAGCTCAAGGAAGGTGAATCATTAGATGATTTTGAAGCTTGCCGCTGTGGGGGTAGGCTGAAGTATGCTGATGAAACATTTTCACCTGCACCTGTAAATAATAATGCTGTAAATATTTCTAAAGGTACCAAAACTAATGAAAATTTCTCTAAACTTAAGTTATTGCTGGCTGCATCACTAATTATAGTTTTGGGGATTATTTTAAACTTTTTGGTTGGTATTCAACTAACTTCAATTAGTTTATCTTTAATTATCTTGTCTTTGGCTGGTTATTTACTTAAAGTGAATTATAACGTTATATCTAAACACAGGTTTATTGCTAACTTTTCAAAATACAGGTTTCTCCTTTTAGAGCTTGTAAAAAGGGACATTAAAATAAAGTATAGAAGGTCTGTACTTGGAATATTCTGGAGTTTTTTAAATCCATTATTAACTATGGTAGTATTAACTGCTATATTTACAGCTCTTTATAAAAGCAATATACAGAATTTTCCTGTTTATGTATTAGTTGGAAAAATAATATTTGATCTATATGCTCAGGGAACTAGTGCAGCTATGAATTCAATTAAAAAGAATGCATCTATCATTAAAAAAGTATACGTGCCAAAATACATGTATACTCTGGGTGTGGTTCTATCCAGTTTCGTAACTTTTGCACTTTCTCTTATAATTCTTTTCTTAGTAATGGTTGTTACAAATGCTCCTTTTACAATATACATATTATATGCAGTTTTACCGATTTTATTACTTCTCATATTTACAGTAGGTATGGGCCTCATACTTGCCACAGTAACGGTGTTCTTTAGAGATATAGAACATTTATATGGAGTTTTTACAATGCTTTTAATGTATGGAAGCGCAATTTTTTATCCTATAACAATTATTCCAGATAACTATCGTTTTATATTTGAGCTAAATCCGGTATATGCATTTATAAGTTTATGCAGGGATTCTTTCTTATATGGACAAATATTTAATCTAAATACTTTGTTATATGCATCAGTTATGGCAGTAATAGCGCTAGTTTTAGGGATTATTTTATTTTATAAATATCAGGATAAATTTATATTATATGTTTAAAAGTCAAATGTAATTATTATTATCAGGTGATAATTTGGATAAAACGATTATCAAAGTTAATGATGTTGGAATGGAATTCAATTTAAGTCAAGAAAAAATAAGTGATCTTAAAGAGTATGTTATTAAGTTTTTAAGAAGAGAACTTTTTTTTCAGGAGTTTTGGGCTCTTAAAAACGTGTCGTTTGACGTAAAAAAAGGGGATAGAGTTGGGATAGTCGGATTAAATGGTGCAGGTAAAAGTACACTTCTCAAAATAATTTGCGGGGTTATGAAACCTACTGAGGGTAATGTTAAAATAAACGGTAAGATCGTACCTTTACTGGAATTAGGTGCAGGATTTGACAGTAATTACACGGGTAGAGAAAATATATTCCTCAACGGTGCTATGTTGGGATATAGTAAAAAATTTTTAGAGGAGAAATATGACGAGATAGTGGAATTTTCAGAGATTGGGGAAAAATTTATTGATGTTCCTATTAAAAATTATTCGTCTGGAATGAAGGCCAGATTGGGCTTTTCTATAGCTACAGTTGTTGAACCTGAAATACTTGTTTTAGATGAGGTTCTATCTGTAGGTGATGCAAAATTTAGAAAAAAAAGCGAAGAAAGGATAATGTCGCTTTTTAAAAAAGGAGTAACAGTTTTATATGTATCTCATTCGGCAGGTGAGGTCAAAAGGCTCTGTAACAAGGCAATATGGCTTGAAAAAGGAAAATTAATCATGCAGGGAGATGTGGAAGAAGTTTGTGCAGCATATGAAAAAAGCTGAAACTGCCTGAATTTAATTATTTTTTTTACTATGGGTTAGATATCATGAAAAATACTAAATACAAACTATTTGCTGCATTTTTTAACTTTTACAAACACATATTCAAAATAAATAATAATAGAGTATCTTTCATAATAATCAATAAGGATAAATTCAGGGGTAATTTGAAGTACATTTACAATGAAATGAATAAAAGAAATGAACATTTAGAATGTAACATTATTTCAAGGGATGAATATAATTTAAGTGGAATGAACTCTGTAAGCGGCGCTTTAAGGAAAATTTTCGTATTACTTAGATTATTTCTGGTTAAATCCTACAGATTAGCTGTTTCCCGTTATATCTTTTTGAATGATAATTTTTTACCCATGGCTTATATGGATTTAGATCTAGAATCTGATGTTGTTCAGGTTTGGCACGGTCCAGGAGCCTTTAAGAAATTTGGTTTATCCTCTGTTACTGATCCTGATTTGATAGATTTGGAGAAACGAATTTCTGAGAAACTGGATTATGTGGTGGTGAGCTCTAAAAATGTAGCCCCGTTTTATAAGGAAGCATTTGGAGTAAGTGAAGAAAAAGTAATCCCTTTAGGAATTCCAAGGACTGATTACTATTTCAGGGAAAATAATCTGGTAGAATTAAGAAATAAGTTTGAAAATTTATACCCTGAATCTAAAGATAAAAAAATTGTTTTATATGCCCCTACTTTTAGAGAAAATTCTTTTCATGATAAAGATATAATTAAAAATTTTAATATAGACTTATTTAATCGTGAATTAGGAGATCAGTATATTTTAGCTGTAAGATTGCACCCTCGAATAAACAGTGCAGATCTATTAGATGATTATAATTTAATTGATGTTACAAATTATAAGGACGAAAAGGAGCTGCTGCTACTTGCCGATATTTTAATAACTGATTATTCATCTATAATGGTAGAATATGCCCTTTTAAATAAGCCAATTATTTTTTATCCATATGATTATAAATATTACACCCATATTGAACGAGGATTCTACTTTGACTATAAAAAAAGAGTACCCGGGCCTGTTACCTGCCATATGGAAGAGCTTATAGATATAATTAAAAATGATGATTTTGACTTAAATAAAATAGAAGAATTTACTGAATTACAGTTTGATTATTTCGATGGGAATTCTACAAAACGTATTGTGGACTATATTCTTGATAATAATAAGTAATTTATTTATAATTTTGAAATAATACTTTATTTAGAAATTACACTTATTTGGCCAGTATTATTACATATATTACTAGTTAATACAAGTGATTCATTATTATGGACGTTTATACCATGTTTCATTCATTTCAGCTAGAAAAATTTTTTATTGAAGAAAAAATACTGACAGTTTCAATAAATGGGACCTTTGATTATCTAAACAATTCTAAAAAGCCTAAACTAAGTATAACATTTGATAATGGGGCAGAAAATAGAAGATTGCCCTTACAAGTAACAAGTTTTTATTTAGATTCAGGTAAATGTTTTATCCACGCAGAATGTGAATATGAACTGGAATATTTGTTTTGGAGGGAAAACTATGACTGTATTTCCATTAGATTTTCATTGATGTACGGTGGAAATTACATCGATAATTTGAAACTGAATTTTAAAAACAGTATTTTAGCATCTGATAATATTTACTATAAAGTTGCAGATAAAGATGAAAAAGTAGTTATTTTACCTCAAAAATCTTTAGAAGAACATAAACGGTTAAACAGTAAGTATGGGCCTTTGATAACTATTTATAGTTATCTATTATTCTTTATGGCCGTTATTTTGATTCCTTTATTTGCTTTAGATGCAGTTCTGGCTCAAAAAGGGATCTCAGAAAAATCTCCTGATTTTAAAAGAACTCATAATAAGTTAATTGCGGTTTTATTCCATATCAACTGGAAAATATATGAGTTTTCAGCACATGGTTTGGGTAGAAGGCGTTTTAAATTGTGGATCATGGGGCGATTATATAATTTACTGCGCAGGCGCAAAGTAAGGGAAAATCAGATAGCATTTGTATCTGAAAGAAGAGAGGATCTTACAGGTAATTTTGAGTTTATTTACCATAAAATAGGAGATGATCCATCTATTTCAATAGTCAAATTCTTAAACACCAAACCTATCAAAAGTTTGAGTATTATGGAAATGATTAATTATGTAAACATTCTATCAACCTCCAAAGTTATTTTACTGGATGATTTCATGCCGAGTATACATACATTTGATCTTAAAGATGATATCACTTTAATACAGCTGTGGCATGCCGTTGGGGCCTTTAAAACATTTGGATTTTCAAGGATTGGGAAAGAAGGAGGTCCACAGCAATTTTCTCCAAATCACCGTTCATATGATCGTGCTATTGTAAGTTCTAAAGAGATATCAAAGTTTTATGCAGAAGGGTTTGGCTTATCCAATGAAAAGGTTGTTGCCACAGGTGTTCCAAGGACAGATGTTTTCTTTGATGAAGAGTACAGGAAAAAAGTAGAATCTTCCTTTTATATGGAGTACCCTCATTTAGTCGATAAAAAAATAATCCTTTTTGCACCGACATTTAGGGGTGATGGAAAGCAGGATGCTCATTATCCAATGGATTTATTCAATCTAAAGCAAATTCATGAAGCCATTGGCGGGGAATATGTGGTCATAGTTAAACATCACCCATTTGTAACTGAAAAAATGAAAATACCTCCAGAATATAAAAATTTTATAATGGATCTCTCCAAAAATTCTGAAATAAATGATCTGTTATTTGTATCTGATTTAGTCATTACTGATTATTCATCAGTTATATTTGAATCATCTCTTTTAAATGTGCCTATGCTATTTTATGCTTATGATTTAGAAGAATATATTGATTCAAGGGATTTTTATTATGAATTTGAAACTTTTGTGCCGGGTAAAATAGTGTTTAATCAGGAACAGGTCATTAACGCAATTTTAAATGAAGATTTTGAAATGGAAAAGATTTCAAAGTTTAAAAATAGATTCTTTGATCATCTTGATGGAAGGTCTACAGAAAGGGTTGTTGACATGATCTATAAAATTTTGAACTCGTGATATGTGTCTTGTTTTATGTAGAAGTGTGAAAAATCATGTTTACATAAGATATTGATAACATTGATTAATTTAAGTTATACTTAACTTGAAAAAATTATTTTAACAGGGGACATATTGCATAAAATGATATGTAATTTCATATTTCATTATTAATTATAAATACAGACAATATTAAAAAGATATTGAAGTTTATTAACTTATTCTTTTAAGGATAATGGTTATTAAAGTGAAAGACAGTTATTAGAATAGTTATTAACCATCGTATAAAATATTAAATAAATGAGAGTTGAGTATTAACTCTGGGAAAGCATATCAACCCGAGGGAAAAGTTTCTCATTTAGGAGTATATGGATATCGGGTTTCAATTAATACTAGAATAGTACTAAAAAGTGTTTAAGATATTATGACAGCAGTATAAGAACAAAAAGACTTTAAAAGGTAATGGGACCATTATAAAAATACTGAAATTGTCAATTATTTGGAAAGTATATAAATTCCTTTTCTCTAATGGATATGATGGTATAAATGAATCATTTAGAAGAAATTAAATTCCAGCAAAATAGTTTGGGATAAAAAAAAATAATTTAATGGTTTAAATATGAGTTTTAAAATATCAGTTATCACCCCTGCATACAATGCAGAGGACTATTTAGCAGAAGCATTAGATTCACTGGTTAACCAGACGTTTCGTAATTTTGAAGTGATTATTGTCAATGATGGGTCTACTGATGGGACACAGGAAATTATTGATGAATACTGCCAAAAATATTCGAATTTCAGATCATTTACTCAGCCTAATTCTGGAGTATCTAAGGCACGTAATAAGGGCCTTGATGAGGCATGTGGAGATTATATTGCTTTTTTAGATGCTGATGATTTATTTGCTCCAAAAGCGCTTGAGAAAATGTATAGAACTGCATTTGAAAATGATGCAGAACTTGTAATAGGTCAAATAAGAGAATTCGATAATTTTAATTCACGACTTTATAATCATCCTCGGATCTTATCTAAAATGGAGCATATAGATAAATTTGATGATAATATTTTATGGAATTTCCTTTTAGGCAATAAACTGTTTTTGAAGGAGAAAATAGATGAATTAGATCTACATTTTGAGGATGTTAATTATTCTGAAGATGGTATTTTTGTAATGAATTACATTTACAACTGCAGTAAAATTACGGGATGTAATGATGAAGTGCTTCTTTACAGGAAAAGGAATTTCTGGGAAACAGCTTCAATTACCCAATCTATTGAAGTAAAATCCATAAATGATTATTTATCAGCTCATAAAATGATATATGATGCTGCAGAAAAAAGCCTTATTAAAAATCTGAACAAAGCCAAGACAAAAAATATAAAAGGAGAAATTTCAGAAGCTAAATTTTTATATTATGGTCATTTGGATTTAATTCTTTATAAAGAGGTAAATATACTGTTGGATCATTTTTATCGGAAGTTCTGGAGGGTAAGTGATGATTCAATTAAGTTAATTACAGATAGTATACTTTCATTTAAGGATAACATGTTTCATAATTCTTGGGAAAGACTTAAAAGTTCCTTTGGAGATTTGAGAGTTGATGAGTTAATTACAGATAAAATGGAAATGGCTTCTAATCCTCTTATAACTATTGCTTTAAACCCTGAAAATATTGATTTGAATGGAATGGAAAATTTATTATCATCAATTTATGCCCAGGATTTCCCTGCTTTTGAATTACTGGTAAATACTAGTTTAAAAGATGTCGTTTCGGATAATTGGTTGAATAATCCAAATTTAAAGTTTTTAGATTCAAAGGATAAAAAGTCATTTAAAAATAATTCTCTTACTCAAGCTAATGGTAATTTTATTTTATTTGTTGAGGATTTAGTTATTTTAGACCCTCGGACTTTAAGACATATGTTCAACGCATTTAACGACACCAAAATTAACATGGCTGCATTTAAAATCAGCAGGTTACATAACCATGAGATTTTAGATTACCATTCCCAGGAATTAGCTTACTCTTATAGAAACACGATAAATACTAGCCGGAAATCTAGATTTAATCATTTGGATCTTTATTTGAGTAATAAACTTTTAGAAGTTGGTTTTTTAAGAAAAGTTGGGTTTGAGTTTTCTAATGATTCTGCACAGGATGTTAAAAGGTTATATGAGAAGGCAAAGTTCAAAAAGGTGTCTAAGAAGTATATATTCAGCACTAAGGATGAAAAAGAATTAACTAAATTCTTGAAAAGTCATGATAAATCACTAACCATTAAAACAAATTCTCTTAATATTCTTAAGGACATTTTTGATTATGGGCTTAAAATCAGGAGATTAATTAAACATGGGCGCCCAAATAACAGTAAAAATCAATCTAATGATAAAAAGTTTAGTATTTACATCAAAATACTGCAAAAATTGCCTTTAAGAAATAGAATATTTTTCTATTCTATCCGCGGTGATAATAAACTGTTAGAAAATAGTTCTTATGTATACAATGGATTAAATTCTAATAAGATTTTTATCAGTAAAATTCTCCCTCATTCTGACAAAATGCAGTGTAGAATGTTATATTATTTAATTACCAGCAAAATAATAGTTACAGATGATTATTTACGTTATTTAAGACAGGTAGAACTTAAAAAAGAACAAAAGGTTATTCAATTGTGGCATGCCTGTGGGGCATTTAAAAAATTTGGTTTGGATCATCCATCTACAGATAGAGAAACTGAGATTAAAACTCATTCTCAATATACTGATGTTATAGTAAGTTCAGAACATGTCCGTAAATATTATGCCAGCGCATTTGGGTTACCTGTTAACAAAATAAGAGCTCTTGGTGTTCCCAGAACTGATATGTTTTTTGATGAAGAAAATAAAAAAACAATGCTCTATGACCTGTATCAACAGTTCCCACAATTAAAAGATAAAAAGATAATACTGTACTCCCCCACTTTTCGTGAAGATAACAACAGTCAACTTGAATATTTTGACACCAAAATCGATTGGGAAAAGTTAAATGCATCATTGAATGAGGATGAACTTTTTATAATTAATAAACACCCCTTGATGAAAGAAGATCTGTTAGAAGGTCAAAAATACAGTAAAATAATTGATTTAAGCAGTATTTCAACATATTCACTTATGGTAGCGTCTTATATGATGATCACTGATTATTCTTCTGTTATTTTTGAGTATGCGCTACTTAATAAACCCATGATATTTTACTGTCCTGATGAATATACTCGGGATTTTTATTTAAGGTATCCTGAAGATCTTCCAGGAACGATGGTGCATAATTCTAATGAACTGATCAAAGAAATACGTTCAATGATTACAGATCCTCATATAAAAAATCTTAAAGAGTTTAAAATGAAGTATATGGGTGCTTGTGATGGTAATTCGACTAAAAAAGTTGTAGAATTAATAGAAAGCTACTTGTCAAAAAATGAAATGCATGATATAAACCCATTAAATTCAGTTAAAAAGGACAATGAAGCATTAAGTCCGGATACAGCTAATATGTCCTTAAATAATGTGGAATTAGATAATTTATCAGCAAAATACTACAGAAAATAAATAAATTAAGTCAAAAATAGGAAACATAGATCATATCTATAAATCTATAATTTCTTTAAAGACTGTAATATGCAAAGAAAATACCAATACTATTTTTATATTTCAATGTATGGGATTTAATGTTTTAGTTTATATTTATTTAATTTTTTAAGACGTTATTGTATTAGATTTAAATCATTGAAAATTATATTAATAATTGGGAGATGTTTGCTAATTATGCAGATTAATGATCATGTTTATTAATGGGAAGTATAGTTAAAAATAATCTAATTAAGTTAACATGGCCCTACATTAAGAATAATTAGATATTATGTATTACGATTATGGAGAAGTATAATTATGATATTTGCAGCTATTTTAGCAGGCGGAATAGGTAACAGGATGGGAAATGTTGAAAAACCCAAACAGTATTTGCTTTTGGGAAATAAACCAATTATCGTCCATACTATAGAAAAATTTTTTATAAATGATAAGTTTGAAAAAATCATAGTTTTATGTCCAAAACCATGGATTAAACATACTAGAGATTTAGTTGATAAATATGTAGGTGAAACTGATCGTATTGCAGTTATAGAGGGTGGAAGTGTTCGTAATGAAACCATAATGAATGCAGTTAAATTCATTGAAGAAAATTACGAAATTGATGGCGAATCAGTTATTGTAACCCACGACTCCGTACGGCCATTTTTAACCCACAGAATTATTGAAGAAAACATCGAATTTGCAGGGAAGTATGGTGCGTGTGATACAGTTGTCCCTGCTACAGATACTATTGTTGAGAGTGCAGATGGAGAACTTATCAGTTCTATTCCAAATAGGGAATGCATGTTCCAGGGACAGACTCCTCAGTCCTTTAAAATATTAAAATTAAAAGAGCTTTACAATAGCTTAACTGATGAAGAGAAGGAAGTTTTAACGGATGCTGCTAAAATATTTGTTATTAAAGGAGAAAATGTTTATCTAGTTGAAGGTGAAGTTAACAATATCAAAATTACATACCCTTATGACTTGAAAGTGGCTAATGGTATGTTAAAAGGGGAATAAGAATGATAAATGCCATATATCGTGTGGTTTCTCCTAAACTTTTGGAAATAGCTTATGAAGAAATAGACCTTAAAGGTAATCATGTAATTGTCAGGCCCACTTATCTTTCTATTTGCAAGGCAGATCAGAGGTATTATCAGGGGTCTCGTGACCCAGAAATACTGGCCAAGAAACTTCCCATGGCTTTAATTCATGAGGGAATAGGAAAGGTAGTATATGATGGGAGTGGCAGTTTTGAACCTGGTGATACAGTTGTTATAGTTCCGAATACTCCTGTTGAAAGTGATGAAGTAATTGGAGAAAATTATCTAAGCAGCAGCAAATTTAGATCCAGTGGATTTGATGGATTTTTACAGGATTATGTAATTTCAACACCAGATAGACTTGTTAAAATTAATGGAAATATTAATTACTGCGTAGCTTCATTTTCTGAACTTATCAGTGTCTGTCTCCATTCTATAAATCGTTTGAATAAGTTTTCTCACAGCAGAAAAAATTCTATTGGAGTCTGGGGAGATGGAAATGTTGGTTTTATAACTGCTGTCCTGCTTAAATTCATATTTCCAGGGACAAAGATCATTGTGTTTGGAAAAAATCCCGAAAAATTGAGTTATTTTACATTTGCCGATGAAATTTGTTCAATAAATGATGTGCCTGATGATTTGAGGATAGATCATGCTTTTGAATGTGTGGGTGGCCAGTCATCGCAATCGGCAATTGATCAGATAATTGATCATATCAATCCTGAGGGGACAATTTCTCTTTTAGGGGTATCAGAATATCCGGTCCCAATTAATACAAGGATGGTATTGGAAAAAGGTTTAAGGCTTTATGGCAGCAGTAGAAGTGCAAAAGAAGACTTTGAAAATACAATAGGTATTTTAGAGAAATATCCTGAGATAGTTAATTATTTGGAAAGTATAATAGCTTCAGTATGCCCCATTAGAACTATAAATGATATAAGTCATGCATTTGAAAAGGATAATCAATTAAATTTTGGTAAGACTGTGCTTATTTGGGATAAATAATTAGCCATATGTTCTAAAAAGGTTAAATCTGAAAATAATTTAGTAATATATTTAAAATGTAGTGCATAAAATTTTAGATTTTAAAAATCATTTAATATTGAAGAAATGTTGCCCTTTGTATGAAGATATTAATCATTTATCTTCATATAAATCTTTTATTTAATATTATTTAGATTATTTATAAGGTATTATATTAATAGTAGGTTATACTAATTACATTGTAACAGATACTTGTGATTACAATGAATAGGGATCTCAAATTAGACAACTTAAGGGGATTGGCTATATTTTTAGTTGTTTTGGGCCATTTTATACAAGAAACTTCATTTAGTGGCTTATTTTCATATCAATTCATTTATACATTTATATATCTTTTTCACATGCCTGTGATGATATTTGTCAGTGGTTATCTTTCTAAAATTAGGCCAGATAATGTGTCAAGAGCTTTTAAAGCTGTTTTAATACCCTATTTAATATTTAACACACTCTGGATCATCGTTGCATTTTTACAAAATGGACACATACCTTCAGCTATGTATATTATACCTGAAGTTGGTTTATGGTACCTGTTAAGTTTATTCTTCTGGAGATCAATGCTGCCTGCGGCAAGTAAGATAAGATATGTCTTCTGGATCAGTATTTTACTGGCGCTATTTGTGGGAACTATTAATTTTAAAACTGGGCTTTTATCAATTTCCAGGACTATATGTTTCTTCCCTGTTTTCCTTTTAGGGTTCTACTTCAAAGATATAAAAGAAAAATTCACCATAAACAAATATCTGGCAGCTGGAAGTTTCATGGTTTTGCTTGTAGGAGCTACGTTATTCCTCATACCGCTAACTACTAAAATTTTATTTTTAAGAGATTCATATCATGTCATGGGAATGGGAAATCTAGAGGGTATAGCTTTAAGACTCATAGTTATGGTCGTGGGAATGGTAAGTACTATCCTTTTATTTAACTTCATGACATCTAAAGAGACTGTTTTAACTAAAGTTGGAAGAAATTCACTATCTGTGTATGTTCTACAGTTCTATTTCATATTTTATTTACCAGATATTCTCAATTACTTTGGTTTAAAGTTTATATTCCACAGTTATCTACTCACTACCGCCTATGTTATCTTAGCCACGGTTATAGTAACATTTATCTTATCACGTGATGTGGTAAATAAAGGCGTGAATACTTTGATAAAGAGCGTTACAAACTTTTTAATAAAGGAATACAATGTAATTTACACGCGGAAGTCAACATAAAGATCAAAATATAGAATAAACAACACCTAAAAACAAAATCATTTATATTAGATGTTTTATACTGAATTAATGGTGATATAAGAACTTATTTAACATTAATATTTATTATAACCATTTTTGTGATTACAATGATTAGAGATCTTAAATTAGACAACTTAAGGGGATTGGCTATACTTTTAGTTGTTTTAGCTCATTTTATAATGGAAAGCAGCATCTACAGTTCTTCTGCTTTTTATTTTACATGTAAATTCATATATCTCTTTCACATGCCTTTGTTGATATTTGTTAGCGGTTATCTTTCTAAAATTAGGCCAGATAATGTGTCAAAAGCTTTTAAAGGTATTTTAATACCTTATTTAATATTCAATACCCTCTGGATTATCGTTGCATTTTTACAAAATGGACATTTACCTTCAGCCATGTATTTTGTACCTGAAGTTGGTTTATGGTACCTGCTGAGTTTATTCTTCTGGAGAACAATGTTACCTATTGCAAACATGGTAAAACACGCCTTTTGGATCAGTATCTTGCTGGCCTTATTAGTAGGAACTATTAATTTAGATTTAAGCTTCTTGTCAATTTCCAGGACTGTATGTTTCTTCCCTGTTTTCCTTTTAGGGTTCTACTTCAAAGATATAAAAGAAAAATTCACCATAAACAAATATCTGGCAGGAGGATCTTTAATCATTCTACTTACAGCATCTACTTTCTTCTTTAAACATTATTCTGATAATCTGGTTGGAAAACTTTCCTATTCTGCTATGGACCTTGGAAATTTAGAAGGAATGGTTTTAAGGCTGCTGGCTATAGCTGTTGGGATGATAAGTGTCATTCTTTTATTTAACATAATGACATCTAAAGAGACGGTTTTAACTAAAGTTGGGAGAAATTCACTATCTGTGTATGTTCTGCATTTCTATTTCATATTTTATTTACCAGATATTCTCAATTACTTTGGTTTAAAGTTTATATTCCACAGTTATCTACTCACTGCCATCTATGTTATTTCAGCCACGGTTATAGTAACATTTATCTTATCACGTGATGTAGTTAGTAAAGGTGTAGATGCCATAATAAAAAGTGTTACAAACTTTTTATTAAAAGAATATAAGCTGATTTATACCCGGAGGTCAACATAAACATATTTAGAAAAGAAAAACTTGAACTAAAAAGTTATATTTTATTCATTAATATCACATCGGGTACTTTTTAAAACTATTAAGATAGTTTTATAAGCAGATTTAATCGTAATTTTGGGGGATTCATTATGAATATATCTGTATCAACGTTTAATAAATATTTTAAGATAATTAAAGAAATTTTGAAGCTTAAAAGTAAATTGGCAGTTTTTAAATCAATATATTACAGTTTTAAATTTAGAGGAAGAGTTTTTATAGGTAAAAATTCAGTATTGGATTTAGGCAGTAACGCTCAAATAATAATCAAGAACAATGGCTGTCTAAAAGTGGGTGTTGATTATGCTTTACCGACAGGAACTATATTATATGTCCAAAACAATGGAAAACTCATTGTAAATGGATGGGCAAGTTTTATGAGGGATAGTTCTATTTCTATAATGAATAATGCAGTATTAGAAATAGGAAATGGTTCTTATATTAATGAACAAGCTAGAGTAAAAGTTCAAAAAAAATTATGGATTGGAAAAGGGTCTTTTATTGCATGGAGATGTAATATAATGGATTCTGATGTACATAAGCATGCTGAATCCTGTGTTGATCTGAATAAAGTTTCTGCTGATGATATCACAAAGGAAATTTATATTGGGGACCATGTATGGATTGGGGGAAACTGTACTATTTTAAAAGGAGTAGCAATTGGAAGTGGTGCTGTAATTGGAGCAGGTTCTGTTATATCGAAAAATATTCCTCCTAAAGTTTTGGCTGTTGGGAATCCATGTAGGGTACTAAAGGAAAATTATCAATGGAAGAGTTAGTAATATACATTTTTCATATAAATATTTTGTTTAATGTTAAAGGGTATATCTGGCGACGTTTATTAATATGGGACTATACTAATACATTGTAAAGAGTACTTGTGGTTGCAATGATTAGAGATCTCAAATTAGATAACTTAAAGGGAATGGCTATAATTCTAGTAGTTTTAACCCATTTTATACAGGAAACTCAATTTTACAATCTCTTTGCGTTTAATTTTACTTATAAATTCGTATATCTTTTTCACATGCCATTATTTATATTTATTAGTGGATATCTTTCTAAAATTAGTCCAGATAGTGGTATGAAAGCATTTAAAGGTGTTTTTATACCTTATTTGATATTTGAAACTTTATGGATTGTATTTATCTTTTTAAAAAATGGAACTATTCCTTCAGCCATGTATTTTGTACCTGAAGTTGGTTTATGGTACCTGCTGAGCTTATTCTTCTGGAGAACAATGTTGCCTGTTGCAAATAGGATAAAATATATTTTCTGGATTAGTATTTTGGTAGGATTATTTGTAGGGGCTGTAGATTTTAAAATAGGATTTTTATCAATTTCCAGGACTATCTGTTACTTCCCTGTTTTTCTTTTAGGGTTCTATTTCAAAGATATGAAAGAAAAGTTCGTTATAAACAAGTATTTAGCTGGAGGAATTTTAATTGTGCTGCTTACAGCAGTCACGTTCTTAGTTAAGCCATACACAGCTAACATTTTAGAGCTAAAACTTTCTTATTCTGCTCTGCACCTTGGGAATTTAGAAGGAATTATTTTAAGGTTTATAGTCATGGTTGTTGGAATGATAAGTGTTATCCTTTTATTTAATATCATGACTTCTAAGAAGACATTTTTAACTAAAATTGGAAGGAATTCATTGCCAGTTTATGTCCTGCAGTTTTATTTCATTTTCAATTTACCTATTATTATTAATTACCTTGGTTTAAATTTTATATTCAAGGACTATCTTCTTACCACTCTCTATGTTATCTCAGCTACAGTTATGGTAACATTTATCTTATCTAGAGATAAGGTGAATGAATATGTAAATACTTTAATTAAAGTTGTTACAGGAATTTTGGTAAAAGATGAATCGCAAAATGATAATGATTTTCCATTTAGCAATATACGTGGATTCTTGGATAAAATATTAAGCTTTAACAGCATTTATAAGAGATAGAAAATTTAAGTATACTTATTAATATAAAAAAAGGAATTTCTATGGATACAAAAATTTTAGTTATTATACCTAATTTCAATGGGAGACACTTCCTTAAGACGTGCCTTGATTCGATTAAAAAGCAAAATTACCTCTTTTATGAGGTAATAATCATAGATAACGCGTCATCTGATGAAAGTGTAAGGTATATCCATGAAAATTATCCTGAATTCACTTTAATACAAAATAAAGAAAATTTGGGCTTCGCAGCCGCAGTTAATCAGGGAATTAGGAGTTCATCTTCAGAGTATGTGTTTCTTTTAAATAATGATGTTGAACTAGAGCCAGATTCCATTTCAAATCTTTTAAAATGTATTGAAAAAGATGAACGTATATTTGCAGTCTCTTCCAAGATGATCCGCTACAACGATAGGCGTAAAATGGACGATGCTGGAGATGAATACACTATTTTGGGCTGGACCCGGAAAGTAGGCGATGGAAAATCTCCGGATCTATATGTTGCAGAAAGAGAAACTTTCAGTGCCTGCGCTGGAGCTGCTCTTTATAGAAGAAGCATTTTAGATGAACTGGGCTGCTTCGATGAAAACTTCTTTGCATATATGGAAGATGTGGATATCAGCTATAGAGCAAGAATTCAAGGATATAAATGTGTATATTGTCCTGAGGCGGTTATCTATCATTTTGGCAGTGGAACCAGTGGTAGTAAGTATAATGAGTTTAAAATCAGATTAGCTGCAAGGAATAATGTTTATGTTCCATATAAGAATATGCCATGGCCTCAACTGGTAATAAATGGTATTTTTTTACTTGCAGGCTACTTCATAAAGTATATATTTTTCTTTAAAAAAGGACAGGGCAGTACCTATTTAAATGGTCTAAAAGAGGGATTTAATTCTTTAGGGAAACTTGAAAAAACGAAATATGAACATAAAAATATTACCAATTATTTAAAGATAGAATGGCTTTTAATTAAAAATACTGTAAAATTTATTTTTTTTTAATACAAAGCCTTTTAATATACTGTGAAAATATTACCAATTACTTAAAGATAGAATGGTTTTTAATTAGAAATACTGTTAAATTTATTTTTTTTATACAAAGCCTTTTAATATACCTTTGAAAATGTAAGATGTATTATTTAAAGATAGAATGGCTTTTAATTAAAAATACTGTAAAATTTATTTTTTTTTAATACAAAACCTTTTAATATACTGTGAAAATGTAAGATGTGGTATTTGATATGATCTATAATTATAAGTACCTGTAAATTAAATTTTTTAAATAAAAATACAAAATTTTTACTAATTATATTTAACTGGATATTATTAATTATATTTATTATTAGACTTAATTTTTTCTAGATAATGTACTATTTTTTTATAAATATTGCATTTTTTTTTAATTATTTGACTAAAATATGTTTTTTTATTAAAAATATTATTAAATTTATTATTATATGAAAAATGTATAGTAAAGCTTATCTTTCTTATTTTAATATAATATTATAACCTCCTGAAATGTTAAATAACTTTTCAATCTAGTAATCAAAAAATTAAAGAAAGTATTACTTCAGATTGAATGTTTCAATTCTCAAGTAGAATATTTTATATAGAGGCGGAGTTTATGGACTTATCTATAATAATAGTGAACTATCGTACATATGATTTAACAAAACAAACCATAGAATCTGTAATCAACAAAAACCACCCTTTCAGTTATGAAATATACGTGGTGGACAATGCATCAGCTGACGGCAGTCTCGAAAATCTAAAAAAAGATTTTTCCAGAGAATCAGAAAATGGTCTAATTAAATTTATTGCAAATGAAGAAAATAAAGGCTTTGCCCACGCAAACAATTTGGCCCTGAATCAAATATCTTCTAAATATGTACTGTTACTTAATTCTGACACCATAGTTGTTGACGACTGCATTGAAAAATGCATAGACTACATGGAAAATGATAATACATTAGGTGCAGTGGGATGTAAAGTTGTTCTACCAGACGGCACGTTGGATAAAGCATGTAGGAGAAGTTTTCCCAATTTCAATGTTTCATTTTATCGAATGACAGGATTGTCACATATTTTTCCAAAAAGTGAACGTTTTGGAAGGTATAACCTCACATATCTTGATGAAAATGAAACTTATGAAGTTGATTGTTTAGTTGGAGCTTTCATGCTGCTAAGATCTGCTGCTATCCGTCAAGTAGGGCTTCTAGATGAAACATTTTTCATGTATGGGGAAGATATTGACTGGTGCTATAGAATTAAAGCAGCTGGCTGGAGAATAGTGTATTACAGTGATGCTGAAATAATCCATTACAAGGGAGCAAGCAGTAAACAAAAAAACAAGCTCATATATGAGTTTTACAGGGCAATGTATATCTTTTACAACAAACATTACAAAGATGAATATTCTAGAATTATAACCGCAATTACATATGCAGGAATATGGGGAATGTATGGATTAAAACTATCTTTAAACACATTAAAAACTAACTATGGCATGATTATGCCCAATAAACCTCCAAAAGAACCTGTTTCGCAACTATCTAAATGAGATATATTGATGAATTGGTGATGGAATGATCAGGCAAAATCAAAGATTTTTTAATCTGGCTCAAGTAATTATAGACATAATGGTAATCGCATTTTCACTCATATGCGCATGGTTTGTCCGCTTTCAGAGTAATTTATTTATTCATGAGTCTAATTTAGGTTTTGGATACTATATGTTATCCCTTTTAGTCATTATACCATTATATATTTTATTATATTCTGTTTTTGGTTTATATACACCTCAAAGGACTAAAAGCGTTAGATCATTGCCTGTAAATATCATTAAAGCAAATGTTATGGGATTATTAATGCTTGTGACATTCCTTTTTATAATTGAACAAATTGATTACTCCAGGTATTTACTTGCATTATTTGCCGTATTCAGTACAGTATTTTCCAGTATTGAAAGAATCATATTCAGACAATCACTTCGATTTATACGCAGCAAGGGTTTTAATATTAAATATATTCTAATGGTAGGGGGAGGAGTACTAGGTGAACAGGTTGCAACTAAACTCAATCAGCGTGAATATCTTGGATATAATATAATAGGATTCTTAGATGATAATATTGAAAATGGACATAAAATTGCAAATTCCCAAATAATAGGAAACATTGATGACTTATGTGATGTTATTTTAACAAATCAGATAGATAAGGTAATTATAACAATATCACCAAGACATTCTGCTCTATTGGAATCTATAATAGATTTATGCGAAAGGTATGGTGTAAAAGCAGAAATTGTACCTGATTATTATAGATACTTCCCTGCAAAACACTATATCGATATGATAGATGACATTCCAATTATAGACATTAGATACGTTCCTCTGGATAGTTCGTTTAAAAAAATTGTTAAAAGAATTTCAGATCTTTTATTTGCTATAACAGGCATTATACTTCTTTCACCTGTTCTGCTTTTAACCGCGGTTATAATAAAATTAAGTTCTCCAGGACCAATTATATTTAAACAGGAAAGGATAGGGTTTAACAGGAGAAAATTTGTGATGTATAAATTTCGTAGTATGAAAATTCAGGACGAAGAAGCAGAAAAACATCAATGGACAGTTAAAGATGACCCCCGTACCACTAAATTTGGTTCATTTATCAGGAAAACAAGCATTGATGAACTTCCACAGCTTTTTAACATATTAAAAGGAGATATGAGCTTAATAGGCCCTAGACCTGAGCGCCCTTATTTTGTAGAAAAGTTCAGGGAGGAAGTTCCAGATTACATGATTAAACATCATGTACGTCCCGGGATGAGTGGTTGGGCTCAAGTACATGGGTGGAGAGGAAATACTTCCATCAAAAAGCGGATAGAATTTGATATCTATTATGTGGAAAACTGGACTTTAATTTTAGATATAAAGATATTTCTAATGACTTTAATCCAGGGTTTTGTTAATAAGAATGCTTATTGAATGATTTTTGAGCATATTGAATCATACCAATATTTACCAAAGGTTATATGGTATGAATTACTATTACTATTTTTAAATTCAAGATTTGATTGTAGGTTAATAATATGTCATTGAAAGATATGTCGTGGAAAAAGAAAATTGCTATCATAATTCTAGTCATTTTCATTGCCGGCATTTTATTTGTAGCTTATGAATATGAAACTACAACTTCGGATGAAAATGTACTGCAAGGAGACCATAACATACTTATTCTCTGTGCAGACCCTTCAGAAAAGAGGCCGGGTATTGGGGCTGTAGATATGGCTTTTGTAGTCCATACACATGATGGAAATATTGAAAATGTAACACCAATATATCCTGGCGGTATGGCCCATCCAACTGCTTCACCTCCGGAGTATCTAAAAGAAACACAGGGCGTAAATAAGCTTTATCTCCATGATTCCCTATGGGATGCTAATGTAGAGACCGGAACTAAGCTAGCTCAAGAGATTGTTCAGTATAATACTGGTTATAAAACGGATGTTGTTGTAGTGGTAACTCCTGATGCTATAGATGCGTTGATAAATTCTATTGGGCCGATATACGTTAATGGCACAGATGTTACTGGTAGTTCTATAGCTTTCGTACGAAATGAACAGTATAATGAAAATATGAGCAGGGGTGAAGCCGTAAAATCGGTTATGAATCCTATGATAAATGCTATAAAGGATAAAAGTAAATTTTCTGCATTTTTACAGACAGCTACTGCCCAATATGCTCAAGGGAACATAATAGTTGTCCCAAAAGATGCATTTGTAAAGATAGCTATTGCATATGGGTTTAAATCTTTACTTTAATTTGTTGAATCAAAAATCTTTCAGAAATTCCATCAGAATCCCTCAAATTTTCAATTTTCGAATGTTTACAAAATCAAAGATTTTGTAACTGCAAACACAACGTGTTTCGTGTTTGTTGGCTTTGGTTTTTGAGAATTTCTGCAGGATTTCTTTTTTTATTAGTTAATAGGTAGTATCCACTCTAACTAGGATAATACACATCATCAAGTATTATAGTAAAAACAATACTTATATACATTAAATCCACTTCAAAGTATGTTAAACAAAGGATATTTATTTAAATGCGGTATCAGCTGATTTAAGTGCAACAACTTAATTGTTTTTTATTTTTAAAATTAAAAGTTAGTCAAATCTATGGTTTATTTAGTATTCCATACGTCTTCAATTTCATTTAATGAAAATTCACCTAATTTACGATGAAATTGAGTATTGTCCCAGTAATTAAACCATACTTCTGAATTTATAAGCTCAATATAGTTTGTATTCACTTTGTAAATATTAAGTCGTAATTTAACACTTAATAACACACCTTCAGTAATTCTGAAAATTTCTTTATTTTTTTCAGACTTATCTTTTATAAACCCAATGTCTTTAATTTTTTCTATAAATTCTGTCTTTTCCAACCATGATTCTCCTTTAAAATTTGTATAAATATCTGTTTTTTTGTAATAAATAGTTTTTTTAAGTGGGCTTTATAACCGTGCCAAATCCAACAAGATTAATTACAGTTATAACGGTAAAAGAAGGATATATTGAATTACAGTTTAATCTTTATAACTGGATATCAGCATGTTTCTATGGAAATATAAAAGTTTGAGAGTAGTTTTAGTTAGTGCAATTTTTGCACAATACTCCAGAGCGTTTTTTTTTTCAAATATATCTTTAATTTAGAGTATTGCATATTGGCATACTTATCACAAATAGAAACAATAAATTACCTGAAAATATTTAATATCGTTTAAATTATAATCATAAATTATGCTTTGAAATTATGTAAAAATCTGCTTAAATAGTAGTATTATTTGTGCAATACTACTAGTATTATATAATACGTTAACAAATTTAACTAATGTATAATAGTAAGGTGTTTTGATGTCATCAGACAGTAATACGGGCAAGCCATTTGATCTAAATTTCTTTGAAAATCTAAAAAGATCAAATTATGACAATGGATATTTAATATGTCATAAATGCTATGGATATTATCCTCTTAAAGAAAATGAATCACCAGATGACTTTTTAGAATGTGAATGTGGTAGTAATCTGGAATTTTATGAAGATATTGATGATTTTATAAAGATCAAAGATTCAAAAGACTTAAATGGTGGTAACTCCGGAACAGTGAACAGTAATTATGATGAACTGCAGGAAATAGAAAATGCCCTTAAAAGCAAATCTGAAAAGAGAAAAAAGTTTTTTGAAGATTTATCAATGCGTATTAAAATGCAGGAAGACATATTGACTGAGATTAACTATGGAGAAAACGGACTATGGGATACACTTGAAGAAAAAAGTTTAGATGAAGGTATCATTGAAAACGCTGCTGTAAATATGGCTGTACAGGAAAATAATTTTTTATCTCATGTTAAAAAGCAGCGGTCAAGAGCAGAACGTGCGGAAAGCCATTATTTTACAAAAATAAGTGCAACTTTATTTATTATAACTGCGTTGGTGCTTTTATTCTTATATGCAACCACTTAAAATCATTTTCTTTATTTCAAACAATTATTTAAAATTTAGAAATAGGGGGGGGAGGGTAAAACCCCATAACGGATATAAACACTAAAAAATTTTAAACTTTTATTGCTTTTTCTACTGCTTCCAGTGTTTTTTGAATATCTTCCTTGTCATGCATGGATGATATGAAGCAGCATTCAAACTGTGATGGCGGAATAAAAACTCCATTTTTAAGTAAAGTCTGGAAGTAATGGTTGAATTTTTCAGTATCTGCAGATTTAGCACTGGCATAATCATATACTTCTTTATCTGTAAAGTATAACTGGAACATAGAGCTTAAACCAGCTATTTTAAAGTCCAGATTATTATCGGAGAGTATATCTTGAATTCCAGTTCTTATCAACTTTCCTTTTCTCTCTGATTCTGCATAAAAATTATCATTAAGCTGGTTTAACATTGCAAGTCCTGCAGTAATTGATACTGGATTTCCATTAAATGTCCCTGCTTGATAAACAGTGCCTGCTGGAGCTATCATTTCCATAAACTCTTTTTTACCAGCTAAAGCACCGATAGGGAATCCTCCACCAAGAATTTTACCGAAAGTTACAAGATCGGGAGTTACACCAAAATATTCTTGAGCTCCACCTTCAGCTATTCTAAAACCAGTGATAACTTCATCAAATATTAAGATAATATTATTTTGGCCTGTAATTTCACGTAAAAATTTTAAATAGTCTTCTTTCGGCGGAATAAAACCTACATTTCCCATTATAGGTTCTACAATTATGGCTGCAATGTCATCCCCTTCTCTTTCTATTAAATCTACCACAGCTTCTTTATTGTTGAAAGGTATTAAAACTGTATTTTTTGTTGTATCTTCGGGTACACCTGGTGAATCTGGCAATCCTGCAGCTCCAGAACCTGATTTTACGAGAACGTAATCATGTGCCCCGTGGTAGGACCCTTCAAATTTGATGATCTTTTTTTTACTTGTAGCTGCCCTTGCGAGTCTTATGGCACTCATAGTTGCTTCTGTACCTGAATTTACAAACCGAACCATTTCGGCACATGGTACTTTTTTAATTACAAGTTTTGCAAGCTCAATTTCATTTTCTGTAGGAACACCATATGCTGAACCTATTTTAAGCTGTTCTACAACTTTACCCATTATTTTTTCGTTTGCATGACCTAAAACGAGAGGCCCATATGCGAGGCAGTAATCTATATATGAATTTCCATCAACATCTATTATTTTAGAACCTTTTGCTTCTTTTGCAAAGAAAGGATATGGTTTATAAGCTCTAACAGGAGAATCTACTCCTCCTGGAAGATAATTTTTGGCTTCTTTGAATAATTCTTCAGATTTCATATTTTTAACTCCGTATCTTGTTAGCTAATTGGTAAGTTTGGAATAATTAAATGTAATTTAGTTTGGATTTACACGTATAATATGGCTTACTGTTTAATCTAATTTTTCAAGTCCAATAAGCGAATTTGCAATGGCCACTGCAACTGGTGTCCCGCCTTTTGGCCCTTGAGTTATAATATTAGGTATTTTGGTCTTTGTAAGTGCTTCTTTAGATTCTGCAGCACCAACAAATCCGACTGGGACCCCTGCAATGGATCTAGCTTTCATACCTTCATTTTCAACCAGATTTATAGCTTCAAAAAGTGCTGTGGGGGCATTTCCAATTACAATAATTCCATCAAAACCTTCTTCATGTGCAATGCGCATTGCAGCGGCTGCTCGAGTTATCTGTTCTTCTTTTGCAAGTTTAATGGCATCTTCATGGCTGATATAACACTTTATTTCACCTTCATATTTATTTATTCCAACTTTGACCATATTTATGTCTGTAAGAATGTCTTTCCTGGCTTTAATTGCTTTTATACTTTCATCAACAAAATTAGAAGATATTTCAGTGATATCTGCATATTCCGGATCTGCTGTAGAATGAACTATTCTCTCAACTATCCTTTGCTCGGCTGGAGAAAGATCCTTTATTTTATCTGCAATTAATGATCTTACTATTTCTCTACTTTTAGAAGCTATATCATAGCCCTGTTTTGTTGATGCACCCATGAAAATAGAATCGTTACCCATTTTTTCACATCTTAGATTTTTAATTTTAATTATTGTTACTATATTTAAAGAAGACATTGGATATAAGTCTGCAATCTGATTTAATATCTCTTACGCTCAGTCTATGACACGCGCAAATTATGCATGTTAAATTATAATTTTAATAAGGAATTATCTTTAAATGTAATTCAACCATATTCGCATGAAAATTACATTATTTATAATTACATTATTTTGCACAACTTCTGGCTCATGAACGTTTCTCAATTTTTAATTGGTGGTGAGAATTTATATTTTTTTGCAGTTTGCATCTGGTTGTACATAATCTTAATTTCTGACACTTTGATTTTTAGTTATGGTTTAATTTCCAAATTTTGTTATGCTAATTAGTTAACATTATCAACGTAGTCAAATTACGTCAGAAATGCTGCTTTGATTGATAAGTTTACACAAAGTTTTTATAATATAAATATATAATAGTTGCCTAAGCAACGATTATGAGGTATTTCATGGAAAAAAGTGAATTAATTGATCTAGATGACTTTCTGATCTATCAAATTTATGGATCTGCACGATTGTTACGATTTCAACTTCAAAAGTTGTTAGATGAGAATGAACCTAATTTTACACCAGAACAGGCATTTTTACTCTATAAACTATATGGGAATGATGGTCAATCACAGAGACAGCTTGCAGACAAAATTTTGAATGATTATCCTAATATAACCCGGCTTATTGACAAGCTGGAAAAGAAGGGATATGTACGCAGAGAAGTTGATGAGAACGACCGCAGGATGTTTAAAGTTTACATGTCAGAGGAGGGTAAATCTCGTTTTAATAGTTTTATTCCCTTGATAATGCATCAAAGAGGAAAATTATTAGAGAACATCAGTTCTGATGAGGAAAAAATAGTTAAAGATGTATTAAAACGTATAGAACAAAATGTACAGAAATATTCTTTATAATTTTTGTAGTTTTCCAGTTTAAATTTACTTCAATAGTTGCTTATGTAACTATTATTAAAGCAATTATTGCTGGGGTAATTAAAAATAAAAAGTTTAGTAAAATCCGTGAAAAAGTATATAAACTGTTTAGGTGGTTTTAATGATAAAAGAATCAATTAAAATATTTAAAAATGATATTAAAACGATTAAACAACTTCCAATACTCGTGGTCTTTTTGATAGTGATTATCTGTTTACCTTCACTGTATATTCTGTTTACCGTTCCTTCTGCATGGGATCCCTATTCTCAAACTTCAAATATGAAAGTTGCTGTAGTTAATGAAGATATGGGTTATAGTACTAATGGAACGCACTATGATATTGGAAACATGTTAGTTGATGAGTTAAAAAATAATACCAATTTTAGCTGGCAGTTTGTTGACAAGAGAACGGCACTAGATGGTGTTAAAAATGGAAAATATTATGCAGCTTTGATAATTACAGGTAATTTCAGTGAAGATTTACTTTCCATCGAAACTACAACTCCTCAGCAGGCTAAAATACAGTACATAGACAATGAAAAATTGAGTCCGATTGCAACAAGGCTTACCAGTGCTGGGGCTAATGAGATACAAACTAAAATTAATGGTGAAATAGTTAAAACCATTGATGGGATTATTTTTGGTAAGCTCAGCGATGTAGGGAAAGTGGCTAAAGAAAATAAAGCACAATTCATTAAGTTAAGATCATTTGTAAATGAGTTAAATGGAAAAATAGGCGTTATAGATTCTTCAATATCTGAAGCAAATTCAGATATGGGCACAGTACAGAAAATATGGCCTAAAGTTAGTGATGCACTGCCTGAAATACAAAAATATTCCAATTATGCAAGGAATAGTTATGATTCTCTGTACAATCAAATTTTAGCTGATCCACACAAATCTTTAACTAAAGTTCAGGACATGGAATCACAGGTCAGCACAACCATAACTGGTCTTAAGTATGTCGACGCGATTTTAACCAGTTTATACAATGCGACAGGTGACGCTCAGCTAGAGCCTGTCATTACACAAATTGAAACTGATATCGGCTATGCAAATCAAGTTCTCACAGTTTTAAAACATATAGAAACTGATATAAAAGATGGTAAAAACCCTAAAGGGAAATTAACCGAGTTAAAATCTTTAATTGACCAGATGGACGATGGTGTAAATACCCTCGTAGCAAACAAAGCCAGAATAAACCAGAAAATTAACAAAGCTGCGGCCACATTAAATATGGTTAATTCAAAATGGCCTACAATTAAAAATGTTATACCTATAGCTGCAGCTAAGCTTAATTCGATAAATGAGGAGGATATAGATAAATTAATTGCATTCTCAGATACTAACCAGGGTGATGTTAAAAATTATTTTGAAAGCCCGGTAGAACTAGAAAAAGAAGGTATGTATCCTGTGAATAATTATGGATCTAGTCTTGCTCCATTTTATATTGCTTTATCGCTATGGATAGGGTGTCTTATAGCTATAGCTATGGTAGCTGCGCGCGTGAAATCAAATATATATTCTGTTAGGGCTGCTTATTTTGGAAGAATGAATTTATTTTTAGTAATAGGCTTTTTTCAGTCATTATTGATCGCATTAAGTGTATTGCTCTTAAATGTACAAAATTCATCAGCAGCCCTAATGACATTAACCATATTGATCATAGGCATGTGTTTTATGATAATCATGTATTCAATAGTTTCAATCTTTGGAAGTCTGGGGAAAGTAATAGCAGTTTTACTGTTGATTTTGCAAATTGCGTCTTCGGGAGGAATTTATCCTGCAGAACTCCAGTTCACTTTTTTCCAGGTTATACAGCCATATTTGCCCATGACATATGCTATTAGAGCTCTCAGGGAAGTAGTTGCAGGAGTTTTATGGAACAGTTACTGGTACAATTTAGGAATATTATTTATATCCACAAGCATGATCTTAGTGCTGGCATTGCTAATTACAGGAAAAATAAAAAATTCACAAGATCTAGAAGAAAAATTAAAGGACAGCGGGTTAGTTGGATAATTCTTAAATATTTAGTTAGCTATTGCAGGATAATTCTACTCTATTTTTTATTAAAATAGATGTTTTACGTTGGACATTAATGGGATACGCTTAATGCCCAATGAAAACAATCTTAATGCAAATTAAATAGTGATTTTGTACTTATTTATAATTTCATTTTTGTGATTGTGTGTTTTTGTGCATATTTTATACGTAAAAAAGCTTAAAATTATATGCCATGTAAATAGGTCTGATAATTGAATTTAAGAAATAAAAACAAAAGTATCTATTATTTTAAAAATAAAAAGGAAAGGACATTATGTCCCTGTTACAAATCTAAATGTATATGCAGTACCTAAATTGTTACCCGCACTGTCTTTAACAGCAGATGCTGGAATGTAGATCTGATACACGTTGTAAGCGTATCTTTTTAAATCCATTTTGATTGAGAGAGTGTTGCCGCTTATTGATTTGCTGATTACCATTGTTTTTCCAGTACTCAGATTTATCATGTATATTTTAGACCAGTTAACACTTGATTTGATGTTTTCACTGAATTTGATGGTAATAGTAGATGTCCTTGAAACTCCAGTAGCACCATTTTGGGGAGTGCTTGAAGTTACTTTTGGAGCTGTTGTATCCGGTGGTGTGTTTCCAGTTGATGCGCTTCCAACTTTAGTGTCTAACGCGTTTATAAATGTGTTTGCATCACTGTTTTTCTTAGCTGTTGAATCACTCATGTAAGTTTCATAGATTATAGTGGGTATTCCTTTATTAGCAATAGGCACTGTAACGTACTGTGTACTTGTTGGATTTGGTGGGCTGTATGTCACTAAAAAAGGCATAGCACTGATTATCTGGTTAGCATAGGTTTTAGTTATGGCAGTACTTGAAATTGGATATAAAAATCTGTAGTATTCATATCCACTATCTGCACCGTGATTTTCGTGAACATCTACCACTAACATTGGATTTTCTTTAGAAACAGCAGGTACCACGAATTTTTGGGCTAATAACTGTCCATTCATTCTTCCTTTGCTGTAATCATCTGCATCCTTGGTTACATGAACCTTGTAGATGACGTACCTTTTACTGAGAGTCGCTGATTTACTTGCCAGAGCATTTGCAACAGCGGTATGAATTCCATTTTCCTGTGGATGTACACCTACTATAATTACTATGGTTTTATTGGAACTTAGATTCCCGTAAACTTCTTTTTCCACATAACCATAGCTTGTACTGCCTATTACATTTGCGCTATTTGGTATACTAATTGTTGACCATGCATTCACTGAAACGTAGTTTGGTAGCACTTTATTTGTTTTGTAGTAGTTGAGTACCTTTGAATACATATAAACCATAGATTCAAAGCTGATGGTGTCTCCAGTACTGGTTTGTGTGGCGTAATTGGGTGCTCGTCCATTGGAATCCATGTAAGACTTAACGCGGTTTGCAATATCTAAATATTCTGCTTTAGTGATATTTCTGCTTGTAATGTTTTCTGATGGAGCAGTTGCGTTACCATAGTCTTTAAGGCTAATTGTTGCATTGGACTTGTTGTTGTTGATATTTGACACTGCTGTAGTTGAAATTTCTAAGAATTGCTGCATGTTCACCTGTTTTCCAGATACATTTACAGTACTTGGAAGTGTGTGATTTGTTTCTACGTATGATTTCACCGCAGTCGATGCATTAACAACCTGATCTGTTGTGACGTTTGTAGAATTTGCTGCAGATACGTTGTTGATACTTAAAAAAAGTGCCATAACAACTATCCCTGCAAAGAACAATTTCCGCATTTTTCCGCCTCCTTATTAATCTAAATAAAATCTAAATTAAATCTAATCAAAGGTTTTTAATTTAAAAATTATTTACAGATCTGGATAGTTATCCATATCTTATAAATTATTTGGTTTTAAATCAAAAATAAAGAATTTAAATAACGTATTTTATCATTTAAAACATTCTAGTCATGTTTCATTAACCCTTATTTCATGTATCATTTATTTATTATCAATTATAATATTTTAAATAATTTTTAATGATATTTTAGAATTGATTAGATTTTTTAGAAATTATTAACCATTTATATAAGCTTAAAATAAGATAATAAAGAATATAAAATCGAATTGTATATTATAAAATTAATGTCTATTTTTTTTGTAGTTTAAACCTTTAAATTGGGATATAGTGTAAATTTAAAGGATTATATTTAACTGATTTTATCTTTTATTGGACAAAATGATACTCTAATTTACATATATTGCATTAGGAAGTTATTTGTGAATTAATACTATTTAATTTAATCTTAATTAATTATTAAAATTGTATTATGTTATTAAAATTTAAATAAATTTATTACAAATAAAGGAAATAGCATAACTGCTTTTTATGAAAATATTTAAATAAATAAAGCTCCTTAAACTTTATAGATATTATAAAAAGAAGTTACTACAAGAATATAAAGATCATTAAATCAAAAATATTAATACGTGATAAACACAGTTCATGTTCAAACTATCTGCTATTAATAAATAACTGTTTTTATAATGAAAATGTAATATGTAATAAAGGCAGTACAATGAAAATAGGCGAAATTAACGTGTGAAAAATCTTAGACTTGCATAATATGATACTTATGAAATGAAAATAAGATAAATAGTTATATATTTGTTGGATTTTAAAAAAAACAGAAGTTCTGTGAAGATATTATTTTAAAACTTTTTTTAGAAATATATTTAAGGTTTAAAATAATAAATAATGTAAAATTCAAATAATTTAAATAATAAATAATGTAAAATTCAAATAATTGAAAACGTAATATGATCGCTTTATAATGAGTAGGTGAGTTTTATAATAAAGCGAAAAGGTAGATACAATAAATTCAAGTTATAAAAGAAAAGTTACAGATCTATTAAAATGTAATATTTAAAATGAAGCCAGCTAAAACTTTAAACTCTTTTTAATAATTTTAATTTCATAATTAAATAAAAATAATCCGTAAGGATACAACTGTGTAATAAAAATAAAATCAAGATTCCGTAAGGATACAATGTGTAATAGAATGTGTAATAGGTGATAGACATGCGTGATATGTTCGATGCAAAATCAATTGCAGTAATAGGTGCGTCAGAGACGAAAGGTAAAATCGGGTACGATATAATGAGATCCCTTGTGAATTATTATAAAGGAGAAATCGTTCCGGTTAATATTAAAGGCGGCGAAATACTTGGAATTCCTGCCTGTACATCAATAAGTGAACATGGTCCTGTAGATCTTGCAGTTATAACCATACCATCACATTTAATTCCAGCAACAGTTGAAGAATGTGGTGAAATTGGAATTAAAAACATTGTTGTAATTTCAGCAGGATTTAAAGAAATTGATGAAGAAGGGGCCAGACTTGAAAATGAATTAGTGGAACTATGTAAAAAATACAAGATCAAACTGGTAGGTCCTAACTGTTTAGGTATAATGAATACATATAACGATATGAATGCATCTTTTTCTTCTGATATTGCTCATAAAGGTAAAATATCTTTTATGAGTCAATCTGGAGCTATCATGGCAGCTATTCTTGATTATGCTGATAAAAAGAATATTGGATTTTCCAGAATTGTCAGTCTTGGAAATAAAGCTGTGATAAATGAAAATGACTGTATGAAAGACTTTATGGAAGATGAAAACACAGAAGTTATAACCGCATATCTGGAAGGTATTGTTGATGGCCCGGGTTTTATAGAAGCCAGTAGAGAAGCTTCCAGGAAAAAACCTGTTCTTGTTATAAAATCTGGAAGAACTTCCAAAGGATCTGAAGCAGTTTCTTCACACACAGGTACAATTGCCGGTTCTGACTCTGCATATGAAGCAGCATTTTCACAGTGTGGAATTATACGTGTAAATTCACTTGACGAGATGATGGATTACAGTAGTGCTTTAGCATTCTCCCCACTTCCAAAGGGAAATAGAATTGTTATAATCACAAATGCTGGTGGTCCAGCGATTATGACCACAGACGTTGCAATAAAAAATAACCTTGAAATTGCTGAACTTACATGCGAAACTAAACAAAAATTAAAAGACGGATTACCTGCAACTGCAAGTGTTAAAAACCCTGTTGATGTTTTAGGTGACGCAAGTCCAGAAAGATATGCATTTGCACTTGAGACTGTATTAGCAGACCCTAATGTAGACGGAGTAATTTATCTGGTTACACCGCAGTCTGTCACCGATGCTGAGGGAATTGCTAAAGTTGCAATTGAACACGCGAAGAGTTCTGAAAAACCAATTTTATGCAGTTTCTTTGGAGGAACCAGTTTCGAAGGCGCTGAAAAACTTCTAGCTGAACATCAGATCCCAAACTACCTGTATCCTAAACGGGCTGTTAAAAGTTTGAAAACTTTATACAATTACAGTATTATCAAAGATCAGGAATATCCAGATTCCCCTGATTTTGATGTTGACAAAGAAATTGTTAAAAACATTATTCAAGAGGCACAGGAAAAAGATATGTATACGCTTGGTCTGGAATCCTTTGATATACTTAAAGCATACGGAATTCCAACAGTAGGCACTGCAATTACAAAGAACCTTGAAGATACACTAAAAGCAGCTGAAGAAATTGGATACCCTCTGGTTATGAAAATAGTTTCTCCTCAAATTTCACATAAATCCGATGTGGGTGGAATTAAGCTTAACCTGAACAATGCAGATGACGTTAAAGCAGCTTATGAAGACATGATGGAAAACATACCTAAAAAAGAACCTAATGCAACTCTTGAAGGCGTTCAGTTACAGAAAATGTTGTCTGGCGGTAAAGAGGTTATCATAGGTATGGTACAAGATCCTACCTTTGGTCCAATGATGATGTTTGGACTTGGTGGTATCTACGTTGAAATATTAAAGGACGTTAAATTTGCAATTGCACCTGTAAATGAAGAAGAAGCAAGGGAAATGATAGCTGGAATTAAAACTCATGAACTCCTTGAAGGAACTAGGGGAGATAAAGCAATGGACACTGAAGCCATTGCAGATATCATACTCCGAATTTCACAGCTTGTTACAGACTTCCCTGAAATCAACGAGTTTGAAATCAACCCGTTAATGGTCTTTGAAGAAGGAGCATTAGCTGTTGATATGAGACTGATGTTAAAAGAAGGAGGATCTGGTCCTGTATCAGAACTTTCCCAGAGTGCAAGGGTAAAATCAAGTGAATAATTTTAAAGAAGGTTTAAATCCTTCTTAAAATATTTTTTTATAGATGTTCTATCTTTTTATCTTAAATTGATTCTTTTTAGAAGTATTAAAGTTTCACCTTAAATTTATAATTCAAAAAGATAAGTTTAGCATTTTGAGTTAGATCATTTAAAATTAATAAAACAGAAATTGCTTAAATAAATCTTAAACTTGGAAAAAATCCAAATCAACCGATCCATTTTTCTTTTACATCATTTAAAGTTATGCTTTCAGGTAAAAAATTTTTCACCATCCTGTTTACAAAAGTGGTATAGAAATTATTGCTGGAAAATACAGCTTTAGGAGTGTTATCAATTTGGATTTTCCCGTCAAATAAGATCATGCATCTTTTGGAGTATTCCGCCGCAAACTCAATGTCATGGGTTGCCATTACGATAGTTAAACCGTTTTCCTGCATTTTTTTTAATTTATACGCAAGATGTAATTTGGACACGGGATCTAAACCCTTTGTAGGCTCGTCTAAAAATAAAATATCTGGTTTAGTGAGTAATGATTTAACAATTGCTATTTTTTGCTTTTCCCCACCACTACAGTCATAAGGATGTTTATCCAGTAGATGAGATATTCCAAAAAATTCTATGAGTTTTTCCTTTTCAGAATCCAAAATGATTTGATTGTTATTTGAGTTAATGTTTTCATGACTATTTTGAGGCATATATTTTTGCAGTCTCCTGAATTTAGACGAGTTATTATCTTCTAATTTTTCCAAAAAGTTCAGTGATAACTCTTCTTGGACAGTATCTCTCCAGAAATGAACCATAGGGTTTTGATGAACGTAACCTACTTTAATTCCTTTTTTAAGCTTAATTTTGCCCTTTTGTGGTTTGATTATTCCAGATAAAATCTGCAGTAAAGTTGTTTTTCCAGTTCCATTGCCTCCAAATATGCTTATAAATTCTCCCTTTTTAATATCCAGAAAAACTCCTCTTAAAATGATATGGTCATTTATATAACCAAACCAGATATCTTTGCATTTAAGCAGAATATCACTTGAATCTAAATTCTCTGAGTTTTTAAATAGATTTACATTTATATCACGCCATAAAGCAGTGCCAGACTCTTTTAATTTTTCATCCAGAAAATTTAATTCCTGCATGCCTTCACGTATGTTCAGAGGAATTTTACATTTATTCAAAAAAGAATATTTAGATTGTAATAAGAAATGTACTCTAGTAACTGAAGGTAAATAATTGCGGAATACTGGATTTTGGTATGCTTTTGAGCATATTGTTCTAGGTTTATTAATGTATTTTATGTGTCCATCCTCTAAAAAAACTGTTTTATCTGCAAAAGGAAAAATATTATCTATTCTGTGTTCTGTAGCCATTATAGTAATTGAAAATTCTTCATTCAATCTCCTTAGCATTGACAAAAAATTATACGCAGCTATAGGATCCAGCTGTGAAGTTGGTTCGTCTAAAAGAAGTAATTTAGGTTTCAAAACCAGTAAAGAACATAAATTGACCAGCTGTTTTTGCCCGCCGGATAATTCCTTGATATTTTTGTATAAATATTTTTCCAGGCCAAAGAAAGCTGCCATTTCAGCTATTCTGTTTCGGATATCTTCGGTTGGCAAACCAATGTTTTCTAAGGGGAAAGCTATTTCTTGAAGGACATTGTCAGATACAAACTGATCTTCAGGATTTTGAAATAAAAAGCCGATTTCACATGCTGATTTTTTATCTTCAAGCATTTCTATATCTTCATCATCATAATGAATTTTTCCCTCATAGACTCCTGCAGGTCGTATTTCTTTTTTTAGGTTAGTAAGTAGCGTTGTTTTTCCAGATCCAGATGGACCGCAGAATAAAACAAATTCTCCGGGAAGTACTTCTAAATTGATGTTAGAAAGAACATTTCTGTCTTTTTCATTATATTTAAAATAAAAATTTTTAAAGCTGATTAATGCCATATCAATTTCTCCTTGGATTCTAAATAGATTAAAGGTAGTAAAAGAATTAAAAACGCGAAATAGAATATGTTGAATATATTTTCTGAAAATGAAAACTGCAGTTGTGGATAAATGCTTATCCTGCCGTGGCCCTGTAAAAGTCCAATTATACATACTGCAGCTGAAATAATGATGAGTGCAATAAAATAATAATCGATTTTTCTAAATTTAAAGGATAAATAATTAGTTCGCTCAGTAATTCCATACCCTCTACCTTTCATTGATTTTGCAGCTAGCATTGATTCTTCTAATGACCATGAAACAACAACTGCAAGCATTTGGGCTGTATCTTTAATTTTATTTATCTTTGTTTCATTTTTTTTACCTGAACTTTCATGATTAAGCCTGAAAACTTTATTTACTTCACTTAGCCTATAGTTTAACAATGGAATAAATCTCAAAGCCATTATAATTATTATAGAAATATTTGGAAACCTTTTTGAAAGAATATAAAGCATTTCCTGGTAAGAAACTGTGTTGTTATATGACGCAAATAGCAGTAATATGATTAAAAGGGATAAGCTCATTAAAATACCATATACCAAAGCTTCCAGCGTAATAAAGTAATTTCCTATGATGTATATTTTTATGGCCCCAATGTGAGATACCAATGGGTTTAAAATGATAATTAAGAACGCCATGGGGATATAAAACTTAATTATATTCTTAAATTCGCTGTTAATACCTTGAAATGTGGTTAAAAGAACAATACAAATTAAAAAAGATGTCAGATAATAGGGATCATTGAAAAAGAATGCAAATAATATCAAAATCAGGTAGTAAACCATATAAGTTGCTGGATGGATCACTGTAAATTTCATGGATTCACCATTTTGCAAATGTACCATGAACTAAGCCTCATCCACTTTTCAATGATGGAATCATTTTCCTCAAGCAATTTTTCAGTTATTGAAAATTCTTCATTTAGGATAGTGGGAATTGTTTTCATAATTGAAACTGCCGCTTTTTTGCCAGCAGTTTCAGGAATTAAACCCCATTCAATTTCATCAACGATATGCAGAATAGACGAAACCATAGCCACAATCAATGGGTTTTTAGAAAAATTATGGAGATTCTCTATAAATTCTTTCTTTTGTTTTGTTCCTGGAATTGATTCTGCAGTTTGCCAGTATTTTTCTTCATCGATCCCAAAACGGTTCAGCCTGACGAGCATGTCACGCTGTGAATCCGGTGTTAAATTAGTCTGGTTTGCAAGTGCTTTTGTAGTAGCTTCAATTACACATTTTCCAATTAGTTCTCCTAATTTGGAATGTTTGCCTGCATTTGTGAGAACGTTTTTACTTTCCATGTTGGAAATTACAGAAATTCCATCTGTTCCTGAACCAGTGGCTATACCTGTTGAATATTTGCTTGGTGCCATAAGCTGTTGAAGCGCCACTGTTTTTGCTTCTACAGCTACTATCATAGCTTTTAACAGTGTACTTTCATTTAATTTGGAATTTATTATTAAAATGGTGTTAATGGTCCCTAGTTTAAATTCAAATTTACCATTTTCTTCGTAGTAGGATGCAGGATCTCCGGCACGCCCCCCATTAACATTAATCCCACCAGTTACTACTGCTGTAACCTCGATGTTTCTGAAAATTTTAGTTGATATGGCTGCATGTTCCATATCAGCAGAAGTAATAAGCCCTGATGTTTTTTCAGGATTCAAACCAAGTTTTTCAGCGGTAATTATCATGTAATCTTGAACATTAAGTCCTTCAAGGCCATCTGGATTACCTTCACATGGTTCTTTTAGTTGATGGTTAAATATTGCTTCAATATTTTCTTTGTAACCTCCATTTATCCATGAAGTGGTTATTGAATTTCTGTTTTGTGGTAATTTTACAACAATAGAGTCTTTGCATCGGTAAATATTTTCTCCTGAACTTGTTTTAAAAACTAATTTAGGTTTATAACTTGAATCTATATTTTTCCCCTTTTGATCATATATGTTCTGTGATAAAGTCATTAAAATCTCCTATGCAATTAATTATAATTCGGCGTTTAAGCGTGTAATACCAAGTATCGGGCGAATTTGGAATAATGTTAGTTATATATGCAAGTTAAGCATTTACGTATCCAGTACTTTATTTTTGTAATATAGTTCGGTTTTTATGTGTTTGCACCTTTATTCAATGGTCCTGTTTGATTGGAAAGGAACTTATCTTTAGCCCGGTTAAATATCCTTTTAAACAGACCATATAGTAAAACTAACAAAATAACATTTGTAACTCCATGTGATAAGTCAAAGGGCACACTAGCAGCGAAAATACCTAAAAAAGCATTTAAATCTATGGTGCTAAGGAATGGCAACATTGAAAGATCGGTTATCCATCCATAAAAGAATCCCCATATAAAACCAAATCCTGCTCTTATGTATACATTTTCAAGTTTGGAACTGAATATTCCTGCAGTTAATCCCATAATGCCCCAACCAATCATCTGGAAAACTGTCCAGTATCCAATACCTAAAAATAGATCAGTTACAACAGCTGTCAGAACACCTGTTATAAAACCGATTTCCTTTCCAAAAACTAATCCTGCCATTATAATTATGAAAGAAGAAGCTTGAATGCTGAGTAATGCCGCTGTGGGAAGTCTTCCTAAAGAAGCAATAGCTACCAAAATTGCAATTAGTACTATTGACTCGACACTGGGTTTTGATTTTTCGAAATATCTAAAGATACAGAGTATGACTCCAATTATTAGTATTACAAATATTATTAAACTGGTTAAAGTTAAAGAATCCATATTTTTCACTCCTATTTTAATAAATGCACTGTTCAAATATGTTTGAATAAAATTCAACTATATCTGATATTTAATACTTTCTATTTTTTCAATTATACTTGAAAAAAAATAAAGCAAGATTTATATGTCCTTAGTTTCACACATTAACTGTGGAATATGAAAAAAAAGGAGATGGGGATAATAATAATACTTTCTATTTTTTCAATTATACTTGAAAAAAAATAAAGTAAACTTTATATATCTTAAATTCATCAAATTAAATTGACGAAAGGTGTATATGTACTAAAAATGGAGGAGAAATTAATATGCATATAATGGAAGGATATTTACCATGGTACTGGTGCGTTTTCTGGTATGCGGTTGCGTTACCAGTCGTTGCCTATGGTATAATCCAGATAAAGAAAGTAACGGACGAACATCCGGAATCAAAACCACTTTTGGCAGTTTCAGGGGCATTTATGTTCATTTTGTCATCTTTAAAAATGCCATCTGTAACTGGAAGCTGCTCTCACCCTTGTGGTAATGGTTTAGGTGCAGTTTTATTCGGACCTGCTGCAGTAAGCGTTTTAGGAGCAATTGTGCTTCTTTTCCAAGCATTACTCTTGGCTCATGGAGGTTTAACAACTTTAGGTGCTAATATTGTTTCAATGGGTATTGTGGGTCCATTAGCAGCGTGGTTAGTATGGAAAGGAACTAACAAATTAGGTTTGTCTGCTTCAATAGGAATATTTCTAGCTGCACTTGCAGGGGATTGGTTAACTTATGTAGCAACTGCAGTACAGCTTGCAATGGCATTCCCAATACCAACTGTTGGATCTGCATTTGTTAAGTTTATAGCAATATATGCTTACACCCAGGTGCCTCTGGCAATAGCAGAAGGTCTTTTAACTGTTGTAATATTTGATTACATTATGAAACTTAGACCTGATATATTAAGAAAGTTAGGTGTCATAAAAGCAGAAGACACTGAAAAAGCTTCAGAAAAAGTACCAGAGGTGGCTTAAATGGTTGATAAAAAGCCTATAATTCTGTTAATTTTAGTAGCTGCAATTGTTATATTTCCACTTGCAATTTATAACGGCCTTGGAGAAGATCAGGGCTATTTCGGTGGATCCGATGATCAGGGCAGTGAAGCAATAGAAGAAACAGGTTATGAGCCATGGGTCCAACCACTGTGGGAGCCACCAAGTGGTGAAATAGAGAGCTTATTATTTGCAACGCAGGCAGCTATTGGAGCTATTATAATAGGTTATGTTTTAGGATACTACAGTGGCCAGGCTAAAGCAAGAAAAAGAGATGAAATAGAAGAACAGGTTATAAAAACTACTAAAATAAGTAAATAAAGAAATTCTGACTGGTGATACAATGTTTGAAAACACTCTGGATAGCTATGCTCATTCCAATGGTCTAAAAAACACAAATACATACTTCAAGGTGCTGTTTGCAATATTGACCATGCTGGTAAGCTTGGTATCCACATCACCAGTTATACCTTTTATTGTATTTTTGCTGTTAACGTATCTAATTATTTTCAAAGCTAAAATTCCATATAAGTTTTATTTGAAGTTCCTTTTGGTACCATTCATCTTCGCATTTATAACATTTGTTTTCATGGCGGTGTTCTTTGGCGTTGGTTTTCATGTACTGGAACTTGGAATATTCAACTGGGCAGTAACTGCAGATGGTTTCAACTTAGGGTTCCTTGTTTTTGCAAGGATGCTTGGTGGTTTTTCATGTCTGGCATTTTTGGCCCTTACTACGCCAATGACAGAACTATTTTCTGTATTAGAGCGTTTAAAAATCCCAAAAATTGTTCTTGAATTGGCTATGTTGATGTACCGTTATATATTCGTGTTCTTGGATGAAGGCATTAATATGTATCACTCTCAGGAAACACGTCTTGGATATTCGACAATTAAAAAATCATTCAAATCCATGGGTATGCTGGGTAGTAACCTCTTCATAAAAACATGGGTAAAAGGAGAACAGGTGTATCTTGCAATGGAATCGAGGTGCTATACTGGTTCAATGAAAACAATGGGAGAATATGGAAGTATCCGAAGTATTGGAACTCGTAATTTAGCATTACTTGTGGTGTTTGAGGTAGCACTCTTCCTCGGCACATGTTTAACAGGGAATTTTAACATATTTTAATTTTTTTAAAGTAGTTAGCTGATGATATTTCATCGAAGGTAGGTATTACTGAACATATAAACAAAGTGTAAAATTGTATTACAACATAAATTCGTTTAAGGAGTTTAAGGAGATAACATGAATATTATTGAAACAAAAAATGTTACTTATCAGTATCCAGACGGAACTAACGCTTTAGAAAACATTAATTTCAGTGCTCCAACTGGCAAAATTATTGCACTTCTTGGTCCAAATGGAGCAGGAAAATCAACATTATTTTTACACTTCAATGGAATACTGCAGCCTACATCTGGAAGTGTAATGGTAGATAATGCCTGTTTAAACTATAAAAAAGAAGATCTTATGAATTTGAGGCAGAAAGTTGGGATAGTATTTCAAAATCCTGATGATCAGCTGTTTGCCCCAACAGTGGTGGAAGATGTAGCTTTTGGCCCTGTGAATTTAGGTTTATCAAAAGAAGAAGTAAAAAAACGAGTTGATGAATCTTTAAGAAGGGTAGAAATGATTGAATTTAAACATAAAGCGCCACATCATTTAAGCGGTGGCCAGAAGAAAAGGGTGGCTATTGCAGGCATCCTGGCAATGCACCCCAAGATCATGGTTCTAGATGAACCAACGAGTGGTCTTGATCCGAGGGGTGCCTCGAAAATTATGAAACTACTTTATGAGCTTAACCGGGAAGGAATTACTATTATTATATCCACCCATGATGTTGATCTGGTGCCCCTATATGCACATAGTGTTTATATAATCAGTAAGGGGAATATAATCAAAAAAGGAAGCCCTCAGGAAGTTTTTGAAGATGCTGAAACCATAAGAAAGGCTAATTTACGTCTTCCAAGAATAGCACACCTTGTGGAAATACTTCAAAAGGAAGATAAGGTGCCGTTTGATAAGCCGTATCCTCTTACGATAGGTGAAGCCAGGAAAAGGATATATAATCAAATTAAAGATTGAAAATACTTAATTCTTACTGAAATACCACTTAACTCCTTATTTTTTGATTTTTTTGAGTTATTAGCACTTCAGTGCTTTTAGGTATTACTCATCTTATAAATAAATTGGAAAATTGTATTACATATTTGTTAGCGGTTAAATGGAGGGGATATTCCATTGATCATGTGTATTACTTGTTATATAAATAAAATTAAAAATTGTATTACTTAAAGTCAAATTATAGAGGTGGTTTAAATGAATTTAATATCAGGAATAACAGCGGTCACGTCAGAAATGAGTTTAATGTTTATAATTTCTGCATTTATACTTGGTGCGCTGCATGCACTGGAACCAGGCCATGGAAAATCAGTCATGGCTGCATTTGTTATAGGTACTGATGCCGAATTAAAGGATGCTTCATTACTAGGGCTTACTGTAGTTTTTTCCCATGTAATTGTTGTAGTTTTGCTTGGAATAGTTTCAATATTTTTAATAGGGGCTTTAGACGTTAATAGAACCCATGAAGTCATGAGTTTAATAGGTGGAATTATACTGGTGGGAGTTGGTTTATGGATGGTGAGAAAATATTATCACCCACATCACCACCATGAACACAGTATCGATACTAAGAAAGGAGTTGTTGCTATTGGATTATCTACTGGTTTAATACCCTGTCCTGCAGCCCTGGCAGTACTGCTTTTCAGTATTGCAAATAACCAGTTATACAACGGCCTTGTATATGTTTTGATATTCAGTGCAGGGCTTGCAATATCCATAACTATTCTTTCAGCGCTTTTTGTTAAAGGGAGAGGATTTATCCAAAGTTACATGGGTAGCAGTGCCATAAACAAGATTCCACTGTTAAGTGGAACTATTATCATTGTAATAGGATTATTTACACTATTACAGCCTGTATTTGAATCTATTTAATTTATGTAAAGGGTATTTGATTGCTTCAATCTGGCCATTTTCCTTTAATTTTTCAGTTAAGTATTATAACTTTTCTTAATTTAGCCCCAAAAGTAATAATATAAAATAAATAGAAAGTATTATATACAAAAAGCACTAATTCTTCTTTGTAGTGGCAAAGCTGGCAAAAACTTTCGAAAATCATAGATTTTCTTTGTTTTTGCGGCTGCAAAAATTCTATGAATTTTTGCAAGAGTCAAAAAATATTATTAATAGTTAAAAATACCTATTTTAATTATTAATTACGACCTTGCCATTTATTTCCCCCTAGAAATATCGGTTAGGATATATAAAAAAATTATAACCATTAGAGACCTATACAATTCAAGAATTATGGGGCATTTAATTATATTAAACAAAAGTTAAATGCCCTATAAATTGAATTATTGGTTCACAGTATTTCTATAAGATTTAAATAGCGAATAAAAAAATTTAGTTAATATCAGTTAACTCTTATCCCATGTTAAAAAATGGTTTTTAAACGGTTATATCAATTTGATGGTGCCGGGTATCTTTTTTGAAATTTTATCTGCAATTTGTGGAACCGTTGAAGTTATAATGCTGTTTTTTGAATTTTCCGCAGCATATTTATCATTAGATCCAGCGCCAGTAACGTTTGTATTTAGTTCTTCACTTAGGTTTTGAACTGTAACTTTTTCTACCCATGGATCCATGTCGCTGATAATAATATCATCCACTAATCCATCTAATTCTTTAGCTATAACCCATGAGACAAATCTGCCACCTAATAAAGACACATTATCTCCTTTTAAATCATTTACTATACTTTTTGCAGTTTTATCTATATTTATATATTTATAAAGGTTTGAATTGGCTAAAGTAACCCAATGAGCATCGCCAACCTCAAAAGATCCAATTTTATGGGGATATATGTTGTGGGGCCCAGCTATCTTTACAGCCCTTGTCAGAGCTTTTAATTCTTCTCTTTGTACTGGAATGCTGGCCGATTCACATTTAACTTCTTCTTTTATCATTTTTATAACTCTGGGGAGCCCAAAAATACCTCTTCTAGCAGTCCCTGGGGAGTATCCACACATATATCCGTGGTGATTATTAGGGAAGCCTGTTATAATTGCATTAAGACCTGCTCTTAGACCTGCCCTGCATTCATCTTCATATGCGCCATTGGTTGCAACTACTTTGCCTGGAACTAAAATTCGGGCCATAGCAACTGCTTTAGCAAATGCATCAAGTCTATTTTTGGAATTGTTAAAAGGGCCTCCTTCTAAAACAAAAACATCAGCACCTATATTCAAGGCTTTCTCAAAACCAGTAATCAGGTCATCATATCCGTCACCAATGAACATGATGGTTTCTAGTCCTTTTCCATGTTTTTTAGCCAAGCCGGCAACTTCCTCTGCTTCTTCTATGGGAGCTGCATGGCCTTCTCCACCCTGTTCACTGGTTAAATTAACAGCTACCGAAGAAGAAAGCTTAATCCATTCCTCTTTATTTATTTCTTCTCTTTTTTCCTTATCAAAAAGTCTTGAATGAATTCTTCCCCTTGGACACTCTTCAAAATAGGGCCCTTGATAATAACACTGCCCTGAACACTTAACTATTTCTTTAGGAAATCTCATAGGACCATAGCGGCCAAAATGATCAAGATCTAAAGGGACATCAGTTATCGCGCTGACTTCTTTGATAATGTCAATTCCTTTCATTCCATGGGCTTCTGCAATATCTGCGAAGGCGTAAGCACATATATGTATGGGGGCCCCGATCATATTTGCTAGAATACAATTGCCAAGAAGGTCTCGTTTTTCCAGATCGGATGCACAGGTTCCTACAACGATTTCTGTCAGGTCGCAACCCAGGGGAAACTTTTTAAAATTCATACCTAATTTCATAGCTTCTTTTGTATTCAGTTCTGATACTGCATTTACTACATCAACAACGTTTTTTTGTGATTTACAAAGTTCTAATGCTGAATCCATATCATTAACGGCTTCTTTTATTATTTCATGCATTTATGTCACCTTTCAGACTTTTGGAACGCTAAAAAAGTATATAAAAAATACTGTTTTGTTTTATTTGTATTAATTACTGGTTCTAAAGTTCTATTAATTTAGATAAGTGTATTTTATATTTAAATATTAGTATTTAAGCCGGATTTTGTATTACTTTTTTCTTAAATTGCTCTGTATAATTCATACCTTCATTTTAGAAGTGTTCCTCTTCAAAATAAAAGAAAAAAATATAAAAAAAGTTAATTGGATTTTTGAATAGGTCCAATTGATTTTATACAGTTATAAAATTCTTTCATGGTTTTTTGGAATTTTTCACCCTCTGAAGCAGATATCCATTCAAATCTAAACCTTTCTTTATCTATTCCAAATTCTGGAATGAGATCTTCAATGAATTTAGCCCTTCTTTTCCATTTATAGTTCCCTGAGTCATAATGACAGTCCCCAATATGGCAGCCGCCTACAAATACACCGTCTGCTCCTTCCTTAAATGCTTTGAGTATCATTTCAGGATTGATTCTTCCAGAACACATGACCCTTATAATTCTAACTCCTGGAGGGTACTGCATACGGGCAGTCCCCGCGGTATCTGCCCCTCCATAACAACACCAGTTACAACAGAATCCCACTATTTTTGGTTCAGACATTTTATCACCTTAATTTTTTACTCCTTTTCTGGGCTGTATAACGGAGGTAATTCATCATTTACTCCTGCTATGTACCCTGATTCTTTTTTATACTTTTTTTGCATTTTTTGGTAGATTACAGACAGCGGAATTTCCATAGGACATACATCTTCACACTGGCCGCAGTTTATACAGCTAAAACTCATATGGGATAGCCTAACACCCTGGAAAGTAATTGGATTAGGAGGGATCTGGTCTTCTTCTACATAACATTCTTTATCCAGTGCACATTCTTTACAGTAACAGATAGGGCAGACATCTCGACATGCATAGCATTTTATACATCTATTCCAGTATTTTTCCCGGTTTTCGGAAGATGGATAATTTTCTTCTAGATATTTATCCTGGAAGTTCTGGGCTAGCTTTATCATTGATTCTTCAATTTTGCTTCGTATCGATATAGACTTTTCAGAAGGAATTTTAACTTCAATGTAACCTTCTTTTTTGGCATTTTCTACTAATTCTTTCCCTTTTTCTGTAATTATTTCTATAAATGTCCATCCTGGTTCCGCCCCCCAGTTACCGCAGGCTATATCTGCGTTTCTAGGAACCATAAGATCACATCTCTGGCAGTTTGCACGCCTTCCATACCCTTTTTCTTCGAGTTCATCTATTTTAACAGATTTGTGGCTCCCGTCTTTAAGTTCAATTATGAACTGCCCTTTGTCTATTTCTTCTTTGATCACATCATCTGGATCAACATTATAGAATATGTCTATCATTTTCCGGGCGGTTACAGGCATTACGGTACCTCCACAGTTTAAACCTATTTTGTACAGTTTATCTTTTTCTAACTGGCACCGCTTTTCTAATTCATTAATTGCCATAGCGTCACATGGTTTCACAGCCACAGCAAGCTTCATGTCATTCATGTGTTTTTTTATTATATCTCCTAACATGGTAGGTGCACAGTGCAGTGAACCGCATGTTTTCAGTACATCTTCTGATTCTTCAATAAGTGAAGGAATACCGTCATAGATATCTTCACCTCTTGTTAAAGTTAGAACACCTTCTACAAGCTCTTTGTCAAGTAAATACAGAAAAATAGAACTTACAGCTCCACCGCATTCACCTTCATCCAGTATTTCAGGACTTTTTGATCTGGCGAGTAAATATTCAGGATTCATTTTATCACCTGCAGTTCAATTCCCATCTTTTCTGCGATTTTACCGATGATTATTTGATCCTCAAGTGCATTTCCTGGCGCTGGAACGGTTTTTGAAATTTTCTGTACATCTCCCATGGTACTCGTAAAAGTTCCGGTTTTTTCCGCCCAGCAGGAAGCAGGAAGTACTGCATCTGATAATAAAGTGGTTTCGTTCACTGAACTATCTTGAGTAATTAAAAAATCAAGATTATTTAATGATTCTTCTACATAGGATGCAGGATTGTCTCCCACCACATAAAGAAGTTTTACATTTGATATTAATTCAGATATTCCTTCCTTATCTAATGCGGGGAGAATTTTCATAACTCCCCTTGCATTGCACTGTTCCATTACAGGGAGTATTTTAGATTTGGTGTTTTTTGTAAGGTTTAATATCTTTTCAAATTCTTTTTTATGATCTAATTTGTTGAATATAATGGTTGATGATTCATTTAGCTTATTAAGCACGTCTGGATCAATATTATCCAAAAATTCTGAAATTGTTTTGATTTGAATGTAATTATCTGAATTTAATCCGGTGAAAGTCCTATCTGGAGAGTCTACAGATGTTATTTCTGCACCATTTTCACTGGCAATAATTATTCTTCTGCCCAGTAACGGATTTTCTTTAATTACATCCCCTATTATCAAAATGAAATTTGAATTATCTAAATCTTCAAAAGTGGCAGTTTTTATGTCAAACGCGGGAAAATTTCCTGTGTAATACCCTATATTTTTTATATTTAATGTTTCAGCAAATTTTTTCAAAGTTTTCATGTCTTCATTTGTATAGTTCCCTGAACCTATTATCCCAATTTGGGAAGGAGGATAAGATTTTATTTTGGAAACTATTAAATCTAAAGCTTCTTCCCAGTTAGATTTTGATAAATTACTATTTTTCATTATAAGGGGGTTTTTTAATCTATTTTTAGCAGTTATTAGGTTAAAACAGTTTTTTCCTTTTTTGCAATTTTTTCCTTCATTTATGGGGTGTCTTTTATATGGATAGGTATCCACTACTTTATTTTCTTTAGTTATCAGGTTTATTCCACAGCCAATACTACATTGTGGACATATGCTGTGAGCTACGTTTAAAATTACTTTCATATTTTCACCTTTAACGTTTTAATAAAAAAATTTAAAAATTAATTATTTTAACAGTATATACTTGGGTACATGTCAACAAAATTTTTCTTAGGTGAGCTGTTTTTAGTAAATGTTGAGTTTGAATCTTCTAATTTGGTTTCTATGTTTAGATCAATGCTTTTTGTTAAATTTAACATAGTTAACATTATTTTTAAACTATTATCAAAGATCGCGCTGGGTAAAATATCTGCTGGATCTTTTAGATCTTCTAAATCTACTGTGCCATTGATTCTGAAGGTTATAGGGTACTTATCCGATGTTTTAATTGTACATGAATATTCTAATGAAGAATTACTCTTTTCTTTAAAATCTACATACCAGTTAACATCTAAATCTATGTTGGGTTTTTTGGGATCTTTTTCCGGACGAATTATTTGTAGTTTATTTACAGAAATTTTCATTTTTCCTCCACCTCCACTTGATCAAACAACAAATACTTAGTATTACTTATATAAAATTTATGATTATATAATGCTCCTTAAACAGCTTCATTCATGCTTAAAGTGAAGGATTATGTGTTTTAAACCGAAAAATGTGTGTACAATATTATGTTATTTAATAAACGTATTCTATGATACTATTTTAAAAAAAATTATTATTTATTTTAGAAAATTCACGGAAAAAATGGGAGTTTCAAACTATTAAAGCTAATATTAAACATTATAATCATCTATAAATCAAAATAATAGGTTATATATTTGTTTAGAAGTAAATATGGGCTTAAATAGTAAGAATAAATAAGATGAGTAATTGAATTTAATATCATTAATAAAGTATTATTTATTACTCAATATTCTGGACTAAAAAGGTTATTTTTTATAAAAAATGCTTAAGATTATCCAAAATTAATTCGTTATACTTACCTAACTTTAAAACTTAATACTTCCATACCATCAGAATTATTACGCGAAAAAAACAAATCAAAAGATTTATATTTTTTATGATATCAATTCTCAATCTGTACTACATAGAATTAAGGTAGTATTACTAAATTAGCAAAAAAAGGAGTGATAGTATGAAGATTGCAATATTGGGAGCAGGATGTTATAGGACACACGCCGCGAGTGGAATTACAAACTTCACAAGGGCATGTGAAGTGGCTGAAATGGTAGGAAAACCTGAAATAGCTATGACTCATTCCACAATGACTATGGGGGCAGAATTAATGGAACTTGCAGGAGTTAAAGATATAGTAATTGCTGATCCTGTATTCGACAACGACTTTAAAGTTATCGATGATTTTGATTATGAAAACGTTATAGAGGCCCATAAAGAAAACCCTGAAAGCGTAATGCCTCAAATAAGAGAAAAAGTCAATGAAGTTGCTAAAGACCTGCCGAAACCCCCAAAAGGAGCTATTCACTTTGTCCATCCTGAAGACCTTGGATTTGAAGTAACAACTGATGACAGGGAAGCAGTTGCGGATGCAGACTTTATAATGACATGGTTCCCTAAAGGAGACATGCAGCCAGCAATAGTTGATAACTTCTTAGATGATGTTAAAAAAGGTGCAACAATAACCCACGCATGTACAATTCCAACCACAAAATTCAGCAAGATATTCGCAGAAAAACACGGTGACCTTGTAACCTCACCTGAAACACTCAACGTCACATCCTATCACCCTGGAGCTGTTCCAGAAATGAAGGGACAAGTATACATAGCTGAAGGCTACGCTGCAGATGATGCAATAAACACTCTTTTTGAGTTAGGTCAGAAGGCAAGAGGTAACGCATATAAAATGCCCGCAGAACTCCTTGGACCTGTATGTGATATGTGCTCAGCATTAACTGCAATTACATATGCTGGATTATTAGGTTACAGAGATTCTGTAATGAACGTTCTGGGAGCTCCTGCAGGATTCGCTCAGATGATGGCCAAAGAATCACTTACACAGATTACTGATCTGATGGATAAAGTAGGCATTGATAAAATGGAAGAAAGTTTAGACCCTGGTGCTTTACTGGGTACAGCAGACTCTATGAATTTTGGATCAACAGCAGAATTACTGCCTACAATTCTTGAATCATTAAATAAAAGAGCTGCAGAGTAAAATAATTTTTTTTATTTCACTCGAAAATCGAAGCTTACAAAAACCAAGGGTTTTCGTGCATTCAAAAGCTTCGCTTTTGATGCCCTGAACATCCATGTTCAAGGGCTCCAAAACCTAAGGTTTTGAGAGATTTTCAACCGTAAAAAATCAGAGATTTTTTACATGCAGGAGAAACTTTCGTTTTTTCTGCCACGAAACAGAGCTAGCGGAACTTTGTTTCGCGCCATGAAATCGAAGATTTCGAAGATTTCGAGGGCCCCAAACACATTTCATGTGTTTGAGGGTTTTATTTTTAGAAATAAAGTATTGCATATTAACAGTTTATGGTGTTAAATTGATACAAAATATCCTAAAAAAAGTTCAAAATGGAAATGAACTTGAAAAGAATGACATAATAAGTTTATTTCAGACAAAAAGTGCTGAAGATCTTTTATATCTGTTACAAACTGCCTGTGATTTGAGAAATAGTAAAATAAAACTCACATCTACAGTTCATCTAACTAATGTTTGCAAGGTTACTCCCAAATGTAAATACTGTGGGTTTGCTGCTGGAACATCACACGATGGATATTACCACCCTTTCTTTAAAGCAGATTCTGAGATATTAAATGCAGCTAAATGTGTAGAAAGGTCCGGTATTCCTAGAATAAGCTGTTCAGGTGCTCACGGGTACAAAGGTTCCCACGCAGTTAATGCTGCCAAGTTAGTTAAGGAAAATACTTCCTTAGAACTTTTGGTTAATGTAGGGGCCGATTTAAATAAAAAGTCGTTGAAAGAACTTGGTAAATATGAAACTGATACAATATGCTGTAATTTGGAAACTGTAAATCAAAACCTCTTTAATGAACTTAAACCCGGCGAAAAATTAGAAGATAGAATAAAAATATGTAATAATATATCTGATTCTGGAATAGAACTCTCTTCAGGACTTTTAATTGGATTAGGTGAATCCTATATGGATCGGGCTGATCACCTGCTTTATCTTAAAAAGTTCAAGACACTTGGAGAAATTCCGATAATGGGATTCAATCCATACAGAGATACTCCTATGGAATATTATCCCCCATGTTCTTTGATTGAACAGATTAAAACAATTGCAATAACCAGATTAATCTTCCCTGATCTTAGAATAACTGTTCCCACTCCAACAATCGGCCCAAAAAATGTTAAATATCCATTAATTGCTGGAGCTAACAATTTAGCTACTGTAATTCCTGAAGATTATCCATCTAATGTTAAAGGCGTTGGATCTTCATCTTATGGAAACCTTAAAGATGTGGTAAGCACTGTTAAAGGGCTTGGATTGAAATTAGAATCATAAAAAGAGAGGTAAAAATGAAACTTGAAAAAATAATTAAAAATGCATGTGAAGAATCAATCAGCGAATCGAGAACAGGCGATACAGAAGATGAAATTAATTTTATCCAGAATTATCTGAAGTCTGCCCGCAAAATTATAGTTCCAAGCAAAAATGCTGTGAAATTAAACATTATAAATAACGTATTAAAAGAATTTGGACTTCAAGAAGCTGAACAACTGTGTATAAATACCAGTGCAGCTGATTTAAACAGATTACCTGCACTTTCAAAGGCTATTATGGCTCTTGATCAGTGTGAGTGTGATCTAATAATTTCTAGAGGTCGTCTTGGTGTTCCGGGTTCAGGTTCAATGCTTGTAATGATCGATAAGAAGGGTAGAATTCTCACTGCGGCGACTTCTCCTTCCCATGTTGTGCATAAAAAAGAGGTGAAGGATGCAGTCCGTGGTGAAATCGTGCATGCGCTGGAAAGAATTGGGTTAAAGAGGATAAAATGAAATACGATACTGGTATTACTTCAGAAGTTTTCACTGTTACTTCAAGGATGAGAATTGAAGATATCATTAAAAGAATAACTGAAATAAAGTGTAATGCTGCGCTTGACTGGATAAACTCTTTAAATGTAAATATGGAGAATTCTGTTGTAGTAGGGGCATATCTTACAGGAATTGAATTATCCAAAAGGCTTAAAAGGATTTCAAATGTTACAGTTATTGATATTTATCCCCACCTGGAAAAATTTGTTGAAAATGATGTTGAATTCAATTCAGATTTAATGAAGATTAAAGATGCAGATCTGGTTGTGGATACTACTGGTTTAGGTGGCCTTAGACCTAAAATAGCTAAACTTATTAATGGTAACGTTTTTCTAGTTGAAGATCCAGTATCAGACGGTAGTGACAGTCTAATACGCCAAAAAAATAATATAATAAATAGATTAAGGTTATCTAACTCAAATTATAGGGGAATTCTAAAAACAGGAGGTTTAAATTCCAAAACATCAGGCACAATGACATTAACTGTAGAAATTTTAAGGAAAAGTCTTGAAGATGTCTTAAAAAGATATGGTGTTTTGTATGGCATAGCAGGTATGGAATTCTATGAGGGGGTACTTTTTAAAGAAAAGGATGTTGATAAGTTTTTGAGGCTTATTAAAAAACCTGCACTTACAGTTTCAACACTTGAACCCCTTTCGTGTGATGAAATAATCGAAAAGTATCTTAAAGAAATATGCAGCGAGGTAGAAAATGTTAGCCTCTGAACTTTTTAATGCTATTAACAAAATAGCACCTCCTTATTTAGCCCTTAAAAATGATAAAATAGGTTATTTAGGTCCTGGGAACCCTGAAGAAATGGAAATAGATAAAGTTCAAGTAAGAATGGATATTCTCCCGTGGGAAGATCCATCTAATTCTAATTCAGATCTTGTGGTTTGTCATCATCCTCCCCTATTTGAGCCAGATTTTCCGGTATATGTTGTTCACTCAAATTGGGATATTGTAAATGGGGGAGCAAATGATGCTCTTGCGGAGTGTTTAAATTTATGGGTTTTGGATGTTTTAGATGAAAAAACAGGCATTGGTAGAATTTGCTCCACAGTTACAACCATTGAAAAATTTATCAAAAATATATCAAGAGCCATACCTACAGATCACATTAAGATAGTAGGTAATCAACAGAAAATAATTAAAAAAATTGCTGTTGTTTCTGGATTTGGCCTTAATAACCTTGAATATATAAATTTAGCATACAAAAAAGGCGCAGATGTCTATATATCTGGAGATTTAACTCATCAAAGTGCTATACTTGCAGAAAAATTGGGGCTACGCGTTATTGATGCTACTCATCATGCTACTGAAATTCCTGGATTGATAAAACTATGTGATTTCATATCTAAATTAGGAGTTAAAGTTGAATTTGTAGATGAGGAAGTGCCATGGAAAACCATTAAAATTTAGAATAATAATTATGCATTTATTTAAATCTGGAGTAATATTGGTGTTTACTGAATATTTAAGATAGTTTTAGGGATATATTCTATTTAAAAAGCTGTAAAAAATATTTATATTTATTACAAAAAATTAATTAAAGCCATTAAATGTAATACTATTATATAAAAAAGTATTTATAGGAGATACTACTTCATTACTTTGAGGATGATTTTTTCCCTTCATTAGAACATCATTGGTAAGTAATAAAATATTAGGTATTTATATTAACCTAATTGAAAAAAAATGGGACATTCAAAACAACTAAATATGTCACATTCGCTCAAATGTATCATTTAAAATTGTTTGAATGTCCCACCAACAATAAGATCGATAGATAATATTCATTAACTTATATTAAATAAATTTTTCCGTAACTTTTATATAAAAAAGTCATTTGGAAGGTGTGAAAATGAGTATTGATAAATTAAAACCTGATGAGAACCCTAGATATGTTACATTGGCTGGTTTTGCAAAATCAGGGATTAAAATAGATATAACTTATCATGTTGACGAAAATGTGACATTTGAATTGTTTTAAGGTTCCTTAGTTGCAGTTATTAATTTGCAAATGGAATATTTGAAAAAAATTCAAACGGTTCAATATTATTTTTTTTAAATTAGTTTGGAATTATAATTAGCAAATCTTTTAAAATACATAACAATTGTTACTTAACTAATTGGTAAATATGGGGAATAGGAAAATGATGAGTGAAGTTCTAGAAAACAAAATACGGAGTATTGGTGAATTAGAAAATAAGAAAGTATCTAAGGGACATGTAACACTGGTTGGTGTAGGTAGATTGGGGTTAAGGATAGGTATAAATTTAATACAGGTACATAGGGGAGGTCCAAAAGAGATCAGTGCTTTTGACGGCCAGAAAATTTCAGGGTCAGATATAATATTTAATATCCTTGGAGGGAATTTTGGTGATTATAAAGTGGATTTTCTAAAAAGTATTTGCACACATCCTGAGAGTTTAAGGAAAGTAACTGCATTTAAAGAGGACATAACCAAAAATAATCTAGATCTTATAAAGGGAGATGTTGTTTCTATACAATCTGCAGGCGGGAATACTATCCCTACTACAGCAGCTGTTATTAAAAGAGCCCATGAAATTGGAGCAAAAACAATAAGTACTGCAGGTGTTTTTGGTATTGGGGAGGAAGAAATAAGTGTTATGGATATATCTGAAGTAAATGATAGTAATCCGGTGGTTAAAGAACTTAGAGCGCATGGAATTGAAGAAAATCACAAAATAGTAACTACTGGAAGGTTCATTGAGGACAATATGCCAATTACACCTTACGTTTTAGATGCGTATTCTATTATAATGACTAAAGAAATTTTAAAACTATTGATGTGATTATTATGATTAAAGTAGCAACTGCAGAGTGTTTTACACACGGGCATATTGCAAGGGAAATACATGCAATTTCTCAGGGCTATGAAGGTAAATTTGGCCCTAACTACCCTTTATTAAAGAATATTACTCAAGATTTGACTGTAGTGTGTGGAATTTTTGCCCCTACATTATCAGCACTTCAAAAAGTTTTAGAAGTGGATCCTCCTGAACCTTTAAAATTAATTCGCGGAATAAAAGTTTACAATGAAGAAAATGACAAAAAAGTGGCAGTTATAATGGCTGAATCTGTGAAAAATCTTTCAGGGGCAGATATTGGGATTGGAACAACTGCAGGTATTGGAAGGGGAGGTGTTGCTATATCAACTGGTGAATATACTGTAGTGGCCAGTTCTGGATTTTATGCCGATCTTACAACTCCTGATTCATTACAATTATTCAAAAGGCAGGAATGCGGCATTAAAAAGGCATTATCTATTTTTGTGGATGTTTTGGATGGTGATGTGGATAGAATAGAAAGATATGGAGATATTGAGATTATAAATAATGAAAAATGAATTTACTCTCTAATTCATATTTATGAAAGTATTGAACCATTATATTATTACTTTTTACTGTATTTTAGCATTGTTTTATTATTTTGTAATACTCTAAGTGATAATTCTTTTATTATTCTTCTAATGATTAAAACTTATATTTGTTTATAGAAATGCATTTTGATCATTTTTAACTGTTTAAATATTATTTAATGAATATATTGTGAGTTAAATGTTATTTATAGGTATTATGTATGTTTAATAATTAAATAGATAGTTATTAATGTCAATTGTTAAGTTCTGTTACTTTTTAAATAAAATTAATTTTATTACAAACAGGGGCTAATCTAATTAGAAATTATTAATTTTCGCCTTTTTTTATTACGGGGGCTGAGATTTCCAGCTTAAAAGTAATAATAAAAAATTAATAACAAGTATTAAATATAATTGGGTTATAACAGTTTTATATCAGCGAAAGGAGGTGAAAAATATGAAAAATAGAATATTTAAGCGATATATGGTATTAATGATGTTAGCGGCTCTTTTTGTATTGGGTATTTGTGGAACGGTAGCAGCAGATGATACTAAAACTGGAGGTGATTTAAACAATAGTGTTGTAGAACGATCTACTGCACAAACTAATGATAATGAAAGTTTAAAGGATATTGATCCGAGGATATATGGGGTTGTTAAAGTTAATAAGTCCCCGGCTAGTGGTGCCAAGATCGCTATAATTAACCCGAACAATTCGGTTATTGCTTCAGGGACTACAAACTCCACTGGAAATTATGATATCAGTTTTGTATCTAATCTCACGCAATTCAAAGTGAATATAAAATATTCTACCTATAAGAATTACACAGCTACAGTCAAACCTGCTGGTTCTCCAATACCAACAGCAGAACTAAATCACACATTTGTACCATCAAAGATGTTGAAATCAGTGAAAATGGTTATATTTGTCGCTGGTAGTAGGGTAGGAGTCGTTGATCGAATAATGAACGATGTTTACCTGAATAATCTGGTTCCAGAAGGATATGATTTTGAATTAAAGATATTCTCTGAAGATACATTGTCTACAGATTCTGCAACATTCAAAAGGTTTTCTGAGGCATTAAAAACAGCGAATATTTTCCTGATGGTTAACCCAGGTACTAATACGTTCACAGCTACCCTTTCACCGGTTGTACAGAAAATGCCATCAGGCTCTAAGGTGTATTTGCTGGGGGGATCTAATCCTTTAACAGATAGTATTAATGTAAAAACACTTGGTATAGCTTCTTCCATATTAAATGCAAATTTAAGCCCTGAAAACATTAGAAGGGGTATGTTACAAGCATTAAAAGAGTATAAAGCTATTGATAGTTCGACAAATACCACAGTAATTACACTACCTACCGAATTTGTTTACCATCCAGATACTACAAAAATTTTCAATACCCGGCAGGAGTATGTGGACTGGTATATTTCAGCAGGTAAATACAAAGCAAATGGCCCATGGGTAGGATTGTTATTCCACAGTTGGTACTATGGTGCCAATGATCTGGAGGCATACAATGATTTAATCCATGAATTGGAAAAACGCGGAGCTAATGTAATAGTCCCTATATTTTCAAACTTTGCAACTACAGCCAATAAATTCTTCATAGTAAACAGTACTCCAGCTATAGATGTTCTGATTACTCATTTACACAGCGGAATGACTGATAATGCAAGTTTAGATATAATTAATAAGTTAAATATACCTATACTTAGCCCAGTACACGTGTTCCTTCAGGATACTCTTGACGGTTATCTTGCAAGCAGCACAGGGCTCACTGGTAACGAATTAACCACATGGATTATAACTCCTGAAATCAATGGCCGTTCTCAACCCGTTCTTATAGGTGGGTCCATGAGTGTAGGCACTGATCCTACTACTGGTGCGGATATTAAGGTGTTTACTCCTTATCAGCCGGGCATTGATCAGCTGGCGGATAGGGTTGTTGCATGGGGTAATTTGAAGCATAAACTTAATCAGGATAAAAAACTTGCTTTGATCTATTTCGACAACACTCACGATGAGGGAATGCCTGTCGGGGGCAGTCTTAATATTGAAGCTAGTTTAGCAAATATCCTGAAAGCTCTGGCTGATGAAGGGTACAATGTCGGATCTCTGAACACGGCTAATTTAACTGCAAGCAGTATTCTGGCTTTAATTAATGACCATGGCCGTAATATTGTAAATTATACTCAACAGGATCTGGCGAATCTTATCAAGAAAGGTGCGCCTACTATGTCTGTACAGAGATATCTTCAGTTATACAATGCTTTACCATTGAAACTGCGTCAGGAAGTTGAAGCTGTTTGGGGCCCTGCTCCTGGAAACCTGATGATCTATAACGGTCGGATCGTATTCCCCGGAATAATGATAGGCAATATCTTCATGGGACCACAGCCGATCTGGAAGTGGAATGGTAATTCATCCAGTCTGGATAATGACACCCTACCGCCGACTCACCAGTACATTGCTTTCTACCTGTGGCTGCAGGAAGATTTTAACGCTGATGCAGTGGTTCATACTGGGGAGCACGGTACACTGGAGCTTCTTCCAGGACATAGTAGTGGTATGACTGAGGATGATTGGCCAAACACGCTTATTGGTGAAATGCCTAATATCTACATTTTCTCTGGTACCAATGATAATGCTAAGAGGCGTGCATATGCAGTACTTATTTCTCATTTGACCCCGCCTGTTGTTGAAACAGCATTATATGGTAATCTATTGGAAATGCATGATCTGTTAAATTCATTTGATGATGCCTACAATAGAAACGATACTGAAAGAATGGCTCTTTTAAAGACTCAGATTCTAAATAAAATCAACAATGAAACAGGTTTAAAAGAAAGGTTAGGTATAGACTCTAAAACAGGATTTGGAACAGTTTTGAACAGGCTGCATGATTATCTTCATGAACTGCAATCACTATTGACTCCATACGGTCTGCATACTTTTGGCGAATTGCCAGATAATGAAACTCTGGAGAAATTTATTGCAGCTATCATTGCATATGATCCGGGAAACAGAACAGGTCAACATGATTACATCCTTAATCTCCTGAATCAGAGCGTAACTAATGAGATGGCCTCTTTAATTAATGCTTTAAACGGAGGCTTTGTCAAACCAGGGGTGGTCGGTGATCCCGTAAGAGATTTAACATCGCTGCCTACTGGAAAAAATACGTATTCATTTGACCCTAGAAAAGTTCCTGATGCCGCTGCATTGGCTATTGGTACTGCAACAGTGGAAGCTGTGTTAAAACAGTATCTGGCCGATAATAAAGGCAAGTATCCTGAAACTATGGGTACTTCCATACGTGGAGGAGAAGTGATAACTACCAATGGTGAAAGTATTGCCACCATTTTCTATTTACTGGGCGTAAAGCCAGTATATGTAAGTGGAACAGTTGTGGGAACTGAAGTGATTCCTCTAAGTGAAATGGGAGGAAGGCCCAGAATTGATGTACTTATTGGTGCTTCTGTTAGTTTTATTAATGTATGCCCTAATATAATAGCACTTATTGACAACGCCGTCAAACAAGTAGCTCTTTTAGATGAGCCCACTGACAAAAATTATGTGCGCAAACATTATCTGGCCATGATTGGTCAATTAAAAAAAGAGTTGTTATCAAAGGGATTGAGTCAAACTGAAGCACAGAATCAGGCAGAACGTCTGGCTAGAGCAAGGATATTTGGCCTACCGCCAGGTGCTGATCCTCATGCAATGGGAACTGCAAGAATTTTGCGTTCTTCTGAAACATGGACTGATGAAGAGCTTGCAGAAGCCTACTTAGAATATGAATCATACCTATATGGTGATGGCTTGTATGGGGTACCTGGTCGTTCAGTAATGGAAAAATTGCTATTGACGGTCGAAACTAGTATGGTAATTACTCCTCGTGTAACCAACGGTGCAACTGCACCAACTTACAGGGGTATAACTATGATAGAATTCATGGTCAAACGCCTTACTGGTAGAAATATAACAAGCTATGTTGTTAACACAGGCAATGCAAGAATCGATGGAAGCACTATCACTGGTATTAATGTAAAAACATTAAAAGAAGCATTATATGACAGTATAACCATGACTCTGCTTAATCCTGTTTGGAGAGAGGGTATGTTGAAGGAAGGACCTGCAGGACAGAGGCGCATGGCTTTGGCCGTACGTAGTATGTACACATTAAATATTAATGGCGCAGTAGATCCTGATATGTGGCAACAAATAGCTGATATGTACCTATTTGGTAAAAACAGGCTTACGGATCCTGATGCAAGAGCAATGATTGCAAATGTGGTTAATCAGGTAAATAAACGTGGCATGATGCAGCTTTCTTCGGATCAAGTTAAGGCATTGAATAAGATCTTGGGATTACCTGAACATAATAACAATCAGAATAATAGTCAGAATAGTACTAATGTGGTAAAAGCTCCTCAGGGAGTGGAAGGAACTTCTGATATTAATGCTGGTTCTTCAGGCGGTTCTGTAGGTGATTCTGGGCCGGCTGTTCAGGCAGTTGCAGCGGCTGCTGATGCAGGCCAAAGTGCAGGTGATCAAGGGCAGACAGCTTATGAAATCTCTAAAGCAGAATCTCAGGGTTCTACAGATGATGAAATGCCATTAGCAGCAGGAATAATAGGAGTTATTTTAATAATTGGCCTTTTGACAGTAGGTTACTTTAAGGGTGGCTTATTGAACTTTTTAGGCTTCTCTAAAAGATGATTCCTATTTCTTTTATTTTTTTATAAGGGAGGTGAGATTATAAAACATATGAAGATAAGGGGAATACTTATATTTGCAATGGTAATTATGTTAACTTTTTGCGGCACAGTAGCGGCGCACCCTGGTCACAGTACTGAATACCCGGAAGAAATTAATATTACAACCCCAGATCCAACCCCCGGTTCAACACCAGATCAAAGTGGGAATGGGGGGACAATTAAAAGCAGCACAACAAGCAAAAGTAATACAGCAGGCAAAAGCAGTGAAAGTAAAGAGGATGATTCAGTACAAACAGAAAATAGTATTAATAAAGATGATAATGATACAAAGATTCAGCCTGTTGAGGAAATCAATGACACTGAAGATAATAATGAAAGCGTTACAAATTCTGGAGATTTAAAAAGCTTTTATTGGGAAATTGCTTTAGCAGTCGTAGTCATAGTGGCCCTGTTTGTAGCGGGTTTTTTAATTAGGGGTAAATTACATGGCAGATAAAAGATATATGTTTGCCCCATTATTTTGATTTAAGATGTATAATTATAGCAAGTAATTTGCCGCATTTTAATATATTTTAGGGTATTTTCATTAGTAATAATGCTATACATTAACTTTTGACTAGATTTTTAAATGGTAGCTGATGTTATTTTGACTAAAAGCGGCTATTAATTATTTTAATAATAAATAATCTAAAATTCAGTAATTTTTATCTTATTTAAAAATTTTTATCCTTATTTTAAAACTAATTAAAGGTTTTTTGGTATTTTAGAACTGTTGTAGTTATTTAATAGTACTTAAAATTAACTATTGTTAATTTGAAAGAGTATGAATGGTTTTAATAATACTTTAAATTTATTGCAGTGAAAAGTATTAATTTTTCCTGATTTTTATTACTAAAGCTGAGACTTTGAGCTTGAAAGTAATAATAACAAATTAATAACAAGTATTAAATATAACTGTGCTATAAATTGAGTTTGTCAACAAAAAGGAGGTGAAAATATGAAAAATAGGACAATTAAGCGAAATATGGTATTATTGGTGTTAACAGTTCTATTTACGCTGTTTATTTGTGGTGCAGCGTCGGCTGCAGATTCATCAACTATTGGAGGTAATGGTACTGGTTCCGATTTGAACTTATCTATACAGAATAGTACTGATTCTGTATCGCAGTTATCTCCACAAAATAATAGTCATGTAGTAGATCCCATAATCGGCGTGAAAGTGGGTTATGAGTATTCTTCTGATTCTATTAATCCAGAAATAACTGTCAAAGATAGCAAGGGTGTGAAAATTAATGTCACCAAGACATATGATATGGCTTTTAAAGGTTATAGGCTGAGCTTTGATTATGCTGGAGCTGTAAATGGTACTAAGTTCAACGTCAGCGTTTCTGCACCGGGTTATACTACTCAAAGTCAGATGATCGGCGTGTTTTTTAATTCTGCCAATGCTACAGACACTAACCTGTACGGCAGCGCAACTTTCAACATGAAAGCTACTGCTGCTTATAAATTAGGTCGAGAGGTAACTAAAAAGGCAGATCAGCTTTTAAACTTTTCAAAAGCAGATAAAGTGCTGGTTATAACTACTGCTGGTTTAGCTTATTTAAATGGGACCACAACTGAGGACTGTTTAGAGGGTATTTTAAACGGTTCTGGCGGTAAGATCAGTTACGGTCAGGGAAACCTGCTAACATTCCAATCAACTCGAACAGATCCACTGGATTTCTGTTTTGTGGTTATGAATGGGAATGCACTGACTGCAGCGTTTTTCAAGAATGGTTCATTAACACCAGCTTATAAAGGTACTTTCTCTGCTATCAACCAGACTTTATGGGAGAAAACAATTGTTCCAAAATTTGGTGATGCTGCATTTGGATATGTCAGCCTGGCTAATGCCTGGAAAGAAGGATTATCAACAGATATACTGAGACAAGCTGCATACCACGGCCATGTTTGCCTTGGAACCATCAGTGGACAGGCTATGATAAGTCTCCTGCTCAAATATTACCCTCCGGGGGTATATGGAAATACTGGAGAACTGGAAGCAACAAGTTACAGGGCAGTTAGTGTGCCTGGCAATTCAGATGATGATGCGTTCATCTATTCCTTAGATTTAACCTCAGGAAAACGTTCTTGGGTGGGATATGAAACCAGTGGCTCAGGTGCTGCTGACAACATGGTTGGATTCATCCGATGGAATGCAAAAAGCAACAAAGGAACTCTCATAATAATGGCTTTCGATGAAGACAAGGTAGTGCAGAAATACAAAAATGCAACCGGTCTTAAAGCTTACTCAGGTATAGCATCCGAGTTAAAATTCAATGCATGGTTAATAAACAAATTAGAAAAAGACCCAGACTCCCTTGTGGATATACTGTACGTCTTCAATATAACTGCAGAAGTTCACAACAACCTGACTGGAGGAGTAGACTCCAAAAATGTTGTATGCGATGCACGTGGATTAGACATGGACTATATATTAGGACTTGGACTGACTAACCTGGTGAACCAGAAAACTGCTACAAATTACGCTACTGGAAAACTAACAGAGGCTCAGATTAAACAGATCGGAATAGATGCTGCTAACAAAGCCATTGCATTATTTGCAGCAGACGGCATTACTCTGGAGAAAGATGACCCTAACCTCACAGTCTTCACGTCTGCAGGTTATGTACGTGTCAATGAACAGGTAATGGACATGGCCTTTGATGGAATCTATGATGTCTTAGGATCCAGACTTTCCAGAGCAACATTACTGTCTCAGCACAATGCAAGGTTTAATCCGTTATTCTTCCAGTTCACCCTGGTACAAAATGGAACTTATATCAGTAAAACTCTTACCTACGATCCAGAAACAGGTAATTTCACTGTAAAGAACGAATCTACTTGTATAATAGACCAGGTACTCCCGTACGACCCACCATACGATGTCTTAATGGCATGGTTATGGCACAATCACGTCTGTGGAGGTAGTTCAACAGGATATTTAATCACTGACTACGTTTATGATAATTTCCCTATAGGAGAAGATGAACAGTACTCTTACGTATCTACCAATGACATCTGTAGAGATGATATTTTATCATATCTCTTAGGAGTTTCTGCAGGATCTGGAACCTATTATAACCAGCGAATGGAGTCAGCAGGTAGTGAAGTTGGAATTATCAGTATATACGACAGCAAAACTAAAACCCGAAGAGTAGCTATACTAAATTTGACCAGTCCCAAATTTTCAGGTGGTAACTCCTATGAAAACTATATAAATCTTTATAAAGTACTCCAAAAACACGACGACTGGAACTCACCAGAGTGTCTTGCGGAGTTAGCGACTATACCAAACCTGATTTCTGGACCGTCAATAACCAGGACTGTTGATACTTGGGTAACTGAAGAAGAGTGGCAAGCAATCATATCTGGAGGTAGTGGATCTCTCAATGCTCTGGAGTATATTAAGAGCTTACCTGTGCGTACACAAGCAGATCTCATAAGTTTACTGAATCAGAATGGTACTCATAATCAGAATGGTACTCAAAATAATAATGGAACTGCTGTAGTAGAAGCTCCTGATGGAGTTCAAGGCAATTCTCAGGGTACTTCAAGCAGTGGTACTGGTTCTGCTACTGGATCTGTAGGTGATTCTGGGCCTACTGTTAGTGCAGCTACTCAGACTGAAGTTACTACTGATGAAGGAACTCCTAGTGCTGGAAGTAATGCTTATGAAGTTTCCAAAGCTTCTCCTAATTCTGAAGAGTCTGATTTGAACTATGCATTAATAGCTTTAGGAGCTGTTCTCTGTGGAGGACTTCTTGTGGTAGGGTTCTTTAAAGGTAGTATTCTGGGATTCTTGAGAAAATAAAACATTTTTCCTTTTTTTTATTTTTTAATGAAAAATATCTTCTTATTCATTTTGATTTAATATGTACAGTTATAAAAGCTAATTTAACAATTTTAAACATATTTTAGGGTATTTAATTAGTAATAATATCATATATTAACTTTTGATTATACTTTTAAAGGATAAAAGAAGTTATTGTAACTAAAAACGGCCATTAATTATTTTAATAGTGAATAATTTAAAATTTAATCATTTTTATTTTATTTAAAAATTTTTGCTGTTATTTTAAAAGAATCTAGGGGATTATTAGTGTTTTAAAATTGATATATTTATTTAATATTATCTAAAAATAACTAATGCTATTTTCAAAAGATTTTAAACTTTTTAATAAGATTTTAAACTGGGGGTAGTTAAAATTATTAATTTCATCTGTTTTTTATTACTAAAGCTGAGATTTTAAGTTTGAAAGTAATAATAAAAAATTAATAACAAGTATTAAATATAACTGTACAATAAACTGTTTTTGTCAACAAAAAGGAGGTGAAAATATGAAAAATAGGGCAATTAAGCGACATATGGTATTACTAGTGTTAACAGTTCTATTTGCACTGTTTATTTGTGGTGCAGCGTCAGCTGCAGACTCATCAACTACAAATGGTAGTGGAAGTAATTTAACCAATTCAACTTCTGCAGGTAGTCATCATGTAGTAGATCCCATAATTGGTGTGAAAGTGGGTTATGAGTATTCTTCTGATTCTATTAATCCAGAAATAACTGTCAAAGATAGTAAAGGTGCGAAAATTAATGCCACCAAGACTTATGATATGGCTTTTAAAGGTTATAAATTAAGTTTTGATTATGCTGGAGCTGTAAATGGTACTAAGTTCAACGTCAGCGTTTCTGCACCGGGTTATACTACCCAAAGTCAGATGATTGCTGTGTTTTTTAATTCTGCCAATGCTACAGACACTAACCTGTACGGCAGTGCAACTTTTAACATGAAAGCTACTGCTGCTTATAAATTAGGTCGAGAGGCAACTAAAAAGGCAGATAAATTGTTGAATTTTTCTAAAGCAGATAAAGTATTGGCTATAACTACAGCAGGTGTGCCAAAATATAAGGGCGTTACCAGCGAAGACTGTATTGAAGGTATCTTGAATGGATCAGGTGGCAAAATAACCTATGGTAAAGGTAATTTGTTGATGCTTCGACAGACCGCAACAGATCCTGTTGATTTTGCTTTCATAGTGAAAAAAGGAACAAGTTTACAGGCAGTTGTTTTCTTGAATGGTTCACTGACACCCGCATATTTAGGCACCATCTCAGAAAACATGACTAAAAAACAGTGGAATACTTACTTTAAGAATGTATCCGGAGAAGATGCATTTGCATTTGCAAGTTTAGCCAACGCATGGTCAGATGGTGTTTCTAATGACGTGCTTCGAGAAGCAACTTTCCATGGGCATGTTTGTGAGGGAACTTTAGGTGGATACTCTATAGTTCAGGCCTTGCTCAAATATTACCCTCCTATAAAGGCAACTTCTGGAGGAGTTGGATCTCCTGGAGATATAACTTCTTATAAAATTATAGGAGTTCCTGGAGGGTCTGATGACGATGCAGTAATCTATTTCCTGGATGCTACCCCTGGTAAAAGTGGATACGTAGGATTTGACACCACAGCTACTGGAGCTACTACTAACATGATAGGGTTCATTCGCTGGACAGATACTACCTACAAAGTAGTAACCAACGCTGATGGAACTAAATCATACGTAGTTGATGTGCCTGGAACAGGTTCACTTATTATAATGACTTATGATAATGAAGCCAATAAAAAAGCTTTCCAAGCTCAGTATAAGATAACTAGCTGGGGTAGTCTTGAGGAATTGAAATATAACACATGGTTGATTCAAAAGATTAAAAACGATCCTGGAAGCCTTGTAAAATTTAACATGGAACTTACTGGATTGACTGAAGAACAGTACTACTACATAGTAGGAACTGCAACCAATGTTACATTCCCTACAGCTGTCAATGCAACTAACAAGGGTCAAACTCGATTTGCAGCTCAAAATGCACATGGATTAGACTTAAAATATATTAAAAGTTTAAATTTAGCCAAAGCTACTAGAGCTACTACTAGTACCAGTAACGGATCATTAACATATGATCAAATTAAGAATATTGGTACTAATGCTTCTAATATAGCTAAAAGTATATTCAAAAAAGAGTTAGGCATTGATCTGGAAAAAGATGATAGAGATCTAGTTGTTTTAACCTCTGCAGGTTACGTTTACCTTAACGGTCAAAGTACCGAAGCAGCCTGGGACGGAATATACGATGTTCTAGGTTCAAGGTTAAGCAGATCAACCCTGTTACCTATTCATATGGCAGTATGGAAACCACTGTGGTTTACATTCGTTTTAAGAGGAGCAGATGGCAAAACCATGAGTACGGTGTACCTGAGGTACGATCCATCCACAGGTAAGTTCTTTATTGGGAACAATAGCGAGGGTAAACAGGTAAATGATATAGGGCCTGTTGCATTGAACAACGCAACCACGGTAAGTGATCTAAGTACAAATTTCATTCCAGACGGAAACTGGTTCAATATACAGAGCATAGCCAATGCTTGGAGAAATGATCCTGCATTTGACCAGCTGCTGACATTCCTGTTCCACGACCATGCATGTCCTGGAGTACAACCTGGATTCTTCATAACAGAATATATACAAAAGAACTATCCTTTAAGTGGTAATCAAAGCTACTTCTGGATGGCATCAAGTATATACTGTAAAGATGATAGTTTGGTCTACCTTTTAGGAGTTTCTCCAGGAATGGGAACTTATATGGATCAGAGGCTTTCTGGGGAAGAAACTACATCAGAGTATCTCCCTGGTGGAACTGAAGAAGGAATGATTGTTGTTTGGGATCCAGATACCAAAACTGGAAAAGTAGCTATTGTAAGTTTCAAATGGCCTACCTATAACCTGGACGGTTTAACTACCAGTGAAGCCCAAAGAGAAGCAATGATTTCTGCTTTCATCAGTATGTATAAAGGAGAATCTAGTCCTTATATTAAAGAGCCGTTAAGTCTCGTTACTTCTCATGAGACATATATCACAGCACAAGAATTTGCACGGCTTCAAGCCGGCGGAACTAGTAATGAAAGTGCTCTTGCATATGTAAAAGGCCTTCCAGTACGTAGTTTGTCTGATATATTAAATCAGGGTAATTCCAATAATGGAAGCCAGAATGGACAAAATGGACAAAATGGCAACCATAATGGAAATTCCACAAGTAATTCTCAGCAAACTTCTAGCAACAGTAACGGACAGGTAACTGGATCTGTAGGTGATTCGGGACCTACTGTTAGTGCAGCTACTCAGACTGAAGTTACCAATCAAGCAGGAGAAACTCCTGGTGCCCAACAGGGTAATACCTATGAAGTTTCCAAAGCTGCTCCTCAGTCTGAAGAATCTGAGATGAACTACTTGTTAATAGCTATAGGTGCTATTCTCTGCGGAGGACTTCTTGTTGTAGGGTTCTTTAAAGGTAGTATTCTAGGATTCCTGAGGAAATAAAATATTTTTCCCATTTTTTTTTATTTTTTTAGTTTATAATGAAAAATAGCATTTCTTCATTTTTATTTAAGATTTATAGTTATAACAACTAATTTACTACTTTTTAACATATTTTAAGGTATTGCATTAGTAATAATGCAGGATATTAACTTTTTATTAGATTTTTAAAGGTTATCCTATGTTATTATAACTAAAAAAGGATATCGATTATTTTAATAATAAATAATCTAAATTTTATTCATTTTTGTTTTATTTAAAATTTTTTTGTCATTTTAAAATAAATTAGAGAATGATTAGTACTATAAAAGTTGTTATAGTCATTTAATACTATGAGAAAGTAACAATAGTTAATTTTAAAAAATTTAAAATTTGTTAATAAGATTTTAAACTTATGGTAGTTAAAAGTATTAACTTCACCTGATTTTTATTACTAAAGCATATATTTTAAGCTTTAAAGTAATAATAAAAAATTAATAACAAGTATTAAATATAACTGTGCTATAAATTGAGTTTGTCAACAAAAAGAAGGTGAAAATATGAAAAATAGGGCAATTAAGCGACATATGGTATTACTGGTGTTGGCAGTTCTATTTGTTCTGTTTATTTGTGGCAGTGCCGCGGCACATCCAGGACACGGTACAGTATATCCTGAAGAAGTTACTTCTGATCAAACATCAGATCAGAGCACGGATAGCGGAACAACAGGTACCAGTGGTACAGGTGCAAACACTAAAAAGAGTACGGGAAGTACAAGCAGTTCAGGAAGCACATCAAGCGCGAGCAGTACAAATAATGGAAAGTCTGTACAATCTGGAACTGTTTCAGGTAGTGCTGACAATTCTGGAGATCAGTCTGCTGATACATCTGAATCTGGTAAAGTTGCTAATACAACTTCTGATTCAAACACGTCTGATACAAATGCAACTTCCAAAAATTTAAACAACTCGCCGTGGAACACTGCTGCTATTGCAGTATTTCTTTTAATAGGATTGGGAGCTGTTGGACTCTTTTTAAAGGGCAGTTTATTCAAATAATCTTTGTTTTATAATAACATTTAAATTTAAAAAGGAGGTTTTATTCTGCATTTACCTGATGGAATTATACCGTTATGGCAGGCTGCGATTTACTGGATTTTAACCATTATTATAATGGCAGTATATATATTCAAACTTTCCAGAACTGAAGAAAAGGAGAAAAAAATTGTGGCAACGGCCATATTTGCAGCCGCTACATTTGTAGCATCTTCATTATCGATACCCTCACCATTTGGAGTACCTATGCATTTTTTCCTGATACCTCTGGTGGTTATTTTGCTTGGTCCTCTAAGCGGTGTTGCAGTGGAATTTTTATGCCTTATTGTACAGTTTTTCTTCTTAGGAATGGGAGGCATAACTTCTTTGGGTGCTAATACTATGACTATGGGAATAGTACTGAGCTTTTCAACATATCTCTTCTATAAACTAACTTTAGATCTTGATAAGAGGTTAAGTGTTTTTGCAGGCACATTAATGGGAATAGCCATGGCTACAATAGCCCAGGCCTTGATGCTGGTTTCAGCAGGAGTTGCAACATTAGACATGTTAATGGCTACTTTGATTCCATTCTATTTGTTTGTAGCGGTTATTGAAGGGATTGCGAACGTATTAATTGTATCAGCACTATCAGGCGTTAAGCCTGAACTTTTAACACTGAATAAGGGTGAGGAGATATTAAAATGAAAATAAAAGTTATATGCCTATTGATTTTGATAATGGGGACCATAGCATCTGTCAGTGCTCATGGGGTGGATGTTACACCTCAATCAACCATTGTAATTGCTGATAATTCAAGCGGGGTACTGGCCAAGAAAGTGGTGGATGAAATGGGCGTGAATGCCAGTGTATACAAATTTACATCTGATGATGAAGTTGCCCATCAACTTGAACATGCATTATCTAATCCAAATAAAAGAATTCTGGCAGTGGCCTATCAGGGCACGGTCAGTGAATTTATAGCTAATAACTCCAATGTGTCAAATAGAGTATTTGTGTGCTCCGCCGACGAGATGGATATTAAAAATGGTTTAACTCTGTTAACTTCAAATAACAGCAGTGGAGGATTTGCAACGCCGTTTGCAGCAGGTATCTTAATTGGTGTTATTGGAGGCCTTGCAGGGGGCGCTTTCTTGATGAAAAGGAAGATTTCATGAAAATTTAATTTATTTTTTTTATTTTTTTAACAATTGATAATCTTTTTAGTGGTTTATATTTCTGATTTTTAGCAATGATAGAGATTTTACTTCATATCCTTAAATTTTCAGTAATTTAAATTTAATTATATAATTTTTTCCATGTGCACAGTTCCTAATTCATTTTTCATGTCTCTGGTAATTATGTATCCCTTTGAAAGCCAGAAATCCAGCGAACCATCCACTATCTTTTGCGTATGGAGGTACAGGTTTTTATAACCTTTATCTTTGCAGAACTTTTCTGCAGTGCTTACTAATTTGGAGCCAACACCGTTTCTTCTCCATCTTTTATCTATAAAAACTCTCCAAATGCTTGCAGTACTTTTTGAATTATAAACCCCATTAAATATATCATAATTTTTGTCATAAGCCCTTATTCCAAGAGTTCCTATTAAATTTCCGGTATTGTTATGGGTTGCAAGTAAAAATACGCTTTTATCAGGTTTAATATAATAGTCTTCCATGTTTATGATGTCATGGTGGTATTCTGGAACGTAACCATAGCCAAATTCTTCATTTATTATTTTAAAAATGAAATTTTTAACGCTGTAATGTTTTACATCTTCTTCTGTCATTTGTTTTATATTGAAATAAGTAATATGAACCTCTCCTTTGCTGTATATGGCATTGTTTAATACTTTTTGAATGAAAAAGTCCAATTTAGTAATACACATCACTATATCTATATTAACTGACAATATAATATACAACAAAGATATTTAAACCTATTGTCAATTGGAGAATATCTAATGGAAACGCCGGTGATTGAAACAAAAAATCTAAACTATGATTACCCTGATGGAACATGCACTTAGGGATGTCTGCATTAAAATTTAAAGGGGGAAAAGTTGCTTTTATGGGGGTAGACTGCTTTCTCTTACTTTGATAATGTTAAATAGATTTTAGGGGGGTGCATGGCATAAGTATAGGGATTATTCCAGAAATTACTGCACTTTCAAAGAAAATAATAAATAAAATGGGTTTAAACCATAATATAGATGGGTAGTGGGAGACGAAACACACCTCAACCATTTGGAGTATAATGTTATGATGGTGGCTGCGCTGGCCGAACCAAAAGAAAGGATATTTAAAAACACATAAGGAAACAAATAGATCAATTTATTCCTGCCATCTACCGAACTTATATGAGTATGAGGGCAATTTTATATACTCCAGTTACAGAAGATGTACTTAAATGGTTTAAAATGGAAAATATGGTTTTACCTACAGATAAAGTGAACAATACATCATTAATCATTAAAAAAGAAGTTTAAAACGTCAAATCCATAATACAACTTTCTTACAGACCTTAGATCTTATTTTATGAAACTCTAATTTTTTATTATTGAATTTTAATCTGCAAAAATTTCTATTAAATAAATTATGTTGCGTTAAACCACAATTCTCCCATAAAGTAATACTGGGACGATTATTGTAATACTTTTACCCTGTTTTAAGCCGTTTTAGTAATATTCTTTATATTATAGTTTGAATATATACTAAAATGTGTATTAAAACATGTATGACTTTGAGTTTCTATGAAATAAAAAAAAGACAATAACATGAAATTTTAAAAACAAGATTCGGAATTATATGGATTTTTAGAGGTATATCTTTAAAAAAACAGTGATATTAAAGGAGTTCTATGAAAAAATAATCATGAAGGTGTTTAAATGAGCTGTTACAAATATTGGGGAAACATTGTAAATATATGCAAATCACTTGAAAAGTACGATGGCTGTAAAATAGGGGAATATCCTTTAGAGGAAGTTATACCTATCTTAGATGCTGTTGAAATTATTGCACATGATGAAAGCATTGACTTTGACTCAGCAAAACACATACTGGAAAATGAAAGAATGAACCAAGCCCTCAAGACTATCAGGAAGTTCTATGTTGATGTAGGAACCAACCTGGAAATAGATAAGGCAAAAGAGATACTGGAAGCTGAAGATCCATGGGCTAAGCTTTCATCATTCCATTTCTATCACCGGTATGAAAAGCTTGTAAACAATGAAGAAAACCTTGCAAAGTTCTCGAAAGGGGATAAACTTGTTTTTATAGGCGGTGGGCCTCTTCCTTTAACAATTATAATGTTCAATAAATTTTTCGGCGTTAAAGGCACCAGTATTGAAGTAGTTCCGGAAATAGCGGATCTTTCAAGGAAAGTTCTTGAAAAGCTTGGACTCAGCTCCCAGATAAATGTTGTTGATGGGGATGAAACTGTACTCTCCCACATGGACTATGATGGTGTTATGGTTGCGGCGTTTGCAGAACCTAAAATGAGAGTTTTTGAACATGTTCACGAATCAGTTGAACCTGAAACCAAGATTCTTTACAGAACTTACAGCGGTATGAGGGCAATTCTTTACACGCCCATAAAACATGATGATTTAGATGGTTTCATGGAGCTTGGAAGGGTTTTTCCAACGGGCAAAGTAAATAATACATCGGTACTTATTAGGAAGATAACATAAACTTATTAAAATCATTTGACATTTTATTTCGTCCTGCAAAATTCATGGCTAATTAACAAATAACAACGTTTTTCAAAAAGGGTTTATCTTTGTTTTGAAGGTTTCTTATTGTAGTTACAGAAAATATATGATAGGACTGAAAATGAAGTTAATCACCTGAGAATGTCTTCTATGTCTTAGCATAGTTTTATCTAATTCCAAAATTCGTGCCTGAGTTAATTTAAGAATTTAGATTATTTGGATATTATAATTTAACCGCCAACTTTTAATTGGATTAATTCTAAACTTATTTTAGCATTTGTTATGTTTTTAAATATTCATCAAAACATGGAATACACATAACATTGCCCCTTTTTATCCGTGCCCTGTGTACTGCAACGAGTTCTCCACATATATCACATTTAACAGACTGAAACATCTGGATCTTATCAGGGATTCTAATTTCTGCGGATTTAATATTGAACAATTCATCGTTGGGCATGTCCAGAATTTTTTGAGTTATTTCATTTTTCTGATTTTTAAATTCCATTTTATCTTCGTTGCTGGCTGATCCAGAAAATATTTTGTCTCGGAGCATGTCAAATTCAGGATACATTTCGTCTATATTTTTGTTTAAAGATAAACGCAGTGTATTCCTATTATCTTTATTTATGAAGGTGTATACATGTTTTCCGTAGTCTTTAAATATTAAATTACCTTTTCCAAAGGTACAGCCGGTTATAACCTGCACTGCGTCTATGCTGCAGCTGTCATTTTCTACGATTGTCAGAAGCTTTTCATCAGTTATGTTGAGTTTTTTAATGGCTATTTTCCCTGCCCTGTATCCTATAGCTATTCCAGGACAAATATGTCCATGAAAATTGACAACATCTAAAAATTTTCTATTTTTAGTGTTCAGAAAATACTGCTTATTTTCTTCAACATCTAAAAATTTTCTATTTTTAGTGTTCAGAAAATACTGCTTATTTTCTTCAACATCTAAAAATTTTCTATTTTTAGGGCCTTCGAAAACTGTCAAACACATCGTGTTTGACGCACCGAAAACCGTAGGTTTTTCGAGTGCTTTGTTTTTGGGGATATAAAATGTTTTACTTAGATTATCTTCCGAAATATGGCCTATTTTCTTTGATTTTTCCATTTTATTACCTGCCTCAGTTTCGTGTGATTATTATTTCCAAATAGTTTTAAGAACATGTGGGCTGCAATAAGTAATAATTAAACTATTTTTAATTATTCATAGGTTTTAAAGACTTTCTACTTATTATCACATTTATTTTTCGATGTTTTTCTATTTTTTTGGATTAATAATAGTCCCAGAGAATGTACGCTGCATGTATGGATCCCTTTAAGCCATTTATTCTTTTTTTATTTTTTTCCAATGCTTTAGTCCCATTTAAACTTTATGGGGAATAATTATTGTTCAAATCATTTTATCCCTATTTCATGATCTAGGAATAAAATGAATACAATGACAAACTTCATTATATTTTATTTTTACCTTATGTGGTATGATACAATATTATGTAAAAATAAGTGGTAAAATCCATAATTATGCTCCGGTGATATGTAATTATGGATAATATTGGGAATAGTATAGTCGCCTCTATCCTAAACTTTCTCAACATTACATTACCACTTAATAATCATTAAATTTTAACATATATAAATATTAGCTTTTTATTAAATAGTATTACTATTTCAATTAAATTTAAATGAAAATTATTACGATATCTCTATGGATTTCTGGGCTAATTGTAAAAATATTTTATTTTATATTTGTAATCTTTATAAATTAATATAAAATAAAGTTTTTCATGGTTTAGAGTAATAAATTTACTTATTTATTACTAAAAAGCAAGTATGGAGGTTAATAGTAATAATAAAAATTAAATAGAAAGTGTTAAATATATTGAAAACCAATTTTCTGTCTGTGATGGCAAAACTACAATAAAGTATTATTTAAACATGAATTCGTTGGCATAATTATTAACAAATCCCTCTTTGCCATCACTTTCTCTTCTTAAATGTAACTTAACCTTCAATTGTGGTGTTAAAATGGAATCTAGTAATAAAATTGAGTCGATTAACATTAAAAAACAACTTAAAAAACTTGAAAGAGAATCTGGAGATAAAAATACATGTATTGCATGGGTGAAATTTCCTTACAGCAAAAGCAATCTTAAACTAATAAAAGAATCATTAAAGGAGCTAAACTGGAATAGAAAAGATTACAGACTAACCTATGATGAAAACATTATTTTTATAGATAAAGAACTGCTTTAAAAAGATTTTTCTAGTTGGGTATTACAATTTGGACTAAATTAACCTTGAAAGTAATAATACTAAACAAATGGAAAGTATTATATATAAAAAGCGCTAATTTATTCTTTGTAGTGGTAAAGGTATTGATTGAGTAATTATAATTAGTTAAATATAACCTCTTTAATTATTACTTTGCTATTTTGCCATGAATCCTCCATCAAAAATGCTCTCTTGGGCATTAAAAGATTGAATATATCAAAAACTTCTAACCAAAGAGGTATAAGGCATTTAAAGCTTATTTTTAAAATTTAATGTCTTATACTCTTTTGAGGGATTATAATGAATTACAAGGATGATGTTGAATTATTAAAAATGAAAAGAATAACAACATTGGATTTAGTAATTAAAAGATTAATAGAATTGGATTCTGAAAAAAAAGCCACTTGTGTTGCGTGGGTAACTTTTCCATACAGTGAAGAGAATTTTAAAACGGTAGAAACTGCTTTAAGAAAGCTTAATTGGACCGCTGAAGAATACATCTTAAACCATGATGAAGATTTTATTTTTGTTGAAAAAGATATAGATAATCATTAAACTATTTTTTTAGTAGCTGCCTGGTATTTAGCTTTAATAGTGATGATTTTGTAATTTTATTAATTTATGGATAATGATAATATTGTGAATCTAAATAGTCTCTTAATTCCTTACGCCCAGGACTCCGGATTAGAGGAAGTTCAGCAGGTAATTTAATCCTTTTGTGTAAATTTTTTTATATAATTATGGATGTCTCTTGATTCTAAGAAATCTATAAGAATGTGGTCTTCCTTAATATTCATATAGATTGTATAAATTTTATAATAGATGAGTACATCACGGAGGAATTATCACTATGATAACTGTAGAAGATGCTATGGCTAAAGATGTAGTTAAATTTAAAGATGTTGATACAATAGCTTATGTTACAGAAGTTTTAAGGGGAAAAAATATAAGTGGGGCCCCAATAGTTGATGAAGATGATAAAATAATTGGTATTGTAAGCGAAGGGGATATAATGAAACTTATTGAAGTTCATTCTCCTAACCTTAACCTGCTGTTACCTGCCCCATTTGATTTAATTGAACTTCCTGTAAGAATGGAAGTTGGATATGAAGAGATAGCAAACGATGTAAGAAAGGCAGCATCTGTCTTAGTCGGCGAAATAATGACCAAAAAAGTCAGAACCACAAAAAAAGACGCTTCAATTTCTGATGCAGCAGCATTAATGGATAAACATAACGTCAACAGGCTCCCTGTGGTTGATGAAAATAACAAATTGGTAGGTATTATAACAAGGGGAGATATCATAGGTGCTTTGGTGAGGAAGGAATGAGTAAGCGAATTGCTATTTATGGTAAAGGTGGAATTGGAAAATCCACTATTGTTTCCAATATAGCTGCAGCCTATTCTAAAGATTATAACGTGCTTGTAATTGGATGTGACCCTAAAGCTGATACAACAAGGACTCTTATAGGTAAAAGATTGCCTACTATCCTTGATATTGTAAAAAAAAAGAAGAACGCATCCATTGAAGAGGTTTTATTTGAAGGATATGGAAATGTTAAATGTGTGGAAAGTGGAGGTCCTGAACCTGGAGTTGGATGCGCTGGAAGAGGTGTTATAGTTGCAATGGGGCTTCTAGACAAACTGGGGACATTTTCTGATGATATAGATATTATTATCTATGACGTGCTTGGAGACGTGGTCTGCGGCGGATTTGCAGTACCTCTTAGGGAAGATTTTGCTGACGAAGTTTATATAGTGACTTCTGGAGAGTATATGGCATTATATGCCGCTAATAATATCTGCAGGGGTATTAAAAAGCTTAAAAGTAACCTTGGGGGCATCATCTGCAACTGTCGAGGAATTGAAAATGAGGTTCAGATTGTAAGTGAATTCGCGGGTAAAGTTGGAAGCAAGGTTATAGGTATTATTCCTCGCAGTGAAATGGTTCAAAAGAGCGAAATCGATGCAAAGACCGTTATTGAGAAATTTGGAGAATCTGAACAGGCAGATCTTTATAGGGAGCTTGCAAAATCTATATACTCCAATGAAGATTTTGTTATTCCAGAACCTATGGGTGTAGATGAGTTTGATGAATTCTTCAGAGGATTTCAATAATTCGATCAAAATCCTCAAAAACATTGTTTTTTTTTGCGGTTCGGAAATTACAAATCTTCAAATATTTGTAGATTCGTAAACTTGCGAAAAAGTGGTAAGAATTACAAATTTCCTCAAAATTTTTTATTTTTGCAGGGTTTTCACAATCTTTGATTGTGATACCCAGAAATCATAGATTTCACTGATTTATTTTTTTAAATTGAAATATGGCATTTGTAATTGTAAGTGTCTAAGATCAGGTATTTGAGCAAAATATTAATATTAATCTGTGATATTTTAATTTCATTTTTGTGGATATGTGCAAAAGCATTTATGTGCATTATTTCTCTAAATTTTTAATATTGTACCAAAAAGATGGTATGAATCGACTCTATGTGAGTAAAAATGATATAATTTTTAAAATAATCACAGGATTAAACGATAAATATATATAGGATAGTTTAAATAGGATATATTGACAAAACAAAAATGAGGTGAATGTTTATGGCAGAATTACCATTAGCTCCAGTCGGAAGAATCATAAAAAATGCTGGTGCTCAAAGAGTAAGCGAAGATGCAACAGAAGCTTTAGCAAAAGCTTTAGAAGCTAAAGGCGAAGAAATAGCAGCAGAAGCTGTTAAACTCGCAAAACACGCTGGAAGAAAAACAGTTAAAGCATCAGACATAGAATTAGCTGTTAAAAATTTATAAGTTTTTTAAAAACCAAAATCAATAATTTTGGGAGTATGCCTCAAACACTTTTGTGTTTGAAGCCTGCGAATTCAGGTTCAGCGGCTGCAGAAGTTTTATAAACTTCTGTAAGGCTTATACTTTTTATTTTTCACTTAAAACTTTTTCAAACTAACATGTTTTATAAAATACTCATACTTTTTAAACTGTTTTAATTTTAAGCTCATTAAACCTAAAATTAACTTTTTTAAAAATTAGGACTGGCAGTGTAAAAAGAGTTATTGATTGTCATGTAGACGTATTGGGATTGAATCAGAACTGATAACAGTTCAATATTTTTATCTTCAAATGAGAAAAATGAATTTTAAATTATAAGATTGATTTAATCTTAAAATTGAATGTTTTAAATAAATTTATTTTTAATAAGTATTTATAAGTCATTGGCTGCTTTTTTCCTGGTTTAAAATCATCCTCGTTGTAGTTACACTCTTTGCACGGGAAAGAATTTCACTGTGACCATCAGACTTAATTTTTGCCTTAATTTCTTCAAGTAAATCTTTTAATTCATTGGGCTTGCATGAATATGCTTTGTTTAATAAATCTTCTGAGTTTTCTTTTGTTTTATTATTTGATTTCTTAAATTTCATTTGTCTAACCTTTTAAAATTCTAAGATTTTAGGGTATACATGTTTATATTAGTTAGTAATCTCTAATCTGATTTTAAATGTCAATTAAGTTATCTATAGTAATTTTTGTTCTTTCTGGACTTAATTATCGTTTTATATGAACTTATCAATAGTTATGATATTTGTAGATTTTTAAATACCTGTATTTTGAATATTTTTGTTAAATCTAATGATTTAATAAAACTCAATAAGCCTTAAAAAGTGTTTAATTATTTATAGTCATTAATTTTTACATTATACTAATATACATTACAGTTTTAGCTATTTAACCCAAATATATTAATATATTTCGGAGATAGTGATTATTATATCATATAAAATACTATCTAAATAATATTTTTAGGAAAAACATTTTAAGATCTTTTTGGATATTTAGAGAAAATTAAGTTGTATAAATGAAATAGCCATTTATTCTGGGGAATATACTTAATTACATTCTTTTAAAAACTTAATCACCTATAAAATCCCTGTTTTAGTAATGCAAAAAAACAATAATAAAAATATACATATTATTATGTGGTGGAAGTATGGTGAAGATACCTGAGTTAAAAAGAGGAATAGCAGATAATGCAACAGAACTTATAGGTAACACCCCTTTGGTAAGGTTAAACAAAATTAATGAAGGGGCAGATGCAGAAATTATAGCAAAATTAGAATCTTTCAACCCTTTAAGCAGCGTAAAAGATAGGATAGGGGTTGCAATGATAGAATATGGGGAGGAACAGGGTTTAATTAATAAAGATACTGTACTGGTAGAACCTACAAGTGGGAATACTGGTATAGCTCTTGCATTTGTTGCAGCGGCAAAGGGTTACAAATTGATTCTTACAATGCCGGATACGATGTCGATAGAGCGGCGGAAGCTGCTTGCACTTTTTGGGGCTGAAATTGTACTCACCCCCGGTGCAGGTGGAATGAAAGGTGCAGTAGCAAAAGCTGAAGAACTTGCAGAAAACACACCCAATGCCGTGATGCTTCAGCAGTTTAAAAACCCTGCAAACCCTAAAATTCACAGGGAAACAACTGCACATGAAATATTGAGAGATACTGACGGTAAAGTTGATATCGTAGTGGCAGGGGTAGGGACTGGGGGAACAATAACTGGTATTGCAGAAGTTTTAAAGGGAAAAAATCCAGATTTTAAAGCAGTTGCAGTTGAACCTGCTAATTCCCCAGTTCTATCTGGTGGGCAACCAGGACCTCACAAAATACAGGGAATTGGTGCGGGTTTTGTTCCTGATGTGCTCAGAAAAGATTTGATTGATGAAATTATAAAAGTTAAAGATGAGGATGCTGCAAAAACCATGTTAATGCTGGCAAGAAAAGAAGGAATCTTTGCAGGTATATCATCGGGAGCTGCAACATGGGCTGCCCTTAAACTGGCTAAAAGAGAGGAAAATAAAGGTAAAAGAATTGTTGTAATACTTCCAGATACTGGAGAAAGATATTTGAGCATGGAATGGGTATTTGAAGAAGTATTCAATGAATATGAAACTGAAGAATTTACAAATTAAGGTTAAATTCTCATATGAGTTTATCTGAATTTGATCAGGGCTTGATTACAGCACTGTCAAATTTAACTTCTTCAGCTATTTAGCATAACTTTTTTTTATCAAAACCTTAATAAATCAAGTATTTTATTTTCAACATGTCTATTTTGGCCTTTATATGGAAAATTATGGGGATAAAGTACTGGATTGAAATTTAATTCAATAATGCTGTGATTGTTTTTATCTGGTCCTGCTTTTATATCCTTGATGATCATGTCCACTCCACAGATCTTTGCACCTACTGCCTTTGCTGATTTTACGGCGATGATCTTGTAATGTTCCAGCACATCATCTGTAAAATCGATGCTGTCACCACCTGTACTGATATTGGAATTTTCCCTGAGATATACAATTTCTCCATTATTTGGAACGTAAGATATGTTTTTCATTTGAGAAGCCAGGTAATTCTCTTCAACTGGACCTATGCTGATTTTCTCAAGTGGAGTTAAATACCCCTTACCCCTCATGGGATTCATATTTTTTTCAAAAACCAGTTCTTTAATGTTTTGTACTCCATCACCTACAACATTTGCCGGAACTCTGTGCATCACTGCTGCAACTTCATCGTCAATTACTAAAAATCTATATTCTTTCCCTGGTACGAATTCTTCAATCATAACAGAGTTATCATATCTTAATGCATGTGCAACTGCTTTTATATATTCTTCTTTAGATTTTAAACATTTTAATATTAAAACACCGTCTCCAAAATTAGTGGATTTAGGTTTTATCACAATATCTTTATGTATAAAGTTGGAATATTTGTCTAAAGCTTCATTTATATTGCCCACAGTTACACTGGAAGGCACATTAATATTATGCTCCTTAAGAACTAACTTTGTTATTTCCTTGTTTTCCATGATCAAGGGGGCTATATATGTATCTACAGAGGTTTTTGTAGCCTGCTTAACATATTCAACGTTGTTTCCTTTTTTTAAGCGAATGAAGTTATCATCAGGGTCAAGTACTTCTACCTCAACTCCCCTTTTTAAAGCTTCTTTTATAACAATTTGAGTTGAAAGTTCTAATCTTTCATAGTTTGTTTGCATAACTCGCCTCTATTGTCTTTATTTAAATTAGTTATGATGGTGCTGTTTTGTAAATTATTTTTAGCCCATCTTGTTCCAAAGTCTAAAAAATTTTCATTATTTTCTTTCATTTCCATGTTTATCATTTCAGAGGGTAATAATGATATATCAAGAAGCTTTCGATGTTCTTTTTCTACACTTAGACCATATTTACTGTCTCCAGTGCCCAGGTACATTAAATATGCTATAGTTCTAAGCCTTTTAAATATCTCTTCTCCCCATGATTTCAGACTAATCTCTTTGTTATCATATTTTTGGAGTATTAAATCTTTTTTTCTTCCAAAAAGTGATACTAGCTGGTGGTTTAAGTTCATTTTGCTATGTTCATCTTCGGTGATGGGGGAACTTTCTTCAAACAGACAGAATAGCATGAAAACTTGAAGGAAGTTCATCTGTTCAATGCTTAAACCCAGCTTCTCAAATGGGTTTAAATCTAAAATCCTTACTTCCACATATTTCACACCTCTTTTTTCCAGCGCATCTAGAGGTGTTTCTCCTTCCCTAACAGTTTGTTTCAATCTAATTGAAGAATAAAATTCGTTTTCTTTTTGCAAGACATTTTCATTGAGTTGTACCTGAGAACCGTTCCTGTAAATACCCATCTTTGAATATTTTTCATCCTTAGTTGACATCATCTTACGGAGCTTTGTAGAATACTCCTCCAAACTGTTGAAGTACATTTTCTCATTTTTAAGACTGTTTGAATAGCCAAATCTGCTTACACGTAGAGATGTTGCATATTTATTGAAATTTTCTATAATTTCTGCACAGCTGGGGCAGCATTTTTGAATTATCTCAAGTTCCCTGTTTATAACTGAATGGTAAGTAGGATGGCAGAATGGTGAAGCGCCAAAAAGGTAAATTAGTACCCATCTGTATCGTAAAAAGTTCCTTGCAAGTCCAAAATGTATTTCATCAATAAATAAACGTTTATTTTTTTTGTTCCCGAATTTTTTATATAAATAATCAATTATTTCAGTGCCAAAAGAAAAATTGTAGTGAATTCCAGATATCATCTGCATTTTTTTACCGTATCTCACTGCCAGTCCTTTTCTATATATTTCCATATTTTTTCCATTTTCAGAACCTGGAAAACGTGCAATGGGTATTTGCTCTTCATCTGGAAGTTTTGGAGGCATACTGAGCGGCCATAGGAGTTCGCTACCTATGCTACTTTCAACCTCCTTGCTTATGGTGTTTAATTCTTCATATACTTCTTCAACTGAATTGAAGGTTGCTGTTATCATCTCGATCTGACTTTCAGAAAAGTCAGTGGTAATACATGGATTTTTAGTTTTGTCCCCAAATACTGGGGGATGAGGTGTCAATGCAAGATCACCTGAGGAAATAATCCTTTGACACTCTTTTTCCAGGCCAAAATTACCTTCTACCAATAATTTTCCTTTATTATCCTTTAAAAAAGACTCTGATATTTCTGAAAAATCCCAGTTCATAAAATCCTCTTTTTAATCGGTAATTAGTTATTCATGGTTTAAAATTAGCGCAACGCCATTATTTACTGTCACTATTCATATTTCAGTAAATATTCATAGATTTCTTAGGTACGGGTTGCTACATCAAAAATTAATAAAATTGTTTGAATATGTAAATTAAGACTTTTTTACATTTATATTTTTTTGATGGTTTTATGTTATCAAAATTTTTTGGCACATAAATCCGGGTTCCAAATACTTCGTTAAATCTAGCTATAACGAAGTTGATAAACACTGTGTGTTTTTCACGTCAAAAATCACAATGATTTTTGACAGTCTACAGAAAACTTGGTTTTTTGTGGCATGCAAAAACCTACGATTCTTTACATGGATCATAAATTCAAAGAATTTTTGATAGCTGATGAAAATCTTGATCTTTGACAGTTAAAAATTCAAATATCTTCGATATTTTTATGCAATTCTGTTTTTATTAAGTTGTAATTACGGGTCAAATATTAAGATCAATAAAATATAGCAAATATAATGCTGTACATATATCCCTAAAGGTGTAAATATGTTAAACTTTTTATTTTATAGTACTCCAGATTCACTACTTTAATTAAATACATTAAAAATATAAATTAACTGGATTATGTATGTGAATAATTAAATCATTATATAATAATTACATTCATTCAGTTTCAGAAATAAGATGTGTGCCTGGACACTAAATTGGTATATTTAGAGCCCCGGAACTTAAGTGTATTACTTAATTTAGTGGAGTTTATGAACCGGGAACAACTGAGGGAGATTATTGGCCTATGCTAATGGTATAAATGTTGCAGTTTAAAAACTATAATATGCATAAGTAATCCTTATGAATTCTTTTTAAAATACTAGAAAATTACATTTAATTAAACTAAATTTGAGATTATTCCTAACCTTTTTAAATGAATTTAACTTTTTTTTATTCTAAATTTTTTCTGCTGATATCATAATTATATAATTTAAGATATAGTGCTCAAAAATTGTATTGATTGACTTTATGTGAGTAAAAATGATATGATTTTTAAAATAATCCTAAAATTAAACGATAAATTTATATAAAATTACTAAGAGATAATATAATAATAAAATAAAAAATGAGGTGATAGGTATGACTGAATTACCAGTTGCTCCAGTTGGAAGAATAATAAAAAACGCAGGTGCGCAAAGAGTAAGTGATGATGCAAGGGACGAGTTAACAAAAGTACTGGAAGAAATGGGTGAAGAAATAGCTGCAGAAGCTGTTAAACTTGCAAAACACGCTGGAAGAAAAACAGTTAAAGCATCAGACATTGAACTAGTCGTTAAAAAATTATAGGCATTTTTTCTTTTTTAAATCCAATAATTCTTTCTTTTTTACAAATATTATCTTAAATAATTTTAAAAATGTTATTAAAAAGGAATTATGCTAAAATTAGGCATAATATTTATAAAATACTGAAATATATGATTATAATTCCACAAATTACTTTATACTTAGCTAATAATTAAGTGCATTATTTATAGCTTTTTTCAGTCTGGTATCATCAAATGGCTTTACTAAATATTCATAAGGTTCAGTTTTTTTGATTTCTTTAAGAGTTTTAAAATCAGAATTAGCAGAATTATAAATAATAGGAATATTATAATCTTTTTTAATTAATATTGCAGTTTCAATACCATTTAAGTTTCCTTTTAAAATTATATCCATAAGAATTAAATCCACTTTATTATTTTTTACTAAGTTTAGGGCATCTGCACCTGAAGCTGCTATACCTACCACTTCATGTCCCAATAATTTTAATCTTTGTTCGAGATCCCAAGCTACTATGCTTTCGTCTTCAACAATAATAATTTTAATTGTCATATATGATGTTCCTCCAACTACGTATTTTTTATTAACTTTAATCGCCGAACAAATCTTTTATTTCTCGCTATTTTCCTTTTAATGCCCTTATTTTTAATATAAAGATCAACGGTGTTATTAATTTAATTAAATCCTTATATCCATTAGCTATTTAATGCCTCTGTTTCTTAAATAAAGATCAAAAATGATCTTAATAAACATAATATTTCCTATTCATCCTATTTTAATGTTACCTCGCTTTATTTGGCAGAATAACGAGAAAATATTAATTTAAATGTAAAAATGAATAAAAAGGTAAATAAAAAAGTAAGTTAAATCAATATTATTTTCTAAATGTATAAATTACAGCTTAATAAATAAAATGTGCCTTTTTATCATTGTTTATTAACATATGGGATATATACATTAGAAACTGAAAAATATTTTTTTATTCATGTATATTCTGTTAGAATATATAAATGGAGTACTTTCTATTTTAATTGCTGTAATTGTTCTTTTATTCTATATTGGCTTAAACTGAGATGGTTTTATGTATATTTTGATTGAATTATAAATTTAGAAATAAAGTTTTATCTAATCGTCACATAAGTTTTACACAAAACTTTATTATGTTGGTAACTTAATATTCTGTTTAAATCAATTTTTATGTCTTAATAACGTATATTGTGTTTTATTTTTAATATATATAAATCATTTAATCTTTAACTGTTTTTATTCATTAATTTTATAATTTTAAATTCTTATAAACGTTTAAAAATAGATTTTATAGGTTAACTAGTATGTAATGAACTTAAATTTTTGAGAGTATGCTGGCTGTTTGAATCTAAATCTGGATAAAAAGGCTTTTTATGATTAAAAGTATGAATATAATTTTTAAATTATATTTTTATCTCATATTTTTTGGCTTTTTGTGAATATAGTCACTAATAGATCCTTAAATGTTTTTATATTGTGAATAGATAAGATAATTTGATTTTTAAAAAAAAAATAGGAGGTAAATTTAATATGAACATGTATAAACTATTTGTTACAGTAGCACTGGTTTGTATTATGGCTGTTGGAGCATCGCCTTCATTTGCTGCAGATCCAACTTCAAGTGCAACTCAAACAGCTTCTGGAAACGTGACAAGTTTAGTAGCTATTACTACTCTTTGGAATGGTAATGAAGGAAGTGATATTGATTTTGGAAATCTTGTAGCTAATAATGTTGCAACTACATTTTCAGGTAATGAAACTGTAAAAGATTACTCAAATGTTCCAATAGCTCTTTCAACATATGCTAGTGGAGCACTTTCAGGTAGTTCAGAAACAATTCCATTAGCAAACATGTTGTACTCAGATTATGGTAATAGTGTACCAGACACTGCGTTCACCACTACACCTTCAGCAGTGAAAACATGGGATACACCGGATCAAGCTTCAACACCTACAACACCGGTGACATATAAAATAACAGTACCATGGAACACAAAGCCTGGAACCTACACAACTACCATATATCATGTTGCACAGGCTGCTACATAAATTTTTTCCTTTCTTTTTTTATTTTTTTAGTTAAAAACTTATTTTAAAAAAAGAGCTCCCATACTTTAAATTTAATCTTTTGGAAGTGAATTTTCATGAAAAAAAAATTTTTAAGTATATTATTAGTAGCAGTATATGTTCTAGTCCTTGTATTGCCTGTATCAGGTGCAGGGCTCTTAGCATCACCTGCTAAATTTAATATAAACCTTAACTCGTCTCAAACATTTACTGGAAGTGTCAATGTCCAGAACACTGGAAAAGGAACTTTACAAGTATCTATTGATAAAAAAAGAGAGCAGAACAATGGTAAAATTACTCTCTTTGCAGATGATGGAATTGCACAGTGGATATCAGTGGATACTACTAATATAACCTTAAATCCTGGTGAAACTAAAACTATCAATTTCAAAGTTACAGCACCAAGCACTATAAATTACAGTGATGCATTTGGCGTACTTGTAATAAAGGCTACTCCTGTAAGTAAACAAAGCAGTTCTAATAATGGAATAGCTGTAGTGGTGAAACAAGGAGTTGAACTGCTTATACCTCTAATTGTAGGACTTCCAGGTCCAATAACCGAATCTATAGGACTTTCAGGACAGGACATCCCATGGTTACTTTTAACATACATGCCTGGAAACTTTAATTACCACATAAAGAATAATGGAACAGTTATGGAGAATGTCACAGCTGACAGTCAAATTAATGGATGGTTCAACAACTACAATATTAAAACATCAGGAAAGGTTTACCCTGGAAATGATTACTATATCCAGAATACTTGGACGCCCGATATCTATGATTTTGGAGTATATACTGTGGAAACGAACTTAACATATGGTCAATACAACGGAACCAAGACAATAACTCAAAAAGATAACATGATTGTTATACCTATATGGTTAATTATATTGATCTTGGTGATACTTGCAACATGGATCATGAGAAAAAAAGGTGTAAAATCGCCAATAGTTATTCAAAGAAGAAAAGAGTAATTATCTAATTCTTCTTTTTTAATTTATGTACTGAATTAATTAGTTCAAAACAAAAATTTAACTGCTGCTAATGGCTTGTAATATATTTCAAACTTAATAGAGTTGAGCATAAAAATTTAATCTATAAAATATTATACTATAGATTCATCCTGCAATGCAATGCAGAATCCACAGACCGCGCCAGGATTATCCTTCTGATTTTCTTTTACAGGGCACAGATAAACTCCATTTTCATATTTAACCTTAAATTTCCCGGGAAATGGAGTTCCAGGGGGATGAACTGATTCTTCTAAAATAAAAGTTGTATAGATTGACATTATTTTATATATTTTGAAAAAATCAGGGTCAAATCCTTCACCAGCTTCTACCTGGGTTTCTTGCTCTTTTAAAACTTTTAAGGCTTTTTGAAGATCATTATTGTCTATGTGATCTTTATATTCTTTTTTATCTTCTTTGAGGTCTTTAAGTCTTGTAATGAATGCTTCATTATAAGACTTAAGGTACTCTTCCCTGTAATTCCCCTGCACATATTTAGCATCTTCACTTAAAAAGATACATGCTTTCATTATATCCATTATATCTATATTTGATGCTTCTTTTTTCAAGATTTGCATCAATTTATTCTTATTTAAATTTTTAAATGTATCTATATCTTTTAACATATAAACCATTTATTTATCAGTTTTTTTAAGGCATTCTGGACAGATATAATTATCTTTATTAGTTTTAAATACTTTATCGCAAACTTCACATATAGCTTCTCTAAAGCCATCTTTGTGTGCTTTAATACTTGCACAACAGGAAAATGGTCCAATGTTGCGATTACCTTCCATTACTGGCTTATTTTCTTTATCAGTCATTTAAATTACCTGTAAAATTTATAAAGGGGATTTAACCGCAGCAGCTTCCCCCACCTATACTAAGGCCTAAATTATTTAAAAATGCTACATATCCGTTATCCATGAGTTGAGCCTGATCTACAAGTCCATAAACTTCTATTTTTCCGGATGAAAGTAAATTTATGAATTTTGAGGAAGTATCGTCTTTTAATATTTGTGCAATATCTTTTTCATTGAGTATAAACAGTAAATCTGCAACAGGACTTTCTAATTTCTGCAGGCTCTTTAAATCTTTTATACTTGTCTTTAAACTATTGTTTTCTTTTTCTATAATTACTAATTTCTCTTTATTTTCAGTCATAGATACTGCAATACTGGAACCATCGGTTAAATCATCAAATAAAGCAGCGTTTTGTTTAGTCCAATTATCCCATATTTCAGCTTTAAATTTTTTACACTCAAAAAATCGAAGATTTTTTGTGTCCCAAACACAAGGTGTTTGAGGGTTTTGTTTCTCCTTCAATTTAGCATTCATTTTGTCAAATTTATTTTTAACGTGTTCATATCCTTTCGAGTAAAATGGGCATCCTTCTATACAGTAAGTACAGCCCTGGCTGCATCCTATACAGTTTTTCTTTATAAGTTCAACTTCTTTACCACCGCAACAGGTTTCTTTTTTTATCAAAGCTTCGTAAGGACATGCTTTAACACATTTATTACATTTATCACAGTATTTGGGTATCCATTCATGTTCATTGTCTTCTTCTACTGGTAAATTGGCGATACTTACAAATATTGCAGATACTTTAACCCTTGGGCCAAGCTCTGGGGTTATTAATAAGCCGCTTTTTCCCATATAACCTAAACCTGCTTTTTGTCCAAGTGCCGAGAAATTAACAATTCCACCTTCTGGATGAGCAACTTCAGTTGCATAACCATTCTTTCTAAGATAATCCGAGAGTTTAGTAGTTAAAATAGCTGTTTTAACATATGCAGTATTATTAAGGTCCTGTGCATCTGTTCCTGGAGCAGTTTCAATAATATCCATACTCATTTCTACAGTTAAAACAATAGTAAATGGATATTGGATGAATTTATCTTTAATCATTAGGTCTGGAGTCATTTGGGTATATCCTACGCTACTAATACCTAATGAATACGCATAATCTTCAAGTTCTTTGATAAAATTATTATCAGCTATGAATTTAGGCTTATCTGGATTTTCTACGCGCGATAAATCCGGTAATTCTATGGCCCCACAGCATCCCCCATCATTTTCTTGTGATTCTGTATTTCCTGCACCGCAGCTGCATCCACTATCTTCTTCATACTCATGCGCATTTTCTTCACTGCATCCGCAGTTTTTAACCTCTTTTGATGCATGGAGGTTGTTTAAAGTAGATTCCCATTCACATCCACAATCTTCAGGTCCATCTTGGGTTCCTGCAGGTGGTTCATCGTCACAGCCGCAACCACATTCATTATCTTCTTTTATCCTCTCTTTAATTTCTTTATCTAATTTATCGTCTTCACATCCACATTTATTGTCATCCATGGTTTTCCCTCAATTTATAAGTTTAAAATCATTTATTCTTTAAAATATTTTCTCTGGAACATCAATGCCACGTTTACAAGGCTTATAAGTACTGGAACTTCTATTAAAGGTCCGATTACTGTAGCAAATGCAACTCCAGATCCTATACCAAAAACTGCTACTGCAACAGCTATTGCAAGTTCAAAATTATTGCTTGCTGCTGTAAATGATATTGTAGTTGTTTTTGAGTAATCTGCCCCAATCCTGCGGCCTAAGTAAAATGTTACAAAAAACATTATTACAAAATACAATAGCAGTGGAATAGCGATACGAATAACATCTAAAGGTATTTGAACGATAAAGTTACCTTTTAAGCTGAACATCACCACTATGGTAAAGAGTAGTGCTATTAATGTGATGGGACTGATTTTAGGGATAAATTGATCCTGATACCAATTTCTGCCTTTTTTCCCAATTAAAATGAATCTTGTGGTTATTCCTGCTAAAAATGGAATTCCAAGATAAATAAACACACTTTGAGCTATCTGGCCTATACTAACATTTACAATACTTCCATGTATTCCAAAGATTGGAAGAAGTACTGTAAGGAATACATAAGCATAAACACTGTAAAATAATACTTGAAATACGCTGTTGAATGCTACAAGGCCTGCTGCATATTCTGTATTTCCTCTTGCAAGCTCATTCCAAACTATAACCATCGCGATACAAGGTGCTATTCCAATTAAGATTAAACCAGTTATATATTCTGGATATGCACTTAAAAAGCCTATTGCTAATATGAACATTAGAATAGGTGCTATAATCCAGTTCTGGAAAATAGCCAAACCTAATATTTTTTTATTTTTAAATACATCTCCCAGTTCTTCGTATTTTACTTTTGCAAGTGGGGGGTACATCATTAAAATTAATCCAATGGCTATAGGTATGCTTGTTGTTCCAACCGAAAACTTGCCTATAAATGATTCTACCCCTGGAATGAAATACCCTAATGATACTCCTAAAACCATTGCCAGGAAAATCCAAAGAGTTAAATATCTATCCAGAAAATTGAGTCTGGTAACTCCACAAAGTTGGCTTGTAACTTGATCGGCAGTGTTTTTACCCATTATTTACCTCTTTTTATCCCTTCTTCAAACGCGTCTTTATGGAAACCTGATGCCATTTCTTTTTTACACTCTTCGTCTGAAAATAACCTCATTTTTGCAGCTCTACAAGGATAATGTTGTAATTTAAGCCCTGCTTCAGTGGGGATATTTTCTAAATCATCACTACTAAAATATTTATCAGAAATGTAATCTGCTACAAATGTTGTTGAACCACATGGAGAAGACCTAATAACGTCTATAATTGCAATTTTACCATCTTCAAGTGTTATATTCACCTTTGGCTTCCCAATTTTAGATGTAAATTCATCAAACATTTCATTGCCATTTTCTTCTAATTCGCACATGATATAGGGGCAAGTTACATTTTCATATCCTTCTAACTGGTTTTTGAATCCTTCACCTTTCCATGCAGCGACAATTATATAATCTACATCTTTATTAACCATATCAACAAGGTCTAATGTAAGATCAGGATGTTGTGTATAGGTTATTAAGATATTTGCTTGTTTTATTTTAGCTAATGCATCTGCAGGAATATCTATTTCATCCATGAACATGGATGTAGGTTGTTCTAATTCTATGAATTCTGTATCAAAGTCTTTTTTAATGTTTTCAAATGCTCTTTCACCGTATGGTCCATCTGTAGCTATTACAACTTTTAACATTTTTTCAACTCCAAATTATTTACATGAGAATTCTTTATCATTTGACCCGCAGCATCCTTCCATCTCTTCAGATAAATCACAGCATCCCTCTTCAGGTAGCATGTATGAATAATACAAATCTTCAAGCCAATCTTTTAATCCATCCCTTATTTTTATAAATAATTCCAATTTTTCCTCTTCTGTCCCTTCAAATGCTGATGGATCTTCAAACGGCTGTTTAAAGTATTTTTTACCTCCCGCAAAGAAAGGGCATGCATTGTATGGATTTCCACAAACAGTTATAACATAATCAAATTCATGGCCTTCAAATTCCTTTAAGCTTTTAGATCTATAACTTGAGATATCAATTCCAATTTCTTCCATGCATCTTACTGCCAATGGATCTACTTCCTGCGGATCGCTCCCAGCACTAAAAACATCGAAATCATCACCATGTAGGTGCCTGAAGAGCCCCTCTGCCATTTGAGAACGGGCTGCATTATGTATACACATAAATAAAACTCTTTCTTTTGCCATTTAAACCACCTTGGATGTTTTTCCCATTTGATTGGTTGATCAAACCTATACAATTTTAAGCGCTGTTTTAGGAATGGAGAAGTAAGCTAGCGCTGACTTTTGTACATTCCCACCCATAAACATCCGGATAATCATTAAACTTACTAAATCTTATTTTTTAGTCTATAAGTTCTTTAATTTTCTTTTTCATTGCTAAAACACACTTTTCCCCATTTTCATCAAGTCTAACGGGATCAGTAGGTTTCATATTCTCTGAATTTAATTCTTCCTGGGCATTGATAATTTTTGCAACCTTAACTCCTTTCTGTTCCAGTATTTTATCAACACAAGAACCTTCACACCCATTAACAGCAATAATAGGATATTTTCTTATTAATTGTTTGAAACCTTCTCTATCTGCAGATGTTGCACCCATACAAATAGATATGAGGTCATCTCGTTCTTTAACTGTATCAACGCTTGCTACTCTTGTAATTAGTCCATAAGGGCTCATTCCACTGCATGGAGCTAATGCATATTTTTTTTCATTTGCCATGTTTATCACCTAAATTAGTTCTATTAATTCTTTAACCATATCTGCAATTTTTGGACTTGTAAGGCTGTAGTGGATCCACACGCCTTCTTTTCGTCCTTTAATGAAACCTAAATTTTTTAGAATATTCAAATGGTGAGATATACTTGACTGCGGTTTATCCAGTGCACATATTATCTCACAAACGCACAATTCACCATCTGATAATAAGTACAATATTTTAAGCCTGGTGGGGTCTGATAAAGCTTTGAGTTTACCCGAATATTCCTCAAAATGATCTTCAGATGGCAATGATTCTGTAAGTTCATTCATCCTTTTTATTTGATCTTTATTAGGTCTACTGTCGCCTGAAATTTGACAAGTTTTCATAAAACCTCCTCTTTTAATGTTTCAACCAGTAATCTGGAACAATTTAAATTTTTTATTAAATCAATATATCTATATATGTTGATATATTGATAGATGTTGAAAATAGTATATAAAATTAATGGAATAATTTGAATGGAAGTAGGTAGAGGGAAAAAATTTCGAAGCTGAACTTAGATTTTCATTTGTAGTTTAAAAATTAAACTTCTGATTTTTGGGTTAATCTAATATTTAGTAAAAAATTTAATAAAACGGTTATTTTTAAAATAAACTTTTGAAAATTAAAGTTAGTATAATAAAGATTAACATCATTTTATAGGATCCATTAGCTAGATCTAGGGTTTGGCTCGAGGAGAATAACTTAAATGAAGTTTTCCTATAAAAATAGAAAAATTCTAAATTCAGTAAGTTTATAATAATAACTCAACTGTTTATTGGTGGAGATTCAATTGAAAGAATATTATCGTACTGTAAGGAGAGTTTTAATCTTTATTTTGGTACTCAATATAATTGTTGCGTTAGCTAAAGTTCTTTATGGTTGGTATTCTAATTCTTTGAGTATGCTTTCTGATGGTTTTCATTCTTTTTTTGATGGTGCATCTAATGTAGTTGGGATTATTGGGATTACATTGGCATCGAGACCCGCAGATAAAGAGCATAAATATGGGCATTGGAAAATAGAAACGTTTGCTTCTATTATAATAGCATTATTTCTATTTTTAGTATGTTTTGAGGTTGTTCAATCAGCTGTAACTCGTTTCTTTAACCCTTCCGCGCCGGAGATAACATCAATCAGTTTTTTTGTAATGGGAATAACTATTCTAATTAACGCAGGTGTTTCATTTTATGAATACAAAAAGGGACGTGAAATAGATAGTAATATTCTTATTGCAGATTCAATGCATACTAGAAGTGATATATATGCGTCGATAGCTGTTATATTTGGATTTTTTGCAATTATTGCGGGATATATATGGGTAGATCCCCTTATAGCATTATTAATAGGAATATTAATAGCTAAAACAGGGATCGGAATAATAAAAGAGAGTTCTGAAGTTCTGTTGGATAAGTCGGTTATAGATGATGAGGTTGTTGAAAAAATTGTAAAATCTGTGCCTGATGTTATTGAATGTCATGCAATAAGAACTCGGGGAAAGAAGTCTCAAACATATATAGATCTGCATATCACAGTTGATCCTCGTTATTCTATTGAAGAAGCACATCATATAGGTGATAAGGTAGAATTAAAAATTAAAAAATCTATACCTGGAGTAAAAGAAGTTTTAATACACTTAGAACCTGAGACAGATTAAATTTAGTCGTGATTATTATTTTTATTGTTCATAAATTTAATTTATGTTAAATCCTGTTAAAAATAAAAAAATAATATAAATAATTATCATTAATAATGCTCTTAAACGAGTTAATCCGCTTTTACTCCTTAAATACAGGCTAAAAATAGAAATTAGAATTATAAAAAATATGGAAACTATTTGAAACTCACTATAATCTGGGACTAAAATTGGGTTTATAATCGATACTGTTCCCAAAATCAAAGTAGAATTGGATACAGTACTTCCCATTAAATCTCCTACTGCCAGAATTTTATGGCCGTGTAACAAAGAAATTGTCTCAAATGTGAGTTCAGGAAGAGATGTTCCAAAGGAAATTAATATGATTCCTATTAAAAAAACAGGGATTCCAATATCAGATGCTATTAATGAGGTATAATCAACTAAATATTTTGCACTGATTAAAAGTGACATTAAACCTATTGAAAAGAAAATTAAGTTTTTTATGAACTGTTTTTTGCTTACTACATCTTCTTCTTCAAAATCTGTCTGCTTAAAAACCAGAGTAAAATAAGCTATAAAAATGATAATTAAAATTATACCATCGATATGGGATAAAATTCCGTCTGAGGCTAATATTATGGGTAAGAGGGCTATGAAAAAGGGATAAGTGAGTTCTTTTTTAATTTTATTATCCTTAAAATTAATTTCTCCAGCTATTAATACGGCTGTACCTATAACTAAAGACAAATTGACCACATTAGATCCTAAAACTGTTCCTAAAGAAAGTTCAGGTATTTTTTCTATAGCAGATGTTATACTAATTATTAATTCAGGTACACTGGTTGCAATGGCCATTATTATAAATCCTGCTGCAAAATGGCCTAATTTAAGATATAATGAAATTTTAGATATTGATCTTGTCGTTACAGCACCGCTTAAAATTAGGATAATTAAAAGAAATGCAAAAATCATGTAATCAATATTCATAACATTATATCTGTTTAATATGATATTTAGTAGGGCATATCTTAAAAAGTGATTTTTTTTCTAAATTAAAATAAATATTTTTAAAGTAAGTCAGACACTCTTCAATGCATTAAATTGAAGCATTACCTGAAAATGACATTATATAGTCTTCCAGTGTTGAGGAATCAATTTCAGGTGCAAAAAGTGCCTAGAATTAAATCAACTAATATTAAGACTAATTAGCAGAACAAATATTTAAAATTGACTCAGTATGATGAAAATTGAGCAGAATGCAATAAAGGGATATCGCTATTTAAAAAGTTAAATTTGTTTTGAAGTACTTTGAATTGAATCAATGTAACTAAGATTTAAATAGTTTATAAAAATTGACAATACAACTTCTACAGAGTAAGAGTACGGGTGATAATTTATAGTGGGAAATTTATAGATTTGGAGGAGTTAGAACCTAACAAATATCGCATGGGTCCCCTTACGCCTGTGTTTTAGGATATATCTAAAAATTATTTAATATATAAATCGTAAAATTCTGAACTTGCTATATCTTCTAATATACGTTTATAATAATTTTCAAATAGTTTTCTTTCTTCTTTAATATATTCTGGATTGTTTAAATCACCATCTTGAGGATTTAATTCAAGAATCACTACAATGTTATCTATTTTAATTATAGAATCAACGTAGGCAGATTCTTTATATTCTAACAATTTATGGTTGATAATTGGCTCCCATTCCTTTGGGGAGTTTTCATCAACAAAGCCTAATTTATAGGGATCCTCTTTGATAGTTTTTACATATTCTAACATAAATATCACCAGAGATATCCAGTCTAACAGGTCTCTGATATTCAATAAGAAGGTACATAAGAACTATATCCAATATAATGTTTTAGATTTGCTATGGAGCTGGAATAACCACATGCAGGGCATTTATGCTTCTTTTTAAATTTAATCTTTTCTAGACTTAATATTGTTATCTGACCTTTTTTAGGAATATTATAAGTTGTTCCACATTTTTTGCATGTTACAGTCCAGTTATCTATATCTACCATGATTACACCTTTAAATATTTTTATTGTATTTCCACACCATTTGAAAATAAATGGGGATGGGAGTATATAAATATCCCCAAAAATTATGTAGGAGGCGGATTTTCTATTTTTTTATACTCCCTTGATTTTTTTTAATTATTTGATTGGCTTTAATTTCTTAACTGCCGTATCTCACGTATTCTATTTAGTAAATAGTATTTAAGTAATTATTCCCGAGTTTTTCCCAAATTATTACTGATTATGCCCAAATCTAATGTTATCCTGAAAGTGAAATGTGAAAGGATAACTTAAATAATAATCTAAATGGTTTAATTGATACTATATTTATGGTGCAGTATATTATATATGAATTTAGAAGAAGATCCTCATGAAACTAAATAAGTTTCAAGTAAGATAGCAAAAATGAGGATATGATGTTTATTATTAATAATACAGATTAATATCATACATAACTAATTTAATTGAATTTAAAAGGCACGTATGCAGGGGCGGGGTTTTTTTACAAAAAAGGAGATAGTTTAAATTAGAATGTTGCTACTATTTGCAGTGCATTTAATATTTGGAATGATTTTTTTAGTGACAGGTATCTTAGAATTTTTAAAAATAAATACTTTGGATGTTTCATGGATTTATATGGGGTCTAACTTAGCTATAGGAACTTCAATTATTATTTTAGGTATTTTATTTGCAAAAAGTATATTTAAACCATCCCAAAATTCTTTCTTCAACGTGAATTAATTTTCTATTATTTCAAAAACTAATTTTAATTTCTTAAATGAATCCAAACATGCATTTTCTGCATCTTTTTTCTTTTTGAAATAGAATAGATGTGATCTGCACTTGCAGTCAGAACAACCAAATTTGTCGGTGGATGTTCCTTCCTTTGAAATTTCCATGGCAACATCACATTCCCATTTTTCTGGGCTTCTTTCCAGTATTACTTCTTTTACATTTGAATTTGGGGAGTTTAAAAGGTAATCAATATGCCAGAATAATTTTTTCTCCTTTGATAAGTGTCTCAATATTCTACTGTCTATAGAGTTAAGTGCAGATCCTACATACACATAGTAACCCTTTTTAAATTCTATTTCTCCAATCTTTCCGATTTTAATTGTTGAATCTTGGCTTAAGTGGATTATGAGACAGTATGTTGCCATTTTAACACCTTAGTTATGTGTGAATTATATAGGGTTATGCTTTAATTTTGCTTATATAATCTTTTACATCTTTTATCTGTTCAAGATAGTCATCGATTATATATAATACCTTTTCGTAGGGCCCAAGTTCACGGTCACATTTTTTATCAATTGATTTTCGTTTAGATGAAACTTTGGTTCTTTTGATTGACCCTAAAAGAGAAGATTTGCTGTAATCATAATTTAAATATTTCAATTTAACTGCTCTCATATCTGCAGAAACTTGCCGCCTTATTTCCAGCAAATTTTCTTCTATTCGCTCTATACCAATTAAAGTCATTCTGGCTTCAAGAATAGAAGATGTTTTTAATTCAAAGCTTTCTATATCCAAGTTTGAAATCATTCTTTCATATTCTTTGGCTTTCAATATTTTTTTTTCAATCTTGGGCATGTTAAATTATTTGAAATAACTAATATAAATATGCTAACAGTTTGATACTTATTTATTATTTTAAAAAAATGATTTTTAACAGGAGTATCCTTTCATAGTATCGGATATTATAAAAATGATCTATCCTGGTATTAAAAATTATTGAAATTGATATTAATTCTTTTTTAATTGAATTTATGACTGACAATTGTAAACTATATGTTTAAATAGTTTTAATTAAGTATCAGTTAAGTAATGAATTTGTGTTTTTGCGGCCATAGCTAACTGGTAAATTGATATTTAACCTGTAATAGTAAATTTATATAAGAGATAATTTGGTTAATTTTAATTCAATCATTTAAAAACCCATAACTTAATAAGGCATATTTTAACTGAGTCTAACTTAATATTAAATAAAATAAGTTAAAGTTTATAAATTATATTGAAATTTAAAGCAATATTGGTGATGGAATAAGTTTAAGAATAGGGCCAAGTGAATATTAAGATAAATCTTAAATTCTATTAAAAGTATTATTTACTATTTATCAATGCAATTTTGCTGGTCACTACTGTTTTGGCCCTTAGAAGAATGCTGTCTGCATGATCTCTATTCTGGATTTCATATTCTATTTTTTGAAGTAAAAACCCTAAATTAGCGGGTTTGCATTTATATGCATCATCTAAAAATTTACTGGATACTTCCCTATCAATAATTTCATCCATTTAGTTTCACCTCTACGACTATGTTAGACAACTTTGTTGGTTGTACTAATATTTGTCATAAGGATTATTTAGATTTTTCCTATTATAGGATGAATTATTGCTATGTGAATATTTTGGCAGGTAAATTTTAGATCATTTAACATGATTTAAGCTTTAATTTATACATTGTTAAGTTTTATGACTTTTTTTTGGAAATATATTAGGTTTAAAAGCTAAAATAAGTAATATCTCTTTAATTTATAAATTAACTTATTTTTTCTAAATTTGCTTAATAGTTAGTGGCCTGTTAATAATCTGATTTTTCATCTCAGGAAATATTCATGTTCTGGTAAAATTTAAAAGCGTAACTGGTTGTTTAAATGATAACAATAAAAATCATTATAAAACTGGCAATTACATACAGGATTCCCGGTATAAAATGCGCCTGAAATTCGCCACGGTCTTTAGCCATCATTTCGTCAGCTTCTTTATCTGTATAAAACGTTTTTGGAGATAAATAAAGAATCGATTCAAAAATTCTATAATATCCAAAATCGAAAAAAGAGGATAAACCAACTAAAACAATATTTAAAGTGCCGCGTGGAGTTGGATCAAATGATATGTCATATGCCCCTAAAATAATGAGAAATGCAGCGAAATTAAGAAGGGGCAGTATGTACATAACTGCCCATGATAAAAATAATCTTCTGATGGCGTGTAACTGGCCTTTCCATGCATTATATGTGTCATAAGGGTTGTAATTTCTGTGAACTCTGTCTATTATTAATGTAAAATGAATGGCAAATATGAGGGTAAATAATTCTTGTGTCTCGGTAAAAAACTGCATATTATCTCCCTAGAAGTTAAATTTTATACTTTTAATAATTTTTTAATTAAAATTAATATATTTAATTATTTATAGTCTATAATCAATATTAACTAACTGATTTGTTTTAGTAGAATAATTGAATTTAAAAGAATGATAAATGGAGAAAGGATATGGAATACACTTTTTATGCTAAAGGACATAAAAATGTCACTTCGGCCCATAGATCAACATTTGAAGTTACTATGGATAAAGAAATAGGAATAAGGGCTGATTGTATTGTAGGAGTTTCATCTAAAGTCAAGCTTGTAGATCTTCCTCTAGAACTTAGAGAAGCCATAAAAGATGAAAATACACAGATTAAAGTCCAACTTGAAACAGAAAATGCAAAGGATGAAATTAAAGGGTATGGACATCCAGAACTCACCCTGGATCATCCAACAGACATGGTCTGTAGAAAAAGTGAATTTAAATGCAGCCGTACTTTGATGATAAAATCAGACAAAGCTGCAGTTGACCTTAAAAGGGAACTTGTAGATGATTTAAAGGAAGGAAAAGATTTAAAGGTAACAATATTGGTAGAATAATAAACATAAAGTTAAACTATCTCAAATAATTAAACAGATAATTTAAAGTGATTTTTATGAATATAATGGGTGCAGTACTAGGTGGAATAATAGGTGCAATAATAGGCGTAATTTTGGCAATAGCTATAATCAAAGCTAAAAACAGGTGATCGATTTGGATCATATATATGAAAAGGTTAAATCATTTATAGAAGACAACGGAGATGAATATTATCTCTGTGAGATAGAAGATATTCTGGGGGTTGATGAAGAAACCCTTTTAGAAATACTCAAGCAGCTTAAAAATGATAATATAGTGACTGAAGAGCACTTTTTTGAAACTGGCTGTGTAAATAATAGAATATGCACAGACTGCTTTGAACCTATGGAACATGAAGATACAGAGCTTAAAGAAACTCCTGAAGGAGATATTCAGCATATTCATGTTTATAGGTGCCATAAATGCTTTAAAAAAGAATATTACTGAGCATTTTTTTGAAAAATAAAATTTTAATTTAGTATCCTAAACTGGATATTATTATTATTTTGAGTTTATTTTTAAAATGGAAACATTAAGGATAATAATACAAAATTTTTACTTAATTTGCATGCCTATTTGATGTTTTTAGTAAAGGATATATCTGCGTTTTAAATAATACATTTATGGAGGATATTATGGCAACATGTCAAAAATGCGGAACTGAAGCTTCGGATAATGAAAAATATTGTTTAAAGTGCGGAGAACAAATGGATAATGGAAGCAGTTATCTTATTGTTAATATCATTACGATAGCGGCAATAATCATTGGGTTTATAATGCCATTTGTTTTTATAATTGCACTTATACCTGCAGTATATTTATATACTCGTCCAGTAAATTCTGTTAAACAACGTGGGAAGTTGTATATAATAGTTTCACTGCTTTTATTGGTTATTATGCTCATTGTTTGGAGTTTTATTGACCATTTGATTTAAAATTATGTTAAAAAGTTCATATTTCTTTTATTTTTATAAAATAAATATGATTTTTTATCTAAATAGATTGATTATAAACTTGATTGAAAAAAAGTTATTTTAAAATTAGAAAGCCAGATGCATTCGATAATCTTAGATTTTCAAAACAAAAATTAGGAAAATTTTGATTTACTGAAGCGCCTTTGAAAAATTTGTTTTCGAGGCATGCGAAAATTGAAAATTTTAGCAGTTGCAAAATTTCATTTTGCAAACATAAAAAATTTTTGAATTTTTAGAAAAATATGTAATATTTTTCTAACTCCCAAAAATCTTCGATTTTTGAGGATTTTTAATGCAGGGGACGGGATTCGAACCCGCGAAGGGACTCACCCACTAGGCCCTCAACCTAGCGCCTTTGACCGCTCGACCACCCCTGCTTGTTCATGTTGAACTAACACGAGAACATATCATCTTATTTATCTTTCACTATATAAATGTTTCGATTCTACGTTGTTGATTTCATCTTATTTTGTATATTTTCAAACCGTTTATGGTGCCGTTGGTTATTTCTTTGTATTTTTTTAATAAATCCTCGTTGGTATTTGAGTTCCCCCAGAAAAAATAGTAATCAATTTTATATTCTTTAAAACTTTTTTCTAATTCCATGTCAGTCATAGGTTTTTTTGTGGTGCTGTTGGTCGCCCGTCCATAGTAATGGGCATTTAAATAATAAGCTATATTTAATGAATCTCTGTATTTGTCATTAGAGGCTATATTGCCGTGTACATTATATTTGTTGATAGAATTACTCATTGAGTAATAGTCCTGTCCTATGTACTGGTTATTCACCAGTGAACTTAGGGGAACTACGATTAATGATATTATAAACAGTAATAGAAGTAAAAATGTACCCAATTTATTTAAAAATCTTGTTTTAGATAGCATATTTAGAAGATAACCTCCCATTAATATTATTAATATGTATACGATGAAAAAATACCGGAATTCTACAAAAATGATGAGATAACCTGCACAAAATAGAATTATGGTTAAAATAGGATATATTTGTTCTCCATTAATTGAAATCAATTTACGCAGAGGTTTAAAGAGAAAAGATAGATAGATGACAAGGATTATCATGGAAAAATAGGTGAACTGCTGGAGGTATCCAATTAATTTTAAAAAGTTGTTTGCAATCAAGTTAAGTAAATAAATAAAAGATTTTCCTGAACTTAAAGGATTCCACGATTTCATTTTAAAATAGGATGGATCTTCCCATGCGCTTACTGATTTATCATTAGGAGGTTTCATTAATCCATTCCAGATTGGACTCCCATGCTGGAGGGGGCCGGATTCTTCAAAATTATATTTTCCAGATGTTCCAAAGGTCATATAGCCATATTTTTCACTGATCACTGCACTCCATGCCCCACTTATAACAAAAAATACTGCTAAACCTAAAAATAAATTTTTCAGCACTTTTTTCCTATTTGCTGTACTTTTTAGGTAATAAAATGAGTTCATTATTATAAAATGGGCAATGAAAAATGGAAAAGCATAACTTTTTGTTAAATAGGCCAGAGCTGCAAAAGTTCCGCATAATGCACTGTTATATAAATTCTGGGAATATGATGGATTGAAAATAAAATACAAGTAATATATTAAAAAACAAGTAAGTAACAGGTCTACTGGGTTATAACGTAATGCAAAGTAAAGTATGACAAAAATAACTGGAAAAATGATGCTGATTCTAATTTTTTCGTTCATTTTGAACCTGTAGGATAAAAATATTGTTCCTGTGATTGTAAAAAAGCCGGTAATTAATGATAATATTTTAGTAGCATACATCACAGATTGTGGCGCTGGATTCTGTAAAATAAATGGGGCAAGTATCCATGGAAAAAATGGTCCCCAGTAGCCGTTAACTGCATTTGAAATATCTACTGCTGCGTATAACTTTGCAACAGAAATAATGACAATTAGGTCTCTACTTATTGTATCATACTGGTAATATCTGATGAAGTATGCTCCTAATATTGAGTATATTACTAAAAATAATGCAAAAATTATCTTGCTTTTAGCAAGTGTGTTAATTTTCAGCATATTATTACTAGTATGCTGATAGTTAATAACACTATAGTGGCATATTTTTTAATTTACAGGATCAATTGAGTATAGATAATCATAATTGATTATCTGGGATACTTTGATTAATTTGATTTATACAGTTATATTTGGAGTTAGTTAAGAAATAATAGTTTATTCGGAGTTAAGCATGTTGACAAACTATTTTGCATAAATTTAAAACATTATTTTATCTATGAAAAGTCTAAAATAAAATATTATACTTTTAAAGTCATTTAAAAAAAGTAAAATAGCTATATTTGGATAGGTAATCATATGAAAGCTGTAACTGAAACCAATGATGGAATATTAGTAGATATAGAAGTTTCTCCTAAATCAAAGAAATTTGAAATAATTGGTTACAATGAGTGGAGAGAAAAAATAGAAATTAGAATAAAATCAGTTCCACAAAAGGGTAAAGCTAATAAAGAAATAATAAATGAATTTTCACGTCTTACCGGGTCGCAAGTTGAGATTATTTCAGGACTGAAAAGCCATCATAAGACTCTCCGAGTTTATAATCTCTCTAAATCTGAATTTTTACATATTCTAAATGATAAATATAATTTATAGTACTGTATATTATCAAACTTATAGTTTCCTAACGTCAAAATCATTTTAATAGTAATCTAGAACATCTGATTATTCACTATAAATAGGGATCAGGTAGAACAAATATTATATATCTAAAAGTTGAGTTATTTTTATATCATCAACAATTTAATCTCAAATTAAAAAACAAAAATTATCCAATTTATTTCATTTGACTTTAATGTTATACCCTTTAAATCAGTTAAAACAATATATTAGGGGCAATATTCAAGTGAAAATATAAAATACTGGTAATTATTTAAAAACAGGTTATAAAATATGACAGGTAAAAATACAAATTATTTAATCGTAGCTGTAGTTTTTATTATGGCTGTATATGCGTTCTATACAAAATACTATTTTAACGCATCAGGGTGGTTTTTATTAGGGTTAACTTTGATTTTAATCACATATTTCTCTAAAATTAGTGCAGATAAGAAATATTATATAATGGCACTTCCACTGCCGATTTTAGCCTTAATTTGTTTTGCACTTGAGTTTTTCTACTAAGTGTTTTTAGAGTAAAAAATATAAAATTTTAAGTTAGCTTATGGAATAATAATTTAGATGAAACATAAATTAATAAATGACTATCAATATAACTTAAATGGCGTTAGGGGACATTATTAATACGATTACTATGAATTGGACTAAACATATAAGCAATAATGTCGCTTTAAGAAGTAACAAAAGCCTGATTACGGCTTTAATGACTTTTTTATTATTAGGGATTATATTAATTAGGTATTATCAGTACCAGCTTAATCCTGATGGCCTAGTTTATATAAAAATTGCTAAAATTTATTTAATGGGTGATTATGGTAATGCAATCAGCGCTTACTGGAGCCCCCTTATATCATGGCTTTTGATTCCATTTCTTGTTTATGGTATAAATCCAGTATATGTACTATTTTCAACGAAAGTACTGGCTTTAATTATAGGTTTTTTCACTCTACTTGGTATTGGAAAATTGTCTTATAAGTTTGAAATGAATAATACCATTCGAACTGTAATTCTTTTTTCAGCAGTTCCAGTGGTTTTATATTTTGCATACAGTGTGATAACGCCGGATTTACTGCTGGTCTGTATACTTGTATATTATTTTAATATTATATTTGATTCAGAATATCCTAATAAACTATCTAATGGGTTACTTTGTGGTTTACTTGGAGCATTGGCGTATTTAAGTAAAAGTTATGCTTTTCCATTTTTTATCGCACATTTTACATTGTTTAATATCATTCATTACTTTAAGAATATCCAAAATAGGAAGAAAGTGCTGAAAAATTTATTTATTGGATTTGCAGTATTCTTTGTTATTAGTGGAATCTGGATTGGTTTAATAAGTCAAAAAGAGGGTGAAATAACCTATAGTACTTCAGGAGAATTTAACCATAATCTTGTAGGTCCTGAATCTAAAGGATGGGGAATGACACATTATCTTGGTGAAGTTACATCAGATGGATCTCTGACTCCAAGTGCAGATGTCAAATCATGGAGTCCATTTGAATCCTGGAGTAATTTTAAGCACCAGCTGAAGCTTATATACACCAATACTATAGATACAATTAGTATATACAAATCATTCTCGTATTTCTCGCTTATAATACTGTTTGTATATTTGATGTTTTTTTTAAAACCATTTAAAAAAATATTAAAAGATAATAGAATATATCCTATTTTAACTGTAATTATATTTTCTGTAGGTTATCTTCCCATTTTAGTTGAAGAGAGATATTTATGGGCTGTATATATCTTATTATTTTTAATGGGAGGGTATTTAGTTAATGAATTGTTTAAACATAGTTTTTTCACCACCCGTAGGAAAAGTATAATTTTGCTGGTTTTTGCACTTTCATTTATATGGATGCCTGTGTCATTTTTAAGTGAAAATATTAATTTAGATAAGGAAATTTATAACATGGCAAATTTTATTGAAGATCAATACAGTATCCATGGAAATATAGCAGTTAATCAGGACAATAAGAAAATAGCTGTAACTTATTTGTCGTATTATCTGGGAACTACTTATTTAGGGCAAACGAATAATACCAGTAGTTCTCAGCTACAAGAACAATTGAAAAAATATAATGTTGATTTTTATATAGTATGGGGAGATAATAACTCTGTTCTTAATGGATATGCTGAAGTTACAAATGGTAAAATAAATGCTTTAAAGATATATTCTATAAATGATAAAGTACAAGTGGAAAATTAAATCCATATAAAAACCAAAAAAGTTTATAAGTCATTTGAATGTAAGTATAGTATGTATAATTAGAGAATTTAAACTTTTAACATGAAATTAATAGGTGAACAGTTATGAAAGCGGTGATACCGGCTGCTGGACTTGGTACAAGGTTTTTACCTGCAACAAAGGCGCAACCAAAAGAAATGCTTCCCGTGTTTAATAAACCAACAATACAATACGTAGTTGAAGAAGCTGTGGCTTCTGGAATAGATGATATACTGATAATCACAGGAAAAGGTAAACGATCCATTGAAGATCATTTTGACAGAGCTTTTGAATTAGAATACTTCCTTAAAAATGGTGGAAAAACTGATTATCTCAAGGAAGTAGAATACATATCTGAACTCGCGGATATTTATTATGTAAGGCAGAAAAAGCAGAAAGGACTTGGAGATGCAATATCTTGTGCAAAAAAACACATCGACGGCGATCCATTTGCGGTTTTGCTCGGAGATACTATAGCTCAATCTGATGTTCCATGTACAAAGCAGCTTATGGATGTTTATGATAAATATGAGTCTTCAGTAATTGCTATAGAAGAAGTTCCTGATGAAAAAGTAGAAAGGTATGGTATAATCAAGGGATCTAAAATTAATGATTCTCTTTATAAAATTGAAGACCTGGTTGAAAAACCTAAATTGGCAGATGCACCTTCCAATTTAGGAATTATAGGAAGATATTTACTCACTCCTGATATTTTTGATCATATCGATGCAGTTGAACCGGGTGTCGGTGGCGAAATCCAACTCACAGATGCTTTAAGGCATTTAGATGAAAGTTACGGTTGTATATTCAACGGTAAACTTCACGATATTGGGAATACCGTTGACTGGCTTAAAAGCTCAATTGAAATTGCAATGGAAAATGAAGATGTTAAGAAAGAATTACTAGAGCATTTAAGCAATCTTCTAAAATAATCGATGTTTTTAATTATTTTTATTAATTTAACATCTCTTTTTTTATTGATTATAAACAAATTATATAAGCAATACCATCAAAAATTGAACAGTATACTGAATTATTTATGATTTAAAAATTATGGAAAGATATTAAACTAAGTGATTTTATGAAGATTTCGATTGTTATCCCTGCATTAAATGAAGAGGGAATTGTTGGTAAAACAGTTAAATCTGTTCCTGTTGAAAAATTAAAGAATAATGGGCTTGATGTTGAGATAGTAGTGGTAGATAATGCATCAACTGATAACACTGCTTCAGAAGCACGTGAAGCTGGAGCAAGAGTGGTATATGGAGAAAAAAGAGGATATGGTAATGCTTATTTAAAAGGGTTTTCTGAAGCAGAAGGAGACATAGTTGTAATGGGAGATGCAGACGGTACATATCCTTTTGAAATGACATATGAATTTATTCAACCTATTTTAAAGGGAGAAGCTGATTTTGTAATGGGTTCCAGGCTTAATGGAGATATAAAAGAGGGAGCCATGCCTGCACTTCACAGATATATAGGTAACCCTTTTCTTACATGGGTTTTAAATGTTTTATTTAAAGCCGGAATTTCTGATGCCCATTGTGGAATGAGGGCCATAAAAAAAGATGTTCTTGATGATTTAAACCTTAAAAGCAGTGGAATGGAATTTGCTTCAGAGATGGTAATTGAAGCCGCTAGAAAAAATGTTAGAATGACTGAAATTCCAATTACCTATTATCCTAGAGAAGGTGAATCAAAGCTAAGTTCTTTTTCAGATGGTTGGAGACACCTGAGGTTTATGATGCTTTACAGGCCAACACCGTTCCTTTTAGGGCCGGGCCTGATAGTACTGGTTGTAGGTATAGCTTTAACTCTTGGAGTTCTTTTTGGATTCCAGTCCCGGCGGCATACTTTAATTTTAGGCAGTTTACTGCTTATTATAGGTTATCAAATGCTTCTGGCATGGATACAATTTGGAGCATTTGGAATGGTACATGGAATCACTGGAACCTCTGGAACAATAAAGAAATTTGTGAATTACCATTCACTTGGAAGAGAACTATTTTTAGGGATTCTTCTTTTAGTCTGCGGGATAATTGTAGGGTTTAAAGTACTCTTCAGCTGGCAGGCAGTAGGATTTGGAGCTCTCTCTGAGATTCAGTTTGCTACACTGGCTCTGATATTATCAATCTTAGGAATTCAGACTATATTTTCAGGAATGTTCTTGAGCTTGCTGCTGTTAAACAGTGACTATGACGATTAATTGAGGTTTAGATGAATTTACAATTCATCTACCAAAATTATGCATTACTTGAAAATCTAAAAATCAAGGATTTTCACACTTTTAGATTAAAAGATCTCATCAAAGTTTTGAAGTTGAAGAAAAATGAAAATTGCTTTTATTTATGATGCTGTTTATCCTTTTATAACTGGAGGGGCGGAAAAAAGAGTCTATGAACTGGCAAGACGGCTTGTTCAAAGGGGTCATGATGTCCACTGGTATGGTGTCGGCTGGTGGTGGCCTGAAAAAGGGCAAAAAGATATTGAAATGGAAGGAATTCATTTACATGGTGTCTGCAAACCTATGGATCTATATAATTGTGAAAGAAGATCTATAAATGAAGCTGTTTATTTTGCGGTATGCCTCCTCCCAAAACTTGGAAGAGAAAATTTTGATGTTATTGACTGCCAGGGATTTCCTTTCTTTTCATGTTTTACTGCTAAAATAAATTCTTTATTCATTGGTTCTCCACTTATAATTACATTACATGAAGTATGGAATGATTACTGGTATGAATATCTTGGAAAAGCAGGATTTTTTGGCAAATTAGTTGAAAAATTAATGGTTAATCTTACCGGCAGGATTATAACAGTTTCTAAGAAAACAAAATCTGATTTAAAGGCGATTAAATCCTCTGAAAATTCGATAGTTATTCCTAATGGTATTGATTTTAATTATATCTCTAAAATAAGTCCTGCAGATGAAAAATCAGATGTTATATTTGCAGGCAGGTTAATCAAAGAAAAAAATGTTGGGATATTAATTAAAGCCATCTCTGATGTAAAAGAGAAAATTCCAGATGTAAAATGCTGTATAATAGGCGACGGTCCAGAAAGGACAAAACTCGAGAAACTGGTACAAGAACTTAATATACAGAATAATGTTGAATTTAAAGGGTTTATAAAAGATTATGATGACCTAATTTCCTACATGAAGTCTTCTGAAGTTTTTGTTTTGCCTTCAACAAGGGAAGGGTTTGGAATAGTTGTAATTGAAGCAAATGCATGCGGACTTCCAGTTGTAGTGGTAGACCACAAAATGAATGCTGCATCTGACCTTATAATTAATAATAAGAATGGAATTGTATCTAGTTTTTCTAAAGAGAATATTGCAGAGAATATAATTAATATGATTAACAAAAAGAAAGAAATGCAGAATGATTGTATTCAAACTTCAAAGGAATATGATTGGGATAAAATAGTAGATAAACTGGAAGAATTTTATAAAAGTTAATCCTAAGACTAAATAATGCTTTTTTGACGGATTTAATGTTGAAGTGAATAAAATGAAGATAGTTCAAACGCCTGTTAGGTTTTACCCGTTTATAGGCGGTGTGGAAAATTATGTATATTATTTATCAAAGGAACTGGTTAAATTAGGCCAGGATATTACTATTATTTGTGCAAATGAACCTGTTTCAAAAAAACAAGAAGTTATTGATGGTATCACAGTAAAAAGACTTTCTTATTTTGGTAAAATTGCAAATACTAATATAACTCCGCAGTTGCCATTTGCACTGTCAAGAGAAGAATTTGATGTTATTCATACCCATGTACCTACTCCTTGGAGTGCTGATTGGAGTAATATAACCTCTAAATTTAAAAAAAAGCCTTTAGTTGTTACTTATCATAATGATATAATTGGGAATGGTATTGCAAATTATATTGCGGGATTTTATAATTCCACTGCTTTAAAATCGTTGCTGGGCCAAGCAGATAAAATAATAATTACTCAACCTAATTATCTGTATTCATCTCCTTATCTGGGAAATTATGAGGATAAGATTGAAGTTATACCAAATGGAGTTGATGTAGATAAATTTAAACCGCTTGATGTGGAAAAACAGGAAAACAGCATATTTTTCCTGAGCCTCTTAGATGAATTTCACAAATATAAGGGTCTGGACTATTTATTAAATGCATTAAAAATAGTAAAACTTGAAATAGAAGACGTAAAATTAATAGTTGGTGGAAAAGGTAAGTTACTGGACTATTACCGCAGCATGGTAAATGAAATGGGCTTGGGGGACAATGTTGAATTCCATGGTTTTATTCCAGATGAGAAAATTGTGGAATATTACAGTAAATGCAGTGTTTTTATACTGCCATCAATCTCATCAAAACAGGAAGGTTTTGGTATTGTTGCCCTTGAGGCGCTTGCATGTGAAACTCCGGTGATAAGCACAGAGATTGTTGGTGTAGCAGCTGATGTCAAAGAAAGTAATTCTGGGATTATTGTACCGCCTAAAGATATAGATAAACTTGCAGATGCAATACTTAAAATATTATCTAACAAAGATTCATCCTTCAAAATGGGATTTAATGGAAGAAGACTTGTAGAAGAAAAGTATACCTGGGCAGGTATTGCTAAAATGGCTGAAAAGGTTTATAAAGAGTTACTATAATTAAATATTTATTCAAACAATTTAGGAATATTATAATACTACCATCAAATAAATAATAGCTGTTAAAATTGAAAATATGCTATTTGGTGAAAATTAATTCAGAAAATTTCGGTATTAAGGAGAACAGTGAATGCTTGACAATATAAATAATTTTGGAATTAAAAAATGGCTTATAACTCTTATTTCTATACTTTTTATAACAGATATCCTAATAATTTTAGATATTCCATTTTTAAGAGAGTTTATGGCATTTGTCACTTTTATTACTGTTCCGGGAATACTGATTCTTCATGTACTGAAATTAAATAAAATAGAATTTATTAAAAAAATAGTGCTTGTGATAGGTTTAAGTGTAGCATTCCTTATATTCATGGGCTTGCTGTTAAATAGTCTTTACCCGGTTATATTAAAACCATTATCTTTAACGCCGGTACTTATTTTATCCAATGTAATTTTGATAATTCTGGCATTTACCTCATACTTGAGGAATAGAAATGACTTTAATTTAAATGATTTTTTAAATTTAAATATTAATTTAAATGGTAAATTAGCTTCGCCCTTAATTTTTCCAGCGTTATTCCCATTTATGGCAGTTTTTGGCACTTCTTTGATGAATTTAACCCAGAATAATTTTATTTTGATTGCAATGTTACTTTTAATTCCAGCTTATATCATTGCAATAACTATTTTAAAGGATAAAATTCCCGGTGCTACTTACCCATTTGCTATCTGGACAATTTCCCTGAGTTTGCTGATAATGAACGGGCTCACTTCCTTTCATTTAATAGGTAGAGATGTTCATTATGAATATTATTCTTTCCAGCTGGCTCTTCAAAGCTTCCATTGGGATATAAATACTTACTTAAACCCTTATAATGCATGTTTAAGCATTACAATACTACCTACTGTTCTACAGTCCCTTTCTAATCTTAGCGCGGAGTATATTTTTAAGATATTCAGTTTAATAGGGTCATTTATCCCTCTGGTAGTGTATGTGGTATCTAAAAAATACCTTAGGAATAAATATGCGTTTTTTGCGGGCTTACTTTTCTCTTTCCAGCTGTTCTTTGTATATCTTTTAGGGGCAGTAAGACAAGAGGTAGCAATTTTATTCTTCTTTTTGGCAATAATGGTTTTATTTGCAGCAGACATGAGTAAAAATACAAAAAAGATATTATTTGTTATTTTCATGTCTTCAGTAATTGTTTCTCATTATACTACTGCATATATCTCATTTGTCCTTGTTTTACCTATACTGTTAATGCCTTTCTTTAAAGGACTAGTTGTTGATAAGAAACTTAAATTTACAAATTTTGATGTAATCGTTCTATTATTCTTATTTATTCTGGTATGGTACATTTTATTTGCAAAAGTGCAAGCAAGTGCAGGTAGTCAAGTAATTCAATCGACTATAGCAGGTACGTCACTTGATAGGGGAGATTATGTCCTTGGAGTTCTGGGTATCGTGCTTAAGTCTGTTCCAAATGCCATAAGCGTGATCGTACATGATTTAATCTTTGTTACCATAGGAGTGGGCCTTTTAACTATACTGCGGAACTATAAAAAGTTTACAGAAAAAATTGATCCAGAGTATATAGTTGCAATATTTGTATCTATAATACTGCTGGTGCTGTTCCTTGTCCTGCCGTATATATCAGTGGCTTATGATGCTGTAAGGTTATTCTTCCAGCTATTAATCTTTTTAGCCCCTGTTTTTATTATAGGGGCAATGAAAATTGCAAAAATTATTAAAAGACCAAAATGGGATATTTTAATAATATTGGTGCTACTGCTTTCTCTATTTTCATGTGCAACATATCTTCAATATCATTTTTGTGGGGAACCATATTCACCAGACTATGATGCAAATGGGCTTGTTAGAAATGAAGGGTATATCTATAATCAAGAAGTAGTAGGGGCAACATGGCTTAAAGATCATTATATGGATAATTATACTACTTACTCTGAAGGTAGGGGATTAATAGTATTTTTAACTGCATATGGTAATGACAGCACCAGCATGAATTTAAATAATTCAATATTCAGCTGGAATAAAACTGTAAATAGTGGATATATTTATTTAGGGTATTTGAATGTCAATAAAAACGAAGTACTACCAGTATACACTAATTTAAATGTTCAAAATATGAGCAATTACTCAAATCTATTTTTAAGAAAGAGTAAAATTTATGACAATGGAGGAAGCCAGATATGGCTGTAGATAAAGATCTAAAGAGTTCAAAAATCCTTTTCATTCATCATACTGCTATGTGGTACCGGAAACCTTTTTTTCGGATGTTAAGCAAGATTTATGATGTTAAATATTTGTTTACCAACGTTGAAGGCTATAATAAAACATATGACACTGATTTGTCTCAAAGGATCGAGGGACTGGAAGGAGTAAACTATGAAGTAGTTAAAAATTATTTTGGAATAGCCTTTGGTGCAATTAAGGAAACTATGGGAGAATATGATGTATTTGTTGGAGGAAGCTGGGATACTCCCACAGATCTTATAGAAACATTATTTTATTTCATTGTTGTTAAACTACGAAGGAAACCTTTTATTCTATGGAGGGAAGACTGGGACTGGAATGTCAAATCTCTTAAAAGATCCTTTGTTAAATTTATGGCAGGTTTTATAGGTAGGAACGTAGATGCTATACTTGTACCGGGTTCTAAGCACAGGGAATTTTTCACATCACTTGGCGTCTCATCTGATAATATTTTTATAATGCCCAACGTGAGCAATATAAAGTCAAATGATAAAGACTTCCAAAATAGGGAAAATATAAGGAAAGAACTTAATCTGGAAAATAAAAAGGTTATTTTGTATGTGGGACGTTTAATAGATCTTAAAGGTGTAGACTATTTAATAAAAGCTTTTTATAAGCTTGGTAAAGATTGTAAAGATATTGTTTTACTTGTTGTTGGTGAAGGGCCGGAAAAGTCAAAATTGGAATCGCTTGCAGAAGAACTTGGTGTAAATAATAGTGTTATTTTCACTGGAAATATTGACAACAGTCTCCTTGGCGGATATTATTTATTGTCCAATGTCTTTGTACTGCCTTCAATAACTACCTATTTTGCAGATGCATGTCCACTTGTGGTTAACGAAGCCATGTATTTTGCAAAACCAGTAATTACAAGTGATGCAGTTGGGACCACGTTTATGATTCAAAATGGCAAAAATGGGTATGTAGTCCCTGAAAGGGATGCAGATTCACTGTGTAATGCCATATGTAAAATAATATCTGACCCTGATTTAGAGAAAAAAATGGGTAATGAGTCGAAGAATGTAATTGAGGAAGGGTTTAAATATAAAAATATGGTTGATGGTTTTACAAGTGCACTGGAACACGTGATGAAAAGAAAAAAGTGAGAAATATCGATAATTTTAAATATTAAAATCAATTGAATATCTAAAATACCTAAAATTAGATAAGTAATAGCGTAATAATCAGCAGGGTGAACATTTGAAAGAATATAAACTATTTGTGCAGAGAATTGGTCTGGTTGGGATAACAAATATATTAATAAGCTTAAGTTCGCTTATTTTGTTACCTGTTTTAAGTAAAAACCTTTCAATTCAAGATTATGGGATTTGGGGGATGTTTAATACAACAATTACCTTTGTACCTCTGCTGGTTAATTTAGGACTTCCCTATTCAATGGTTAGATTTTTAGCGGTCAAGCATGATAAAAGTGAAATAAGAGAAGAATTTTATTCAATATCGATTTTAATGTTATTTATGGGTATAATCGCTGCATTGGTACTTTTACTGTTTTCAAAACCAATAGCAGTAAAAATTTTCGCAGGTAATGTCACAGTAGCTATGCTGCTGGCTGCAAGTGTTCTGGTATTTATTGTTTATAACTCATTTGCTACCTACTTCAGGACATTTCAACAAATGAAAGTTTTTTCATTGCTTTCCCTGCTGCAGGTCTACTCTATGGTAGCTGTGATAATATTGATGATAGGATTTGGTTATAAAATAGATGGTGTAGTATTTGGGTATTTTGTTTCTCAGATTATTGTAGCTTTAATTGCAATAGCATTCGCTGTACGCCAGGTTGGAATCAAATTTCCTAGATTTAAAAATATCAAAGAATATCTATCATTTGGTATACCAACTGTCCCTGGAAATTTATCCAGTTATATGGTTGAGTTCAGCGATCGCTATGTAATTGCGATTTTACTTGGGACTGCATTTGTAGGTTATTATAATCCGGGATATACGTTAGGTAGTGTATTAACGATGTTTGCAGCACCATTTACTTTTCTTTTACCTTCTTTATTAGCTGCTTATTATGATAAAAATAGTATTGATGAAGTAAAAATTCACCTGCAGTATTCCCTTAAATATTTTTTACTGATAACCATACCTGCAGTTTTTGGCATATCATTCCTATCAAAACCGCTGCTCGTCATACTGTCAACACAGGAAATAGCTTTACAAGGATATTTAGTTACACCCTTCGTTGCTTTAGGTGCATTATTATTTGGTATCTACGGTATTATAAGTCAGATATTAGTTTTAGAAAAGAAAACAAAAATAATAGGTTATTTATGGATGGTTACAGCTGTTATTAATTTAGGTTTAACTATAATACTTGTACCTCATTTTGGTATCATAGCGGCAGCAATTAGCACATTGATTGCTTACATATTTGCCTGTGTAATTACCATCTATTACTCTTTAAAGTACATTAAATTCGAATTTGATCTAAAATTTACATTTAAAAGTATCATTGCATCTATTTTGATGTCACTTCTAATTATATTGATTAACCCTAATAATGTCCTGGGGATAATAATAACTATTGCTGTATGTTCTGCAGCCTATTTGGTTATTATTCTTTTATTAAAGGGTATTTCACCTGATGAACTGACATTCTTCAAAAAATTAGCTGGAAAATGAGAAAAAATATGTTAAAAATTTAGAAAAATAAAGATTAGTTTTTAAGACAGAAGTCCCTTATAATCTCTTTTATTTCTTCTTTTGATAGTTTTTCAACTAAATCAGAGTTATAAACAGAACAGGCTTCATTATCTTTAACATCTAATATGTTTAATTGATTCACTGCACTAATCATTCCATTTTCTGTTTGTATTTCTTCATTTTTAACTAAATCAGTAGTATAAACAGCGCTTTCATCGCTATTTTTTTGGGAATTTATAATGTATAATTTTCCTTGATCTACTGCATTAACTGTTTCATCTTCTGTCATTAATTCTTCGTAGGTTTTTTCTCCTATGCGTTTACCAATTATCTGTATTTCTATATCTTCAGGTTTATAACCATACAATGGAGCAAATTCCTCAATCATAACCTCTGCAAGGTCTACAATATTTAATGCAGGCATTTTTAAGATGAAAATTTCTTTACCTTCTGAAATTTCACCAGCCTTAAGAATCAGTTGAACTGCCTGCGGAATACCCATGATAAAACGGGTCATATCTGGGGAAGTTATTGTAACTGGTCCTCCTTTTTTAATCTGGCTTTTAAAGAGAGGAACAACTGATCCTCTAGAATCAAGCACATTTCCAAATCTTACACATGAAAAAACAGTCTCCTTATCACCAGTATAATTGTTGGCAGATATGGTTAAGCGTTCTGCTAAGAGTTTAGTTGCTCCCATAACATTTATAGGATTAACTGCTTTATCTGTGCTAATAACTATTACTTTACTGACTCCCTGATCTAAGGCAGCATTTAAGACATTTTGAGTGCCTATAACATTTGTTTTAACCGCATCAAATGGGTTAAATTCACATAATGGGACATGTTTAAGTGCTCCTGCATGAAATACTATATCCACACCTTCAAAAGCGCGCATTAACCTTTCTTTATCTCTTATATCTCCCATTAATGTCCTGATTTTATCTGAATTTAAATCATGTTCCAATTCAAATAAACTGGTTTCATTATTATCTAAAACACGAACTACTTTGGGGCCATGTTCTAAAAGTTTTTTAACAATTTCACTACCAATGGAGCCAGTTCCACCAGTAACAAGTACTACTTTATCTTTATAAAATGATTCCATAAGTATTCAACCATAAAATTCTTTAATCTCTTGAACTATGATGTCCATATCCTTTTCTTCAAGAGCAGGATACATTGGTAAAGTTACCACTTTTTTTGAAAGTTCTTCTGTAACCGGAAGTTCACATTCATATTTCATTGAATTTCTATAGAAATGAGTTAGGTGAACAGGATCAAAATATATTTTGGACATGATACCTTTATCTGCCAGATGTTTCATAAGTTCATCTCTATTATTGGCGATGATTGTATATAACTGGTATACATGGTAATAACTTTCAGGAGGTATAATTGGTTTTATTCCATCTATGTTGTTTAAATGTTTATTTAAATATAGAGAGTTATTACGTCTCATGTTGATCATTTTATCTACTTTAGTGATCTGTGCTATTCCAAGTGAAGCAGTTAGATTAGACATTCTAAAATTGAATCCAAGGTCTACATAATCAAAAGGTTCTAAAGATGTGAAATAATTAGCGTGTTCAAGTCTACCATGTGATCTTATTAAATTCAATCTCTCAAACACTTCTTCGCAGTCAGTTACTACTGCTCCTCCCTCTCCCGTTGTCATAATTTTATTCTGGCAAAAACTCAAGACGGCAGAATCTCCAAAAGTTCCTATATTTTTATCTCCAATTTTAGCCCCCTGTGCCTCAGCAGCATCTTCTATTAAAATAAGATCATGATCTTCAGCTATTTCTTTTAGTTCTCTAATTTTACAGGGGCATCCGCCGTAATGTATGGGTAAAATTGCCTTTGTTTTATCTGTGATCATTTCATTTACACTTTCAGGGTCTAAACCTAATGTTTCTCTTTCAATATCTGCAAAAACCGGTTTTGCTCCCACAAAGAGTGGTGAATTAGCTGTAGCAATAAATGTAAATGATGGAACTATTACTTCGTCTCCTTTAGTGATATTGTGGGCAAGAAGAAGAGAATGCAATGCTGAGGTTCCTGAATTAAAAGTTACCGCATATTTAGTTCCTATTTTTTCTTTGATTAATTCTTCAAACTCTGCTACCTGCGGACCAACTGCCCAGTTCATACCAGATTGAATTTCATGTGTTACATGGTTTACGTCTTCATTGTCCCAGTATATTTTAAATAGGGGAATTTTCCAGCTCATAATAGATCCTCGAGTTCTTTTATTTCTTCTTCAGTTAATTTTCTGATTACTTTAGCAGGTGTACCAAATGCAATTGAATTTTTAGGTATATCTCTATTTACAAAACTAAAAGCACCTATAATTGAATTTTCTCCAACAGTGACATTTGGCATTACCACCGAATGTGTTCCAATTCTACAATTCTTTTTAAGTATAATGGGGCCTTCTTTATTGTCTATTGTAGATACTGAATAAATAGAACAGTGAGATCCTATTTGGACGTGATCTTCAATAGTGACATTATTTTTAGCGTTGATATAGGTAAAAGCCCCGATATCAGTTTTATAGCCTAATTTTAAATTATCTTTATTCTGTACAATCCAGTTGTATTCGTTTAGTTTCCTTTCCTCAATTTCAGGAGGTTTCCAGTTTTTAAATCGATCATCTGACATAATTTTGACCTTAATTTATAAATTGAGTTTTTTATTCATTAATTTATTATTTAGTGTAATGTTACTTAAAATATCTGCCACTTGTTTTCCTGTTTTCCCATCGCCGTAGGGGTTCTCAGAATTTTGCAGGACTATTCTAAATTCTTCATCGTAAATAGCTTTTCTAATGGCATTTTTTATTTCTTCTTTATCATGATTTACGTCAATTACATTTGAAGCTCTTTCTCTTCCTTCTTGCCTTGAGCCTATATTGACAGCAGGTAATTTAAATGAAGGTGCCTCAATAATTCCGCTGCTTGAATTACCAACCATGACACTTGCAACATTCATTAAACTCAAATATTCTATGCTCGGAATGCTTTTATATGTTTGAATAAAAGGGTAATCTTCATAATTTTTTATAACTTCTATGATTTTTCTACCGCCTGCATCAGCATTTGGATAAATTATTATGGCCTGATTTTCAAGTTCCACCAAAGCATCAAGGGTTTCACGAGCTTGCTGCGATGCACTTTTAGATTCTAAAGTTGTAGGGTGCTGAACGAGTAGAATAATAGGTTTAGATAAATCTAAATTATATTTTTCACTGATTATTTGGGGATCTATCAACTTTTCATTTAAAATATGGTCTAATCCAGGTGCACCCACTACAAAAACATTATCTGGATTCTCTCCCATTTTTATTATTCTTTCTGCACTTTTTTCAGTTGCTGGGAGGTGTATATTGACCATTTTTGTAATGGCGTGTCTTGCATATTCATCTACAGTGGAGGTGATTTCACCCCCATGAAGGTGAGCTGTGGGAATGCTTAAGTATGCCCCTACAATTGCACCGCCTAACATTTCACCTCTATCTCCAAGTAGAAGTATTATATCTGGATTAACCTTTAAGACTAATTGTGAAAGTATTTTTATAAATTCACCTATAAAATTAACCATAGAACTCTTATTATCTTCATGGAATGTTGCATCAACTATATGGAATCTGAAACCATCTTTTTCTATATCATTTATGGTCATTCCAAATTCGTTCATAAGGTGCATTCCAGTAACTGCAAGTTCTAAATCTATATCTGGATTTTTTTCCATTTCAAATAAAACAGAACGCATAAGGCCGTAATCTGCTCGGGTACCGGTTATATAAAGTATTTTTCTATTCATTTCAACTGATTCCATTTCAATAGATCATCTTTTTTGACATCCTCAACTAATTCTCTTCCTACGAGTTCATCAAGATATTTTGGCTCAATTCCAGTTCCGGGCCTTTTAATAGTCAACATTTCCTCAGTTAGGATAGATCCTTTAGGGATGTCTTTTTCTGCAACTATGCTTTTTCTTACAAGCTTTTTAATTTTAATTTCATCATTTGTGGGCTTTTTAATGCCGTTTCCCAAACCTTTTTCAACATTTCTTATGGCTTTAACCATTTCAGAAAGTTCTTGAGGCTCTAAAGAAGCTTTATGGTCTGGACCTGGTAAATTTTTATCAATGGTGAAATGCTTTTCAATAACGCAGCTGCCCATGGCCACGGCAGCTACAGACATTTCAATACCTGAGGTATGATCTGAAAACCCAACAGGCCGTTTAAATGCATATTCTAATGTTTTAATAACCTTTAAGTTTGCATCCTCTTTTTTTGCAGGATAATTTGTCAAGCAGTGCATTAAAACAATATCATCATTATATTTTTCTATTAAATTGAGGGCTTCTTCAACTTCGCCAATTGTTGACATGCCTGTAGATAAGATAACTGGTCTATGCTTTTTAGCAATATGTTTAAGCAGTGGAAAATTAGTTATTTCTCCAGAAGCTATTTTAAAAGCAGGTATATTCATTTCATCAAGTAAATCAACGCTTTCTGTGTCAAATGGTGAGGAAAGAAAAATAATCCCTTTATCTCCCGCGTATTTTGCTATTTCCTCAAATTCACTGTCGGAGAGTTCTAATCTTTTTATCATTTCGTATTGGGACTCTTCCCCTGAATTTTTAATCTGGTATTCTGCTTTTTCCGCGTTTTTGGTAACTAAATTTTTTGTTTTGAATGTTTGAAATTTAACTGCATCAGCACCAGCTTCTTTTGCTGCATTTACCAATTTTTTGGCCATTTCAATTGATCCGTTATGGTTAACACCTGCTTCGGCTATAACGAAACTTTTTGAATATTCGCCAATAGTTTTATTGGCTATTTTAATTTCACTCATTTTAAATCGTCTCTTTAAATAATTTCGGGATTTAATTTATAACTTTTTTAAGCAATTTTATTTTAACTCTTTTAAAATGGTTTCAGCAATTTTAAAATCCAGTTCTGTATCTATATCTACACTATTTTCAGGAGACATTAAATAAGGTAATGTTTTTTTGCAATAAAAACTTTCATAATTTGCGAGATTTTGTGGGTTAGATATAAATATGGCCCCATTAGGTAAATAGGAAGTAGGTAAATCTTGTCTTCTCATTTTAAAGTATTTATCTCCAAAAGCGGGTTTTAAATAATTGTTTTCAATTTTTAAGCTCCAGTAGGGGGGATGTTCAAATTCACAAATACTTATAACAGATTCACAGTCTTTTTTACAGAAAAGTTCTACAGATCCATCTATATCTTGTACTGTCCTAAGTGGAGAAGTTGGCTGTAGTAAGACTACAACATCCGGTACGTAATTTTCCATTTTAAGGTGATTTATAGAATGGAATACTGCATCAATTGTAGAAGAATCATCTAAAGCCAGTTTTTCAGGTCTTTCAATAATTTCTGCACCATACTCTTTAGATATATTTGCTATCTCTTGATCTTCGGTTGAAACAATGACTTTATTGATATACTTGGATTTGACTGCAGATTCAATTGTATGGGCAATTAAAGGTTTTCCAGCTATTTTTTTAATATTTTTTCTTGGAACTCCTTTACTACCTCCTCTTGCTGGAATAATAGCTAAAATATTCATGTTACACTCTCAAGTAGTTATTAATAAATTATATTAATTAATGTATTATTTAATGAATTAAATTTAAGCAAGTTTTAAATAATTATTCTTTTAAAGAGATATTTAAGTTTTGGTGATTGTATGAATGAATCCCGGCATTACCTCCAGATAGATATTTTAAAGGCTTTGGCGATAATATCTGTTATTGTCATTCATACCATACCGCCAAACATGGTAAAACATCCAGTATCTATTTTCCTTATTTACCAAGCAGTTCCTGTATTTTTTGTTTTAATGGCTGTAAATGCATTGATGTCATTTAAAAGGCGTAATTACACTATTTTATCATCTATTTATCCGAACTATTTAAAAAGCCGATTTGAAAGGATAGTATATCCCTTAATTGTAGTGTGGATATTGTCTTTGGTTATTGCGGTTCTGCTTAATAAGGAGATATATATTGGTACAATGACATTGATTGGTTATATGCCTTTGTCTGGCCCGGGTAATTATTTTATATCAATATTGCTTCAGTTTGTGTTATTATTTCCAATTTTATACTGGTTATATAAATATAATCCAAAATATGTGTTAATTGCAGGTTTTATTCTTAATTTTGCCTTTGAAGTATTAGCAACTCAAACACCGGTGTTAGGTAATAATTCGTACTGGTATAGGGCATGTATTTTAAGATATTTATTTTTAATAGTATTGGGAATGTGGTTAGTGGATAATTTTGAACCCGCACATTTAAAATCACTGATTAAAAGAAAAAATCTATTAATTGGTTTAGTTGTGAGTATTCTATATATAACTGGAGTTTCAATATTTTCGTTGAAGTTTCCATATTTCCAGGGTTCATGGCAGCCCCAGACTGTCTTATCATTTTTTTATCCACTATTTTTGTGTGCATTGGGGATAAAGTATTTGCCTTCTGTTTCAAATCGTGTTTGGAACAGTTTCAGAGTTGTAGGTAAAGCATCATACCATATTTTTCTTGTACAAATGTTGTTTTTTGTTTCAGGGTTGCAGTTAATCATTTTTGATTTAAATTTGCAGAATGTTTTGCTTATCAAAATTTTAGTGGTGTCTATTATTAATGTTCTTATTTTAGTAGGTTTAGGGCTGTTATTTTATTATATGGACTCAAAAATAGCATTTGTATTTAACCACTGTTTTTCGGGGACTTATAATTTATATAAAACAGGGCTATTATTTTATAACAGGAAGTTAAGGGGATAAATCTATTAATGGAAGGATATGGGTTTTACATGATGCACCTAAAGAAGTGGGAGATTTACACATTAATCAGTATGGTCTTGTTAAATGATCATTGCATTTATGGTCTAAAAATTACTTTTCATTCTTTTTATTTACTAAATCAAGAACAACGTTCATTATCCTTTCAGAGGATTTACCATCTAACCCATAAACATATTCATTCACGAATTTTTTTCTATTTTCAGACAGTTCTGCTGCAATTTTCGGGTTAAACACGTTAAGTATACCATCAGCTAATTCTTCTATATTTTTAACTTCCAGCGCTATTCCATCATCTACATACATAGATTTTTCATTTAAAAAATTAATGCACAGCAATGGTTTATCTAAAATAGCTGATTCTAACCCCACTGTAGATGAAATTGTAATTATAACATCTGAAATGGCCAATAAATGCGATAAATTCTCATTTTTTGGCCTCACATATACTTTATCTGGGAATTTATCTTCCAAAAATTTGTAGGATACGGGATCTTCATCAGGATGTGGTTTTACATAGATTAAAAATTTATCAAGCTTTTTATTTTTACCCATCTCTTCAATGGTTTCTAAATTAATGCTTTTATAGGGTGCCTGTGTGGCAAAAAGAATAATTTTATTTTCTTTATCTTCAAAACTTAGCGCAGATTTTTTATGTTCATCAAATTCAGGTGATCCTGTAATTTCTATTTTTTCATCTTCAAATCCAAGTTCAAGCAGATATTCTCTACTGGAGTTTCCCCAGACGCATATTTTGTCGGATACTGGTTCTGGCATTAAATTAACAAAGATCTCAGGTAAGCTGAAGAGGCCGTGCTGTATTTCAACAACAGGGATTTCCTGTTCTTTTGCAGGTAGAATACATGTTCTTGTAACTGTAGAACGGTCATCTCCCACAATTAAAATGTCTGGAGAAATTTCATGGATTAAATTGCGGGATAATCTTAATTTAAACAGTAAGTAAGGTAATCTATTTTCAAATAAGCTGTAAAATTCTCCTTTAAAGAGATCAATATCGTTTTTTTCATTTTTGAATGCTATATTAAGGTTTTCATCTGAAAATAATGTATCAAGCATTATTTTAATATCTTCATTTTCTATCCATTTGGAATTAGTTTTAGAGATAGCTTCAACTTCAATGTCAAATGATTTAAGATCTTCCTCCTTGGAAATGAAATAGAATTGAAATCCTTTATTTTCTGACATTTTTCTAATTACTGGAATTATATTTCTCAAATAGTTAATATAAACTGCATCTATCAGAATTATCTTTCCAGAAGGGGCATGTGGTTTTTTGGAGTATATATTGAGATCTTTTAGATAGTTTAAATCCCGATAATTCATCATGTCAACGATTTTATCCCGCGGTTTTCTGAAAATATTGGAATTTAAAAACTTTAATTGGACATCATGTTTTCTGGTTATATACTCTATTATTTTTCCAGTAGGTGAAGTTGAACTTTCAAAATAGATCGTTTCTGTTGTATCATCTGCAATATTTTCATAACTGGAGATTTTACTGTAGGTTTCATATAATTTAATGGCTATCTCATATTCAAAAATAGTTTTAATGTCAATTCCATCGAAATATAATGATTTGCTAATTGTTTCATCCTGAAAAAGCCTGTTAACTATTTTTTTTACTTTTTTTGAGATAGATATCCCTTTAGTTCCGTCAGGTTTTAACTGGAAAGTGTTTTCAATTCCCTGACTTTTAAGAAAAGATAATATCTCCTTATCTGTAGAAAATATTTTCAATGAATTTTGCTGTGATAATTTTTTTATTTTAGGAATAACAAATAATTTCAGTTCCTGAAACCGCACAAACTTTTCAATTGAGTATAAAGACCCTTTTCTAGTGTAAATTGGTTCTAAAATAATATTAATTGTGTTACTGGCCATCTAAACACCTGATGATACTTTGAAAGTTGATTATTTTTTAGTTTAGAGATATTTATTTTTTAGTTTAAAGATGTAAATTTATGTTATTGTATCTTCTTGTAAATAAGATATTTTTAGTTTGAAGATGCTGCATTGCTGCGTTATTTTTTGTATCTCATTGTAGGGGTATGTTTATTAATTTAAGATTGTTATTCGTGTCTAACATTGTAAATTAGGTATTTTCATTAATTTGAAGATGTAAATTCATGTTTTTATACCCTCTTGTAAACTGCTACATTTCCGAAATTTTTAATTAGTTGGTACCCCTTAAGGTTCAGTTTAGGTTCGCTTAAAGAATCTATATAATAATCTGCACTCTTGTTTTGAAGGGCATTAGCGAAATCATCAGGGTTCTTGTAAAATCTTGGAAATCCTCCATTTATTCCTTTTTTAAGATACCAGCTAACTGCAGGAGGATAATCTGAAAAGATTATTTTATCAGTGTAATCTGGATCGTATCCTTTAATCCAGTTGCTTGTATCTCCTATATCCTTGGTAAATGTTTTTTTAGGGGTATGTCCAATGTAAGTGAGCATGGCAGAGGATAAAAATATTAATGCAATAATTGAATAAATTCCCCATGATTTTAAATCTTTATTTTTTATTTTAGGCTTTATTTTATTGATAAATTCACTTAAACCTAAAATAAGGAAGTATGCAAGTGCAGGGGCCATTGTAATGAAGTACCTGTCTACTTTTACCCCTAAAGTGCTCTGGAATATGAGATAAGCTCCAAACCACAGGAGCATCATTATGTCTAAATCAATATTTTTTGCTTCTGGACTCTTTAATAAATTGTACAGCAAGAAACATGCTCCAAAAAGAAATACTTCGCTTAATAAATATTGTGTGTTGTTAAATGTTAATATGGATCCAGCAATCAGAATAATCAGCGATACTGCCTTTGCGGTTGCATATTTATTCTGGAAATTAACTTTATTTTTAAATTTAAAGCACAGAATTTTGTATATATAAATGATAAGTCCCACAGCTGCTATTAAAATAAGTATATATGCAAGTATCGATGCAAAACCTGTAGATGGGTTTAAAAGCTGTTGATATGTACCGCTGAAGGGAGCTAAAGAAATATAGTTAGGTATATTTTGAAGGTAATACCAGTAATTAGGGTTGTAAGCAACATCACCTAACCCTTTAGATGTAGATGTAAGTACATTAGCTAACAAGCTGTAAAATGATGAAATTGTCCCTAAATGCATGTAAACATATAAAAATCCAGATATTAATATTATAAGTTCTAATAAAATGCCGGCAGCTACTTTTTTAATTTTTTGTATTTGCCTTATATTAATAATGGCATAAAAGAGCACTGGTAAAATTATAAGGCCTGCTGTATATCTTGTAAGGAATGCCAGCATCATTAATGGAATGATGAAATACAGGTATTTTGGATTTTTTTTCACCCCTAAAACAGTTAAGTAGATAGCCCATATGGAAAAAGAAACACCAGGGATATCTATACCGCCTGCTGTGGCCCATGCAAGCACAACTGGAAATGATATAAATATGAGACTGCCAGTTAAGCTTTGAATTCCATTAAAACGCTGTTTTAATAAGAAGTATAGTCCAATTACGCCAATTATAAACAATATACTGTCTAAGATGAAAATGGCATTAAGAGATATGTATCCTGCTTTAAAAAAAAGCGAAGTTAAAAATGGTACAACTGGTGGAAGATAAAGTATACTGCCTTTTCCCGTGCCTGCAAAATATAATGCATTATTCAAATAAGTAAAAACATCCCAGTAAGGGACACCAATTTTCATTTGAACTTCTAAAAGATAAGCAGTTATCCCTGCAGTAATTATGGTTAATATAAAGAGGGGATTACGGTATATTTTACTTAAATTTGCAAAAGCAGATCTATATTTGTTTCTTGCGCTGTCCAATTCATCACCTTAAAAGTCCTTGAAAATCTTAGAGCATGCTATTATTTACCGTCGGTAAATTAGAATTTTATTTAGTAAGATTTGATACTGTTTCTAAGTTTTAATATTTAATTTTTGTTAGATCAATAAATATTTTTTCGCATTATCTAAAATTCATAGTACATTTTCGGATTTTAATTTATGATGCTGTAAAATGAGCATTACATATTATTTGATATTAATTTACAAAAGAATAAGTAAATAATATATTTTAGTTTTTAAAGTAAGCTAACAGCCCGTGGTTAAGTTAATGTAGTATATTTTAACATTTAACTATGAGCGAGGGTGTCGTTAAAACAAAACCCTGTTTTCTTTTTTTAAATAGTAATTCAGCTGGTCTTTTATAATGTGGTTTAGTTTATACTCAATTTTAGCCCCTAATTTTTGGATATTTTCGGTATTTGCAAATAAAATTGGTACTTCTGCTGGTCTGAATCTTTCAGGGTTGAATTCTACTGATATTTCTCCTTTATCTGTGTGGGCATAAATTCCTTTATCTGCAATTGTATACTCAAGTTCTCCTTCTAACATCATCTGGTCTACTGCTGTTTTTTCAAAGCCAACTCCAAAAATCTTGGAATTGTCCATTGAAAGTGGTTCTTTAACCATTTTTTCTCCATTAAAGGCTTCAATTTTATCAATATCCCATCCTGATTCTTTTAAACTTAATAATATGTAGCTCAATACTGAATTTGTTCGCATTGAACCCTGATTATATACTTCTCCGTTTTTACCTTTCTCAGCAAGAAGCATGTAGCCTCTAACTATTTCTTTGACATGTGACCAGTCTCTAAAAGCGTTCACATTACCTATATTAATTTTACTAATTTCTCCAAACTTTAATTTCATAATCTGGTTAGTTATAACCGATGTAACGAACATAGGTCCTCTTCCAGCACCTTCATGGTTAAAAGCACGAGAAACAACATTTTTCATACCATATGAATGGTAGTAATTCCTCATTAAAAAATCACCATAAACCTTAGAAACAGCATAAGGAGACATTGGGCGTAAAGGATTAGTCTCTTTAATAGGAACTTCAGGAATATTTTCTACTTCAGGAAATATGGAGTGATGTTTTTTTTGCACCTGTTCATGGTTATTACTGGAGGATATGACCAGTCCATATTCTTCGCTGGAACCTGCAAAAACAATTTTTGAATCAATATCTTTCATCCTTACTGCATCTAATAAATTCACAGTTCCTATGCAGTTTATTTGCTGTGTTTCCAGTGAATTCTCAAAGGATCTTGGAACAAATGACTGAGCAGCTAAATGAAAAATAAAATCAGGATCTGCAACGTCAAGTGCATTAGCAAGTGAAGTTATATCAGTTAAGTCACCACCAATCAACTTCACATCATTTTCAATTCCTTTATCTTCTAAACTTTTAGTTTTTAACCCATCAGCCCTCTTTCTAACTAAACCAAAGACAATAGCTTCCTTTTCTAACAAGGCTTCTCCTAAATAAGGCCCTACAAATCCACCTATTCCGGTTATTAAAACATTTTTACCTTTCCAGTTCATTCAAGCCCCTCATAACTAAATTTAAACTTTAAATTAAGTAATTTCTGCGTTATATTGCTTATTTTGGCTTTTATTGTGTGTAATATGTCTTATATTTCATGGAATGCGGGATTTGGTCATTTAAATTTTTTATTTCAGTAGCCATGCAAATGGGAGTATTGGTGTATGTTCATTTTTCACATGCATTCGCTAGGGAATTCTTATTATTAAGTATGTGTTTATTATTAATTAATGTTACTAATTACTTACTAATATGTAAATTTAGTCTGTTAATTCTAGATACAATTCTCTTGTTTTGTTTCCAACAGCTCTCCAGCTTGTTTTTTTGTTAAAATACCTGCATTTTTCCCTAAGATGTTCCTGTTTTTCAGTATTCCTTAGGAGTCCGCATATTTTTTCCAGTAGATCCTGCTTATTTTCGTTTTTAAAGAGTTCTATACAACTATATTCACTTTTTATTTCTTTAAAATAATCCAGGTCAGAAGTTATGGTTGGAATTTGGTAGCTTAGGGCTATATTAAGGGCTGCAGAAGCGATAATCCATCGATAAGGATATATAAAAATATCCGTGGCGCCTGCAACAATTGGCAGCTGTTTTTTATCAACAAAACCAAAAAATTTTACCCTTTCCTGTAACCCTGCATAAAATATTTGCTCTTCTAAAAGGTGCTTGTACTCAATTTGTTCTTTAGTTCTGGGTGCGCCTGCTATAACAAGGATATGGTTTTTATCAAGCTCAGGTAAAATATCAACCAGGAGGTCATGTCCTTTATTTAAACCTATAAATCCAAAAATAGTCAATATTTTCTTGCCTGTCAGGCCTAATTTATTTTTACATAACTTTTTATCCAGTAATTTACTTTGGGAGGTACCCAGCGGAATTAAAAATAACTTATCTTTTTTTACGCCACATTTTTCCATAGAATTGATTAAATTACTGTTATGAGCAATTAATTTGTCAGAAAAGTTTAGAAATTTAATAATAATTTTATCTATCGTTGATTTTGAGTCTATTTCATGTACAGTAGTAATTATTTTATTTTTTCTCCAGAATTTCAGCAGAGATATAACCATTGGAAAATAACTGAGTGAAACATTAGGTATAAAAGGGCCAAATAAATCGCTGTGGTACTGGATATGTGTAATTTGATTCTTTGGGATATTTTTTAATAATTTAAAGAAGTAAAAAGGATTTTTAGGCCCATATTTTTTAACTGGACAGATGTTGATTTGAATATCGTCATGTTTTCTTAATTCATCGACAAATAATCTAGTGGTATCTGCTATTCCACATTCTGCGTTCCAGCTGGTAATGAAATTAATCGTAATCATTTTTCCATCTGGTGATTATTTAATGAAAATACCGTTTTTTATCCCTTTTAAAAAGTAATTGCTCTGTTTCAGGCTTCTTTTATATATGCCGTATAATGTATACTTACATGTTAAATTCCAGAAATAGAATCCAAAAAAAAGGAGCAGAAAAGAAATATATTGTGTTCTATTTGCATATTTTTGCATGAACCAGAACTTATTCCGGGTATAATAATATAACTTTGTGGGGTCATCTGTTGATGCTGAAATTTTATGCCATATTTTAGCTTTTGGAACGTACACTGACCTGTATCCTGCTTTATTTCCCCTTGTACATAAATCTGCTTCTTCCCAGTAAGCAAAATATTTTGTGTCAAATAAACCTATTTTCTCTAAAACTTCTCTTTTTACAAGCAAGCAGGAACCTTCGCCATATTCTACAGTCTTTATTTCATCATACTGGCCATTATCAACTTCATTTACGCCAATGGAGTGGGATTGTCCTTTAAACATATTTAAGGATCCGCCGGCGAAATTTATGACATTTCGCTTGTTATTAAAATCATAGTAGTATGTTTTGGGGCTTGCAAACCCTATTTCATGGCTGCTTTCAGAAACTTTAACCAGTTCTCTTAAAAAATCACTGTCAACTACTGTATCATTGTTTAAGAGGAGAATGTAGTCTGAATCTAAATTGGTTAATCCATATCTTATTCCAATGTTGCTTCCCTCTGCAAATCCATAATTTTTATCATTTTTAATTAGTACTATCTCTGCAAAATTGGATTCTCTTTTTTCAGATTCTTCCTTTGTATATTCGATTGTTTCAGCGGGTTTATTTCTTCTTGAATATTTAAAAAAAGAGGATTTGATTTTGATTTCTCCTTTAAAGTACTTTCTTATTCTTTCTAAGGAGTCATCTGAAGATGCATTATCAACAAGGATTATATTGTAATTGGAATAGTCAATTTGACGTAATGACTCAAGACATTCTAACGTATCTTCAGAGCCGTTCCAGTTTAAAATTACCACTGCAATTTTTGGGTTCATAATATCATATCATGATTTTTTTTTGACTGGAAAACATTCCTTTAAAATGTTTTGGAGGTAAAAATGATACTCCATAGTTAGTATGTACTTTATAACATAAATAATTTTTATATCAATATAATATAAAATCAAGATTGGTTCTAGAGTATTATTTCTTCAAAAGAGCCCTATTTGAACTTTTTAAGGTTTTTATTATATAACTAGCAACTATTATTCTATATGATCCGATGATAAGGATAGATAATCTACAATGAGTTTAAATTATTAGTTTTCTTGATTGCGGCTTTAAAAATGATAAATTTAAACATTAAATTTGCAATTTATGATGTATATCTATCTATTGCTAGGTTTAAATGGTTTAATAATCTGATTCCTGCATGTTCTAATGTCCAGAAATTTTGAACATTAGTTATGGCATTTTTTGACATTTCACGACTTTTATCTGTGTCCCTCAGAAGTTCAAGAATGGCCTGTGCAAATAAGTTTTCATCTCGATCTATGAGCAATCCTGTTTCATTGTGTACCACTGTTTCTCTAACACCTCCCTCTTTAACAGCAACAACAGGAGTTCCACAGCTCATGGATTCAATTGGAATTAACCCAAATGGTTCAAGATAAGGAGTATAAATAACCATTTTTGCTTTATTATATAATTTTATCAGCTCATGATCATTTATTAAATCTAGAATAGTTAATTTTACTCCTAATTTATTTGCAAGTTTTTCTATGTAATTTTTCCATTCCGGCGATGAAAAATTAGAAACTATGGTGAACTCTGGACGTATTTGCTCGTTTATTAAAGATAAAGATCGTATTGTAAAATCATATCCTTTGATGGGCGTACATGAACCCACAGACAGCACGAAATCTTCAGAAGGTAGTTGCAGCGGTTTAAATTTATATGTATCAATTCCGAGGTATGAAACAAAAGAATTCAATCCGTATGTTTTTAGAAGAGATTCTCTTGAAAAATAGGAGTTTGCCAGGATATATTTGGCATATTTAGCATTTATGCTGTCAATTTTAAATGTATTGTTCAAATCACGATATTTCATTTTCTTTCTAATAAAATTAGGATTTTCTATATCATTTGAGACTTCTTCAAGGATTTTATCATTGCGTAAAGGCTGTTGGCAGTAGTAAACAGCAGGTATTTTGATATATTTAAGAATGAAAGGGGACATTGTAAATTTGTCCTGTTCACTTAAAACCACATCATAATTTCCGCCATTAATATCTGCGGCAATATTTTTTTCAGTTAATTCAAGCTCTTTCAGTGATACCAGGTCACTACTCGGAGTTTCTGGGTTGAGCTTGGAATAAATAAATGATCTTAAAAAACCAGTTTTTACAGGAAACACCTTAAAATTATTCACCAATTCTATAAGAGATAAAAAGTTTTCATTTGCAGTTTCAGGAACAAAAACATCAACTTCATGTCCTGAAGAGACCAGATATTTAACATGATCATACAATGCCCTTTTGGCCCCTCCTGAAGGTAAATTATGAAAAACAGCAATTTTTAATGTTTTTTTCATATTACTCTCCTCTGTACAGTAAGTTTTAAGCAGGTATGTAAATTCTTTATTCCTGATAATTTTAAAATAATTTAATTATTACATATGATTTAAGCCTTAAATTTTATTTAAACTGTTATTTATGTTTAAATATTATTTTTATATATTTAATCAAGATTTTTTATTGATTACTGTTATAATCAATGTTATTTCCTGTAAATTGTATTTTTTACCAGTTCTGATAGGTCTACTGTATAATTTAAGCCCGCTGATAAATCCTTTTAAATATGGGTTAAATCCACCTCTTAAATCTCTATTAAGTAAGTAGGAAATGATCTGGGGTAAAAATAGGTATATGAAGAAGTAAGATATGAATTTAAAATTATTATGGTTATTGATGTTTTGTTCCATAAAATAAATCCTATTTCGGGTACAGTAGTAAGTTTTAAGATAGTTTGTACTTGATACACTTACTTTGTGCCAGATTTTTGACTTAAATGTATAAACTGATTTATATCCTGATTTTCTTCCTCTAAAACACCAGTCAACATCCTCCCAGTACATAAAATAATTAGCATTTAACATTCCGATTTTATCAATCACTTCTTTCTTACAGAGTATACATGAACCTGTGATGTAATCTAATTCGATGTTTTGGTCATATTTACCATCATCTATCTGATTTAAAGCTGTTTCAACAGCAATAACTTTTTTGAGGTCTATTTTTCCTCCACCAGCTGCCTGTATAACCTCTTTTTTGTCGTAGAAATAAGTTTTTGCCCCTACAAACCCTATTTTTTCATCATTTTCAGCTGCTTTTACGAGTTCTTCGAGAAAATTTCTGTCAACAACTGTATCATTGTTTAGCAAGAGAATATATTCGGATTTAAAGATACAAACTGCATATTTAATTCCAGTATTGTTTCCGCCTGCAAAACCGTAATTTCCATTATTTTTTACTAAAATAATCTTTTCGGATGGTAATATATTAGAAATCTCTTTTTCATCTTTTTGTGCAGTTTCAAATTCATTTTCATTATATTCAAATATTTTTATAGGTTTATTGGATGTATCATAATGGAAAAAATTAGATTTTACTCCTATTTTTCCTTTACAGTATTCTTTTATTTTTTCTACAGAGTCGTCATTGGAATTGTTGTCCACTACTATGACATTGTAATTAGAATAATTAATATGATAAATTGATTCTAAACATTCTATGGTGTCTTTCCAGCCGTTCCAGTTCAGGATAATTATGGCAACATTATTTTCTGGCTTTTTCATGATATAACCTTTAAATGTGCTGAATCATTGTATAATCCATTCATTTTGTATTTCATATAATAGTGGGTGGTTAAACATACTGATTCTAAGCCATATATTACTTAAAATAATCCTACTAAGCTCTAATGTCTTGTTGACTTTTAATGAATATAATATGGCTTTTTTTAGATAAAATATTGTTTTATTTAAATTTTTACTTCCAAAAAGATGTGATAAGGGATAGTATTTAAGCATTGTACTCAATAAATTTTTATTGTAATGGTATTCCATTAGATCAGATGTTTTATGCTGATTTATACTTTCTGAAATACCTCTTTTATGATAAACTATTGAATTTACGGCTAAAACAGATTTGAATCCTTCTAATCTGATTCTCCAGGAAAGATCTACATCTTCAAAGATTACAAAAAAATTTTCATCAAATAATCCAATCTTTTTTAAAATTTCTTTTGGATAAACCGCCGCTGCAGCACAGGCTCCAAATATTTCTCTATCCTTTTTAAGAGGATTATATGTTGAATTTATTCCTTTGTCCATTGCACTCCAGATATAAATTTCCTGACCTAAAGAATCAATGAGTTTTCCATCAGGTTTTAAAAGTAAAGATTGAATGCTCCCTTTGTTTCTATATTTTTGAGCTGTTTTTATTAATTCTGCAAGGAAATCGGGGTCAACTATAGTATCATTATTTAAAAGGAGTATATATTGTGAGTCAGTATTTAATGCAAATCTTATTCCAACATTATTTCCTCCAGCAAAACCATAATTTTTCTTATTTTTAATTAAGGTTATTTTTTTAGATGAGGGTATTCTATAATATTCATCTGTTCTATTTTTTAATGTTTTAAGTTCTTTTTGTGTGTATTCAAAGATTTTAATAGGTTTGTTTAAATGGTTGTACTTAATATGTTTGGATTGGACCTTAATTTTGCCTTTACAGTACTCTTTTATTTTTTCTATGGAATTGTCCGTAGAACTGTTGTCTACTAATATGACATCATAATTGGAATAATTAATATGGTAAATTGATTCTAGACACTCTATGGTGTCTTTCCAACGGTTCCAGTTTAGAATAATTATTGAAACTTTTGGGTTCATTTAGGACCTCAAATTAATAAATAAAGCTTAATTTATAATTTATGAATTAAGCGACCATTATCGAAATTTTATTTAAATATAATTTAAATAACAATTATACATCAATTACTGCGTATAAACGGTAATATAAGGAAGATTTAATGAATTTTAATTTATTAAACAGGCTAATTGGTAATCTTAACCATAAAGGCAATCCTGTAATTAATGATAATTGATTTAAATTAATAGGATCATCTTCTACAACTCTAAATGTGCTGAATTCTTTTGAAATTAAGTTTTCAAGGTCTTTTTTTGTGAAAAAATTAATATGATCTTTTTCTAAAATATGTTCATATGTTAATCCTGTTGATTTAAGCTCAAAAAATTGTGTGCAGTTTGGCACTGTTATAAGTATATTTTTCTTTGCTACTCGTTTTGATTCCTTTAAAATTTTATGTGGATTATCTACATGTTCTAAAATTTCAAATAGTAAAACTGTATCAAAAGTGTTGTCTGGAAATTCTAAATTGTCTGCTTCCATTGTATATGCTTCTATGTCATTTTCACGTGCTTTTTCAACATATTCTGGATTTATGTCTACACCTATGCATTTAAATCCTAAATTGTTTAAATTACTGCAATAACCTCCTGTAGCACATCCTAAATCTAATATTTTCCTTCCCGCATGGTTGGTAACAAAATTAATGGACTTTAAGGATGCACAAGGTTCTATAGTTAAATACCAGTCTTTAGTATCTCTAAATATTTCATTAATTTCCATTAGATTACCTCCATGATACCATTAAAATATTGGTTATGTCAAAATTTTAGATTATTTAAATTCATGATTGTCATTTTTTAAGGTTTTATTTGAATATTTCAAGACCATTTAAGTTAAAATACTATATATTACTATATTTATTATTAGTAATATATTTATCTCCTTAATTGTTTCAATAGCATTATATCAACTTCATCAATGCACCCAAATATATAAATAATGATTAAATACAGCAAAGTAGCCATAATAACCAATAAAAATAGATTTAAATCTTTAAAATACAAGATAAATATGCTAATGATTAAAGTTGCAAATAAAATCTTTGATAAATCATCCATGATGGTTTTATATTGAATTCCATAACCAAATTTGTAAGTAACCAGAAAAATATACCCTGTTGAAAATATTGCAGCTATAAGTGTAGCAAAACTTGCTCCAATATAACTAAAGAGAGGAATTAAGAATAAATTTAATAATATATTTGTTGCGGCAGATATTATGGAGATTTTAGTTATAATATACTGTTTATTTATTGATTGTAACAGCTGTACAAATGGAGCCCCTGCAAAAGTTAGTATAATTGTCCATATCAATATCTGTAAGGCAATTATTGATTGGCTATATCCTAGACCGAAGATCGTTAATATAATTTTATCTGCTAAAATGGTCACTCCAACTCCCATCGGAACTCCAATTATAATCATATATTTGAAATATTTTTCGTTCATTAGTTTAAGCGAATTTTTGGAAGATGTGTAAAACTGGGACATAACTGGAAAAATAGCCATATTAATTGCATTTGGTATAAACAACAGTATCAGCATTAATCTGTATGCAGCGCTGTACCATCCAACCACTTCTGCTCCCTGTACTACCGACAGCATTATTGAGTCAATATAATTATACAACATTCCACTAAGGGCAGTTATTCCAAATGGCCATGATTCTTTTATTATTGGCTTCCAAAATGAAAGATCTATCCTAGGTTCCGGCAGCGGAAAGTTTTGCACATATTTGAAAAGGATATATGCTGAGATCAATCCTGCAGAAACCACATTAATAAAAGCAAAAAATATAATGCTTAAATTATAATGTATCATAATTACAGTGCCTAAAAGCACTATAACTGAACTTAAAATGGTACTCAATGATATGTATTCCATTTTTTCATTGGCCTGGAAAATAGCACCTAAAACACCTGAAAAAGATCCTATTATCACAGATACTGTGACAATATAAATAACATTTTTAACAATTTCTGAATACCCAATTATATTGGTGATGATTATTATCAATCCAAGCGTTAAAATGGACAGGATAATTTTTATAAGAAAAATATTTGAGATATATTTATCTCTAGCAGATAAATTCCTTGAAATTTCTCTTACCATAAGTGTACTCATACCTAAATCTGCAAAGATACCGATAATTCCAGTAATAGAAAGTGCAATAGACCATATTCCAAATATATTAGCTCCAAAGTATCTTGCAGCGTACATTGTAATGAAAAATGTGAAAATATAGCTTATGATCTGTGATATCATTAAAAAAGTAGTGTTTTTTGCTATTTTACGAACTCTGCCCATTAAAAATTCTTCCTTATTTAATGATAATATATTAAATTAAAGTTGGACATTTTAAATCATAGATCTAGTTTTAATAACTTTAATGACCATTTATTTGGTTAAAATGACATTTATGCATTAAAATAATGAAATCAAGTACCTATTTCATATTTAAATTGGAAATATTTGTTTTTGACTTATCGTTGCACATTACAATATCACTGTAAATTATTACTTACTTACAATAAATATATTTCTATTAAATGATCATTTTCATTTACAAATTAAAAATTAAATAAATAAAGGGATTAATGACAATATCTGCATTGTTTGTAAATTGAAAGCATTAATAATAAATTTAAGTTAAAAAAAATAGTTTTTTATATTTTTATAAAAATTAAACGGCATTATTTTAAGATAGAACTTTTTTAAACCATTCGACAGTCTCTTTCAGTTCCTCTTTAAAATCAGCTTTTGGATCGTAACCCAGTGATTCAGCCTTGGATATATCTGCTAATGAATACTTTATATCCCCCGGGCGTTCTTTCTCATATATAGGCTGTATGTCTATTCCAATAATCTCTTTTATCATTAAAAAAAGCTGGTTTATAGTGGTGCTTTTACCAAGGCCTATATTGAAGGCACCTGTTAATTTTGATTCTGCTGCCATAATATTAGCGGCTACAACATGTTTTACTGAGACAAAATCTCTGCTTTGTTCTCCATCCCCATATATAATTGGACTTTCATTTTTAAGTATTTTATCAATGAAAATAGGGATTACAGCAGCGTATTGTGAGTTAGGGTCCTGCCTTGGTCCAAATACATTAAAATATCTAAGGGAAATTGTTGGTAATCCATAAATTTCAGAAAATACATTGCAGTATAATTCTCCAGTAGTTTTACCCACAGCATAGGGTGATAAAGGGTTAACTGGATCATCTTCACTAAGCGGTAGTGATTCTGTATCTCCATAAACAGCTGAAGATGAGGCAAGTACTACCTTTTTAACATCAGTATTTTTTGCAGCCTCCAAAACTTTTAATGTGCCTGTTATGTTGACTTTATTTGAAATAAATGGATCATCTACACTTTTTTGAACGCTGGTAACGGCTGCCTCATGGAAAACATAATCGGCACCGTCAAAAATTTCTTCTAAATTAATTGAAGTTATATCTCCCAGTGTAGTGTCAATTTTAGAAATATTAAAGTGTTTTATATTTTCTATATTTCCAGTTGATTGATCATCAATAATAACGACCAGATTGTCTTCACTAAGTTTTTCGACAAGATGTGATCCGATAAATCCGAGACCGCCTGTAACTACAACTTTTTTATTTTTCATAGGTATTCCTCTAATATTAATGTTTAAACTGAACTTCAAGTTACACTCACGTTTAGATTAAGCGAACGATACACGTTTTGAGTATCAGGTAATTTATATAATAAAAATTTTACATTCTGGTTTCCAGCAGGAAGATTAAATTTAAACGGAATTTCTTTTTGTTCACTATTTGTAAGGGTAATGCTTTCATTTTTTAAAATATTTTGATTATTTTTTACCACTAACTGGTATGTAGTATTTGTATATTCATGATTTACAATACCAATAATCATATTTCCACTTTCGCCGGCAGTTAGATTAGTTGGGTAATCACCTGCTTTTCCAGTAGGTCCTAAAATATAAAATTCTGTGAATTTTTCGCCAGGCTGTGGAAAAACAACAATATAGATAGTTGCAGCGACTGCAATGATAAGTGCAATAATTAAAATAATTGACAGTGGTTTATCCAGGTTAAATTTACTCATATATAATCTTCCTTCTTTATGTGTGTTAAATTCATTTTATAAAATTGCTTATTTAAAAATTGTTTATCTAAATTAGATCATATTTCTAGAATATTATTATTTTATTTGTTTTGATAATTATTTCTGTTTAATATATCCTGATTCACATAATACTTTTTTCTATTTGTATACATATATAGATTAAATTAAGGATATTATTAAATGAGGTTGTGGGATATTTTATGAAATTTTAAAAGTTATTGAACTTTAAAATCTGGAAAACTAAATATCTGGAAAATCTTTAAGAATTCTTCCCTGGAAAGTACAAGGTATTATTACAACTTAATTTTTTAATTTATAGTAGTGTTAGGGTACCCTTAATTCAAATATTTCTGGTAAGATAATCTGAATCCATTGAATTAATAATTATGATTTAAGTGGAAATTCCCTGTTTTTAATATTGAAAAATGTAAAACCAGTATGATTTAGAATTGGATTTCCCCGTTAATCTTACGAATTCGTGATTTCAAAAACATTTATATGGGATAAAAACATAAGTTGGTTTGTCGGAACTATGTTTCCTTATTCCGGTATGACGAACAACCATCAAAAAATTCACAAAAAGCAAAAAGAAGACAAAAATTATCTTACTTTCGGCTCAAAACTCAATCAACAAATGATACATTAAGAATATATGGATTAGATGTGGATTGGGGTGCCAATATATCTTTAAATGCGTATTTAAATTAAATAGGCATTGTTTAGTTGGATAATTGGAATATATTCAATTAAAATTAGTTTGTTATGGTTAAATAATTAAATTAATGTTTTTATATCTAAATAGAAAATAGGGTAAATTTGTGAATATGTTAATTTAAAATGATTTTACATCATATTACCAATGTAAAATTATTAATAAGTTCTATAGAAGAGGTATAATTTGTAAAAGCATTGATTGGTGAATTTAAGGTATGATTGTATTGAGTTGAAAGAAATCATTGTCATCATAAGCTCTAATAAAAATGGGAAGGACTGAAAGTGAAAACATTTATATATTTAGTTGATCATCTTTTTATCATGATTATTCATGTTGATATTGTAACGGTGTTAAGTTATGTTCTTGCAGTAATATCTGCAATTATTGTAGGATTTATACTTAGACTTCCTTTACTTCCTGAAAGGCCAATGAGGGATTCATGGACAATAAGTATAATTTTTCCAACTATCATAATTGCACTGGGATTATCTGCAATGGTTTTTGAGCTTGGATGGAATGGAATGATAGTAGGAATTGTCACAGGAGTACTATCTGCATTAATTTCCAAATATTTACTTGAAAAAATTCTCCCACCACATACAGACCTGATTGGGGGTGAATCTGGTGAATGAGATAATAGGAATCATAATAGCAGCAGTTCTATGCTGGTTTAACTTTGTACTTATAGATACATGGATGGGCCTTCCTGAAAAACCCGGTGTCAAAGGTGCAGGCGTTATTGGAAGAGATGTAAAAAAAAGAGGCGGAGATCTGTCTGGTGGATTCTTCCAGGGAAACATTGTATGCTCCCCTGATGCATCAGCAGGTACACTGTTAAGCGCTATAGCATGTTACCTCATAGGTATTCCTGCAGGTGGATTTGTCGCAGCTTTACTTGTATTTATTGGTAACAGACTCTGTGCAGATCCAGGATACGCAGGTACAACTGGTGCAATTACTATAATGATTATAATAGCTTTAGCTTCATTTATTGGTATCCCTCCCGAGCAATTTATTGTAGGTATGTTACTTGCAATTGTTACAATACAAGGACTAGATCACCCAAGGGCATCTAAATTACTTGGTAAAATTGCCAAAAAAATGGGAAGATATACAAACTTAACTTAAAACATCAAACTATAAAATAAATAAATTACAATATATTAAAAAGGTAGATAAAGATGCTAATAGAGATTGCAGGGATTATAATTGTACTTATGGCCTTAAGAACTCTAATTGCTAGAGATAGGAGTGAAAGAATGCTCTATCTAAATGCGATGAGTTTTGGTATATCTGCACTTATTGCCCTTTATATACAGACTCCATTTGGAGCTATAATTGCAATAACTTATTTTGTAGCTTCTACTATAAGTTCAAATGCAATTGCATATTCTATTGGAAGAATACAAGAGGAAATTACTGTTAAATAATTTAAAATCGGTGGAATAATGGCTATCGTAGATTTCATAAATATATCAACAGTATCGGCTGCCGTAGCTTTGATTGGGTCAGCTGGTATAATATTACTCCCAAAGCCTGTTGATAAAGTGATAATGTTTACTCTGCTTCAGGGAGGTTTTATAGGGATGATAGTAGCAGCAAAATACTTGGATGTTGCAGTAGCTGTTGCATTATTCGATCCAATTTCAACAGTTATCCTTTTAATTGGTATTATAAAACTCAATGATGTAAGACGAAAAAAACTAGAAGCCCAGGAGGAATCGAACATTGCTTGATATTTATATATGGTTTTATACAGGCTGTGCACTGGTAATACTGGGCAGTATTGCAACAGTTATTGGTCCTGGGGTTAAAGACCCAATAGTAAGGACATTAAATACAGAAATAGCTGCAGTGGGAGTTTCAATGATACTTTTAACTTACAATCATACTATAGCACTTCTCACATTCGTTGCAGCAACTGTTATAATGACTATGATCCTTTTGAGGGCAATTGTAAGGCTGGAAGAAATGGGGGCTAAGGTATGAAAAGCATAGGAAGGCTTTTAAACGATCTTGCAAACCCTGATAATATTCCAAGGTTTTTTTCATTGGTGCTTGGAATTGTGCTTATAGTAGGTTTTGTAATGCCACTTGCATTAAATGACCATCAAATTTATCCAAGACCTGAACCTCAAAGCCAGATTAATTCAGGTGATCCACTGGCACCTTATGACCGTGGCGGTACTGTAATTGCAGATTGGGGCCTTAATGGCAACTTCTTATTGGAACCCGGTATTATTAAATCTCAGTATCCTCAATTTTCAGCACAGGCCGGTAAAGTAACGGGTTATCTGTCTCCAATGGCGATATCAGTTAAAAATACGACATTATACTTTGGTACTTCAATTTATTCATCTCCTGGCGGGTTAATAGATGAAATACTTTACTACTCAAGAGGTTTCGATACAATTCTTGAGTCCAGTATCTTGATGATGGCGTTTGTAGTTGCTTCATTTATAGCACTTCAATTTACAATGAGGAGGGAAGAAGAATGACCGGTGCTGAAGTTTTAGTTCCAAGTGTTGTTTCCCCTTTGGTAGTTTCACTTTACCAACCAGCCATATTGGTTGGTTTATTAACCGGTTTTATAGGCCTTCTGGGAATAGCCTTTAAAAAAGGTGATTTAACTGCCCTTATACTTACAGACATTGTAGGATTTGCAATGTTAATTATAGTTGCAGCAGTTGCAACTGATTTGGCAGAAGCACTTATACTTCCAGGACTGGTAGTTGAACTTGCTGAAATCCTTGCAATTTCAGAAGTCCTTATGAGCAGAGAAATGAGAAAAACAGGAAAAAGTGTTGATTTAATTCCACTCCCACTTTCACTGGATATGGAAATTTTAGAAACTGCACCTGCTTTCCTTGCAATAATACTTATAGCTTATGGAGCATTTCTAAGCGGATTTACAGGGGGGGCTGTTGCGGGAACAGGAATATTGTTTTACGTCCTTTCCAGAACAATTAGAGGAGTTCCTTCATCTATATGGGAAGGAGTTGCAGGAATATCTGGTGTAGCATGGGTACTCTGGTTAATAGGTTTCCTCATGTTCTTTGTAACCCCTCAATACTGGTTACTTGCTCTATTCTTATCAGCATTTGGGGTGCTGATAAAGGTAGCATCTAAAGTTGGACTTATAGGTGTTTTGGGTAGAGAAGAATTTAAGAGAGAAAAATAATTATGATTCATACTTAAAATGATTCGGAGCAAATAAAAATGGATATAGCAACATTAGGTGGGCAATTATTTGGTTACATACCTTTAGGAGATATTGTGCTTTACTTTACCCCATTTAATCTGTTCCTATTTGGTGGAGCACTCCTGTTTACATTTCTTATAGCTGTAAGTAATACAGAGACCCAGGTAGAAGCTAGATTTGGTTCTCTTGAAGATAGGGAAGTAAAAGTAGATAAAGATGAATTTAAAGTAAGGAGATTTCTTGCAATAATATGTGGTCTTGCAACTGCAGGGGCCATGATAACAGGAGATCTTTTTAACTTTACATTATTCGTTGCATTAATCGGTATAGTAAATATTGGATTGGTAGGGGCCGTTAAAATGGTGGATGTTTTAGATTCAGCATTCCAGTACGGTATAATTGCCATGATAGCATCCCTTCCTTTATTTGGAGGGGCAGCAACAATTCTAGCTGCAACAGGTACTTTAAGTTTGATAGAAATTTCTCACTTGAGTTTGGTGACACCAATGGTACAATTTGCATCGGTACTGCTCTTAATGGGTATTGCGGGTGAGACTGGTATAGCTCCATTTTATGCAACAAAAGCTGAAATGTTTAGAACTCCCGGTTCACCGTTTTTAGTTATAATACATTTAAGTTCATTACTTGTAATTGTAAGGGCAATTGAAATATTGCTGCTTATCAACAAACCATTTTAAAAGATTTATCAGGTGAAATAATGAATAAAATGAGTATAATAAGCTCAATAGTATTAATAATTTCTGTAGGAAGTATAATCTATGCATTGATATTTAATCCTGCAGATTGGATAGTCTATGGAATTTCAATTATATTTATCCCATTGGGCGTACTCTCATTTGGACTAATAATCATGGCAAAAGCCAGAGAAGAAGAGAAAGAAGATAGAAGGAAGGAACCCTTCATCGGATATTAATAATCAATTTCAATCGGTGATCAGATGAATTTAATGGCAAATATCCTACTAAACGTCCTTATTGCATTCTTAACAGGAAGCTTGCTTCTAGGATTATACAGGAAAGTGGTGGCTAGAGTACAGACTAGGCCAGGACCACCAATAATCCAGTACCTTTTACATTTACTTAAATTTTATATTAAAGAGTCATCCTTTACTAAAACGGCTGCAATGCCGTTTTATCTTGGAATAGCCAGTATAATGATGGTTATATGGATAACTGCGGTAATAGTGGGACCTGTGGTTCAAGGATCGCTTTTAATCATATTTGCCGTATATGCACTTCATAAAATAGTGGAACACAATGCTGGGTCATCTTCTGGTTCACCTTATGGTAAATTAAGCTGTGTTAGGGCAGTATATTCAGCAGCAGCAGAAGTACCTCTTTTTGCTGTTCTTGTAATAATATACCTTAAAACAGGATCCATGGGAATTGCAGATATAATAAATTATCAAACAATTCACGGACCTTTACTTTACAGCATACCGCTAGCTGCGGCAATGTTCTTTGTACTTATAATATCAAAAGCACAGTATACTCCATTTTCAATAACCAAAGGAAAAGATATAGTTTCAGGATATGAAACGGAGCACTATGGATTACTGCGAGGATATCTTATGATATCAGAGTCCCTTATGTGGTATATGCTGCTGTGGGTATTTTTAATAGTATTCATTGGAACATTAAGTCCTTTGTGGCTTTTAATAGGGATGGTGGTAATGACTGTAGTAGTAGCGTTTATAAGTGCTACCACGCCACTTTTAAACCCTAATCACTCTGTAGTACTGCAGATAATATTTGCAGCAATCGGAATTATCGGTTCAATATTACTCATGAATGTAATTTAATTAAAAAAATATGGGGAGAAATAAAAATGATGAAAGAACAGGATACGCTCTTCTTAATGGCTCTAGTTGGAGTGGGGGCCATAATAATGAGTGCACTTGCTGTATTTAAACAATGGGTAATTGTAGCTCCTTTAACTATTGCTGTTGTCTTTCTGGCATTTTTTCTTCTATACCAGAATAGACATAAATTTGCCCATCTTGCAGAATCCCTTGAAAAAGGGGCTTTTATTATAGCGCTTATAGCATTTATAGTATCATTTATATACCTTTATAGACCTGCCTGAATGGTGATATCATGGATTTAATAATTTATCTCACATATATACTTTCATTTGTAATTGGAATGATTGTAGGGCTTTTACTTAGTTATAAAAAGTACACTGAACCTTTCGTTAGCAAAAATATTGATCTGGTGGCCCTTGTAATTTCAATTATTGGATGGATACTGTTATTAAATAGTCAACTTATCATGCTGATTCCACAGTATATTTCAATTACAGTAGGGCTGTTCTTTGTGGCTGCTGTACTTGGAATGAGACCTGGATATGGAAGATATGAATTAGCAATTGGATTTATAGTATCTGGCCTTATTTGGCTTGTAGGGATGGTTCTTTTATGAATACTGATTTAAAAAAAAGTGAATCATTAATGGAACTTATGAAAAAAAGAATTTTAGACAGTTACAGATGGCAGGAAGATATAATAAAGCCATTTTCAAAGGAAATGGGTATCACTACTCAAGAACTGGAAAAGATTTTAATGAGGCGATTAGACATGTCGAGCCTGGAAGCTTTACATCCGCGGTTTGAATCGTCTAGATATAGTTGTATGCTTGATAAAATACATTCAGACCTGCAAATTTGCTGGCTTTCTGATGTAATGGAGATTATATCAAAGGAAGATGCTGATGCAATAAAAGACAAAATTGCAAAAGAAGTTATTAATGGTAAATCTTATGAAGATGCCATAAGTGATGGTAAAAAAGAATTGATTGAATATCTTATGAGGTAAAGAAATGTTAGATGCGCTTAAAGATATCGTAAGGAAAAGCTCTATTCACGCCTGTCTTATAAATACTGGAGGATGTAATGGGTGTGATATTGAAGTAGTTGCCCTTTTATCTCCTCGTTATGATTTAGAACAGTATGGGATTTATTTCCACAATAATCCAAGAGAAGCTGATGTAATTTTAGTTACAGGACCAGTAGCCGAACAGTGGAAAGAAAATCTACAAAGACTTTATGCTAAAGCTCCGAATCCTAAGATAGTGGTTGCAATTGGAGCATGCCCACTTTCAGGAAACGTTTACAATCAGGAAGGTAGTGCAATATACCCTCCTCTTCATGATTTTATTCCAGTGGATGCATCAGTTCCAGGATGCCCACCAAGACCAACAGAAATATTAAAGGCCCTTCTGGCAGTTGGTCCCGATGCAATAGCAGCCAAAGGGAGGCAAAGTAAATGATAGTTCCTATAGGACCACTTCACCCTGCACTTAAAGAACCTCTGCGTTTAAAACTCCATACAAAGGGAGAAAGAGTTATAGGCGCTGAAATAGATTATGGTTATGTTTATCGAGGTATTGAAAAAGTTATGGAAGGAAAAACCTGGCAAAAATGTGTTTATTTATCCGAAAGGGTTTGTGGAATATGTTCATATGTACATACAATGACATTCACTGAAACATTTGAAAAGATTGCAGGTGCAGAACCCCCATTAAGGGCTCAATTTTTAAGGGTAATTGCCAATGAACTGGACAGAATACAAAGCCATTTACTCGCAAATTCAACATATTTCAACACAATTGAACATGAAACCTTATTTATGTACATGCTTTCCATGAGAGAGCTTATTATGGATGCTATTGAACTTTTAACTGGTAACAGGGTTCATATGGCATGGAATGTTGTTGGGGGAGTGAGGTTAGATGCTAAGGAAGTTCATCTAAAAAGTATTCTGGATCTTTTAGATAAATTTGAGTCACAATATGCCAAATATCCTCAAATGTTTGAACACGGCCCGCTCTTAGGCTTAAGATCTAGAGATGTGGGAGTTATATCTAAAGAAGATTCACTTAAAGCAAGGACTGTAGGACCAATAGCCAGAGCTTCATCCATAAAACATGATTGGAGATCGGATAAACCTGTATACAAAGACCATTTAGATTTCAATGTAATCTGGCGTGATGAAGGAGATAATTTCGCAAGAAATATGAACCGATTTGATGAGGTTACAGAATCAGTGAAAATGATCAGGCAGGCTATAGAAAACCTTCCTGAAGGTAAGGTAAGGACTAAAGTAGATATACCTGCAGGATACGCTGATAACAGAAATGAAGCTCCAAGGGGCGAAGTAGCATACATGATAGAAACAAATGGTAATCTAATAAAGAACATTTCCATAAGGACTCCAAGTATAATGAACATCGATGCATGCGCTAGATACATGCTTAAAGATGTAGCCACAGTTGCAGATGCTGTTGCTACTTATGCAAGCGTAGATCCATGTGTTGCATGTACAGAAAGAGTTACAGTAATAAATGAAGAATCAAGTAAAGTTACAGAATTTGATGGAATACAGAATGTAAATTCAATTAATTTGAGGTAATAGTGTTTGATCAACCCCTGCAAAATCTGTCAAATCTTCGATTTGACGTTGAAGGAAAATATACGGTTTTCCTGAACCGCGAAACAATAGTTTCGCAGGCAGCAAAAATCTTTGATTTTTGCATGCTTTGATTTTGCGGGCCCGAAAATCTTCGATTTTCGACGGCTTTCTTAAAGCCTGCAAAAACAATGTTTTTGTGGCGCCAAAAATTCCCTCAAAAAATCTTCGATTTTTTGGGGCTCCAAAAACCAAAGGTTTTTTGGAAGCTTTGAATTTTTGAGTGGTTGATTCGGAATGTAAATTCAATTAATTTAAAATAATTAAAGATGGTGTTTTATGTCTTCAGTAATATGGTACTTATACGAATTTGCAAGAAAAGGGTGGCTTGAGAACTTTGCAGGTGCTGCAACCAATAAGGAGATAGTAGAAGCACCTGATAGGTTCAGAGATTTCCCCGAAGTTGTAAGAGAACTGTGCATTGCTTGTGGTGCATGTACGGCAGCATGTCCATCTCCAGCTGCTATAAAACTTGTAAGAACAAAAGACAAGGATGAAGAGAATGGGGAAGGAATGACTTACCCTGTTATAAATACAGACGCATGTATACGGTGCGGTTTTTGTGCAGAAGTATGTCCCACGGATCCCAAAACACTCAGAACTGGTGAAAGTCATTTAATTCGTGAAGAATTCACAATACTGCCTGCAGAAAAGATGTTTGTTATTGATGATTATCTCTGCATCAGGTGTAAAAAGTGTATGAAAGCCTGTAAAGTTGAAGGCGCCATTATTGAAGAAGACAATAAGATCATGATAGACCAATCCAAATGTGTAGCATGTGGTGATTGTGCCAAAACATGCCCAGTAAAAGGTTCCATTAAAGGAATATACATTTCTGATGTTGAAGGTCAAAAAGATGTAATTAATATGGTGGTACAGACCCTTGAAAATTTAATAGAGTCTAAACAGGATGAACTTAAAGATCTTCCGCCTGAAAAAGCAGTTACCTTTGAAGTTCCATTTGAGGATATTCTGGAAAAAGCTCGCGAAATTATGCCTGATGAAGCGCGTATAAGGGATCTGGTTGAAAAAGTAACAGATAGATTAAAACTTAGAGTCATTACATGGGACGATTCTAAATGTAAGCAATGCAGATTATGTGTTGATGAATGTCCTACTGGCGCCATAACTTATGATGAAGAAAAAGGTACAGTCAGAGATTCTAATAAATGCCTGAGATGCACCACATGTTATCAAACATGTCCATTTGGTGTGGCAGGATTTTATGTTGCAAGATTTTTACTTACACAGAGTGAAGTGAAAGGTGATGAAATCCTTGTAACTGTAAAACCAGCATTATTACCCGTGGGGGAATGATAAAATTCCTGAAACTAAAACTGATAAAAGATCATACAAGCCACTTAGGGAAGTAGAAGTGGCATATGAAATAGATTCATCTAAATGTGAACAGTGTATAGATAAACCCTGTCTTCAAGCCTGTCCTGTGGATGCAGTCCATGAAGTACCTCCAGATAAACACATAGAAATTGATGATAAGTGTTTTGGATGCGTACTTTGTAGAGAAGCATGTCCATTTGATGCTATAAAAATGGAAACCACTTTAGCAGAAGCTGTAAGGGAAAATGTTCCTAACATCAACCCTAAATTGTGCAGAAGATGCGGTGCATGTGTAAATGCATGCAGAACTGGTGCAATTCAGCTTATATCTTCAGGTAGAGAAGAAGCTCACAGTGTAATTGATGAAGAAAAATGTGTTAAATGCGGTTACTGTTCCCGAGTATGCCCTACAGAAGCTATAAAATATGGTGAAATTTTACCAAGGTCTGTAGCAGGTGGAAAAGGAGTAGTTGTAAATGAAAAGCAGTGTATTGGATGTATGACATGTACAAGGGTTTGTCCGTCTAAAGGAGCTATAAATGTAGGTAAAATAAGTAAATTACCTTATATAAATCCTGCATATTGTGCAAGATGTGAAGAGTGTATGGATGTATGCCCGTCAACTGCAATTAGGTATTCTTCAAGAAAAAAGGCTTACGAAAAATTCGGCAAAATCAAAACAATGGAAATAGTTTCTGAACTTCTTGAAAAAGAAACAAAAAAACTTGCAAGAGATGCAGGTAAAGTAGACAATATCTTGAATAAAATTTCAAGGGATGTCAGCTTTGAACACACTGAAGATGAATTTGAAATTGATATAACAGATAAGTTAAAGGATGAAATCAGAGCTGCTATGGATGGTGCCCTCGAAATTGAGGATATAAAAGATGTAATTGAAAGCACAGTTCCAAAAAGAAACATAGCTGTAGTTGAAGAAAGCTGTATAGGATGCGGTGCGTGTATTGGTACCTGTCCAGTTGAAGCAATCGAGCTTGAAATGCCTTCCCCTGTTCATGTTGGTGAAGAGTGCATTTACTGTGGAAAATGCGTTGAAACATGTCCATTTGGGTCTATAGTTCTTAAAGAAGAATATTATGATACCCATGATAATAAAATATTCTTTGTTCGAAAGAATTTAGAAGGTCCAAGAACTGGAGAGATAGCTATTGATAGCGAAACATGCCAGCTGTGCGGAGTATGTGTAAATAAATGCCCTAAAGATGCAATGAGTATCGAAGAGGGTAAAGTAGTAGTAGATACTGAAAAATGTATAGTATGTGACACATGTGAAGTGACATGTCCAGTAGGTGCTGTAAAATTAAAAGCACCTTAATTTAATTATTTGAATTTCCGATTTGCGAAATTCATTTTGTAACCGTGAAAAAGCAAAGCTTTTTGTATATTTACTAAATTTATATTTTAAAATTTATTTTTTTAATTGGAGGTTGAAGGAAAATCTCAATTGAAAATTGAGATTTTTTGAACTTTCGAAAATCATTTATGATTTTCGAATGCCGGTGGAAACTACATTTCCTCGGCCCCTGAATGCAAAGCATTCGAGGGCCTGAACACTAGTGTTCGGCGGCCCCAAATATGGAATATTTGGAGGAATAAACTTGGGTAGGAAAGTTTTTATTTCTGATTGTGAAGGTCCTATATCTATAAATGATAATGCATTTGAACTTGCGGGTATTTTTATCGAAGATGGGGAAAAATTTTTCACCGTACTCAGTAAATATGATGATATTCTGGTTGATGAAGTTAAAAGAGAAGGATACTATGCTGGAGGAACTTTAAAATTGATTGTTCCGTTCTTAAAAGCATATGGTGCTACAAATCATAGTATAATAAATTTTTCCAGGGAAAATGTACTTCTCCTTCCTGGTGCGGCAGATACAATGCAGTTTATAGATAGTATAATGCCTTCTTTCATTGTAAGTACGAGCTATGAGCAATATATTCAGGCTCTTTGCGATATAATCAAATTTCCATTTGAAAATACCTATTCAACTAATCTGGATATGGATGCATATTCAATTAATGAAGAAGATAAAGAAAAACTAATGGAATTTAGAAACACTGTAATGGAAAATCCAGACTTTGAAGTAATTGACAAAATATTTTGGGATGATATTCCTGAGATGGAAATCAGTAAAATCACAGAAAAGATAAAGCCTGTTGGTGGAGAAGGTAAAAAAGAAGCTATTATAGATATTTTAGACAGGTTCAGCTTTGAAAATTCGGATATCATGTATGTTGGGGACAGTATAACTGATGCTGAGCCTTTAAGATTTGCAAAAGAGCATGGAGGGCTTGCAATTTCATTTAATGGGAATGAATATGCTATAAAAGAAGCAGAAATTGCAATAATGGCAGATAATACAGTTATAACGGCAATTATTGCGGATCTATTTAACAGATTTGGAAAAGATGAAGTTATTAATTTCATTAAGTCATATATGGATAATACTGAAGATGCCATTAATAGTTATCCTGTAAATAAAAAACTTAAAGAAGCAATAAAACAGGTAAATCTCCCCAAAATTGCGATTGTAACCAGCGAAAATTTTGAAACACTCGTTGATGAAAGTAAGACCTTTAGAAGATTGGTTAGGGGAGAATTGATAGGTGCATTAGGATAATGTATCAAAATATTATTGAGTTGATAAAATGAATATGGAAAATACTTACTGTGAAGCATTTGATGGAATCTGTTGCAGAGTAATTGTAACAGCAGACAATAATGAAATCCTTCAAAGAGCAGCTTATGATGCAACAGCAACTCCTGGAACTGTTATTGGACGTGTTGAAGGAGGTATCGAGGGCTGGCTAAGCGCTGATGAGACACCTGATGGGAGAAAAGGAGCAGTACTTCAAATATGGTACCCAAAAGAGGATATCAAGAAATTCGAAGTGGAATTATCATATAGAATAAGGCAGGATATACTTGTAAAACCTTTTACTGCACTTTTTGATGCTTCAAAAAATCCTGCTGGAAAAATGGATATGATGAGGGATGTAGGCCATTGCGGTGATGGTTATGAGTGGGAAGAAGAAAATTATGGGCGTAACATGATAGTTGTGCCTATAGCTATTCCTGATTTCCAGATAGAACGTGATGTAGGATACATGCGTGGAATTATGGGTGCAAATTTCTGGTATATGTGCAGTACTAAGGAAGCTGTGATGGAAGCTGGAATGGAAGCATTGAATGCTATAGGTGAAGTTGAAGGTGCTATAACTCCTTTTGATATTTGTTCAGCAGCTTCTAAACCTGAAACAAATTATCCATGGATAGGACCAACAACAAATCATCCTTACTGCCCTTCACTTAAAAAAACTCTTGAAGAAGAATCAATGGTTCCTAATAATGTTAAATATATTCCTGAAATTGTGATTAATGGTTTAAGTATAAATATAACAAAGAAAGCTATGAAAGCAGGGATTGAAGCAGTAATGGATATTGATGGTGTTGTAAGCGTCTCTGCAGGAAATTATGGTGGCCAGTTAGGAGATCATAAGATATATTTAAATGAATTGTTTGAATAAATTTAAGCTAAAGGAGAATTTAATGAAGAAGTTTGATGTAGTGGGATTTGGCGCATTAAATGTTGATAAACTTTATAATGTGGATAAAATAACCTGCGAAGATGAAGAATCTTATATAACTGATTTCAACAGATCATGTGGTGGATCTGCTGCAAATACAGTTATAGGACTTTCAAAATTAGGCATGAAAACGGGATTTATAGGTAAAGTTTCTAAAGATTATGATGGAAAACTTTTACTTGAAAACCTCCAAAAAGAAGGTGTAAATACTGAGGGTATTATTATTTCAGAAGGTAGGAGCGGTAATGTTCTTGGATTTGTGGATAAGGATGGGCAAAGAGCACTGTATGTAGATCCTGGTGTCAACGATTTAATTAAGCCTGATGAAGTTAAATTAGATTATTTAGAAAATTGCAGGATATTACATCTTGCATCCTTTGTAGGTGAATCTTTTAATGCTCAAAAGAGTATTATAAATGAAATCTCCGAAGATATTATTGTAAGTTTAGATCCCGGAAGAATATATGCTGAAAGGGGCATTAACTATCTTAAAACTATTTTAAATAGAACAGATATTATTCTTACTAACGAAGAAGAATTAAAGTATTTAACTGGTAATAAATATAAAACATTTAAAGAGGGAGCTGAAGTTTTACTGGAGTCCAATATAAATATTGTAGTAGTTAAAAGAGGAGATAAAAGTACTTATATTACAAATGGTGATGAAAGCTATTTCATAGAGCCATTTGATGTTAAATGCATTGATACAACAGGTGCAGGGGATGCATTTAACGCAGGATTTTTATATGGGTTTCTTAATAATAATAACATTGAAGAATCAGGTAAATTAGGGAATTTTATTGCTTCATGCTGTATAAAGGAATCGGGGGCAATTAAAGGATTGCCAAAAATATCTGAATTAGATAAATTTGATAAAATAATTAACATATAAATTTCATCTACCTACCAAAGGTGTAATTATGGACATAACATTTAAAAAGGACAAGAATGTGCTAAAAGACGAAGTCATCCATAAGGCTATGGATCTAGAAGAAATTAAACCAGAGATTGAAAAATATAGACTAAAAAGGAAATGTATAACCATTTCTCCAGAGTGTATAAGGTGCAACTTGTGCGCTGAAGAATGCCCTGTAAGTGCTATATCTGAAGCAAAAGCAACTAAACCTGCTAAAGTACTTGAAAACTGCGTAAACTGTGAAATATGCGCCCAAACTTGTCCTGTAAAGAGTATACATGTTATAGAAAGTACATCTGATGTTGAGGATGAAGAAGTAAAATACCGCCTTAAAGAATTAAAGGTACCTCATAGAACCCTTAAAATGAAAAATATTGAAGTAGCTGAAGATAAATGTATTTCCTGTGGAACTTGCGCTAAATTCTGTCCTACAGGTGCAGTAAATGCTGAAGATGGAAAACCAACTGTAATTGATAAATCAGCATGTGTCGGGTGTGGAGCGTGTGTTAACGTATGTCCAGAAAATGCGATAAAGCTTGAAAGGGAATTAGGGCCAGTATTAAGAACAAAAGAACTTTTAATTGATAGAGAAGCATGTGTTTCCTGTCAGGTATGTGAAGAGAATTGCCCTGTAGGTGCTATTAAACTTGAAGATGGCGAACTAGTATTTTCTGAAGATAAATGTATTTTATGCGAAGTTTGTTCTAGTAAATGTCCAGTGAGCGCATTAAAACTTGAGAGGTTGTCCAATGAAAGTTAAAGAAATTATGGATAAGGAATATATATACGTATCTCCGGATCAAGACATTGTTGAAGTATCATTACTAATGGAAAAGACAAAGAAATTTACAACACCAGTTGTAGATAGTGAAAAGAGGTTAATTGGATGGATAACCTCTCTTGAAGTTACAAAAGGGTTTAGGGAAAGTAAAAAGAAAGTATCTGACGTTATGCGTTCTAAAGAGGAAATTGTTAATGTCCATGAAAATGATCCAGCAAGGTTAGCTGTTTTAGAAACTACAAAGCACAAAGTAATAAGTATACCAGTTTTAAATGATGATGATGTTGTAGTCGGCGTTGTAAGGACATTTGACATAGTAGAAACGCTTTCACAGCTCTATGAAATTAAAGTTTATAAAATATTTGAAGCTATGGCGGATGAACTTAAAGGAGTAAGCTGGGATGAACTCATGGAAGCGTCTGCAATAGTTACAAGAAGAAGAACTGGTCAAAGAATTACACCAGAAGAATATGAGAAAAACATTAGAGATGCTACCTTTGGTGAGGCTATCTGGGCAACTGGTGGTCTTGAAAAATTCTTTGTTGGTTTAATTGCTATTGGTGAGCTTGTAATTGCAAGGAAAGTTGCAAGAGCAAGACAATAATTTTTTTTATTTTAATTTCAATATTTCATTTTTTTAGATTTTATCTATATTAGAATTAGTTTTCCGCATATTTTTAAATTTCAATAAAAATTGAAAAAAAAGAGTTTAAATAGTATTAAAAGGGGGATTAAAAATTTCTCCCTTATTTTAAAAGTTAATTTATGCTACATTTGGTAATTTAGTTATATTATCTGCAGCAGTGACAACAGTGTTTATGATGTTTGTGCCATTTGTGGAATTTATGCCACTTATTCCACTTGTGCCATTTATTCCATTTATGCCACTTATTCCACTTGTGCCATTTATTCCATTTATTGAATTTATGAATTTTACCAGGATTACCTCCGGGGTATGTTCCTACATGACCTCCAAGATTACTTCCAGGGTGTGTTCCAATTTGTCCATGGTTTGGCCCAGGATTGTTTGGTGCAGCTGCTACTACTCCGGAAAAACCTATTGCTACTATAAGTGCAAATAGAAGTATTCCTAACTGTTTCTTCATATTTTCACCTCCACATATACATTTGTAATACAAAATTTTATATTTGTACTAATTAACTATATGGTCATTTAGTAATAAATATCTTACTATTAGTATTACTATCTATTAGTTTTACTATCAAAAAATATAATTAAATATAGTTGTAATGTTATACAGTTTCTCGAGAAAATTAAAAATAAATAAGAAGGGAGAAATTTGCCTGAAATCTTATTTGTTATATAACTATAATAATGAATTAATATGGCATAAAATAGTTAATATTTGAATTTAGGCATATATTTTATTTAAATTCTTTTTAATACACAAAATATATATTATTTGAATTAATTTAGGATAAAGGAATAATTAACTGTTTTTTATTAATGAATTAAAATAAAGAGCAAAAAAAATATTTTTTAATATGTACGTTATGAATAAAAGATTTAAGATTTTAATTTTCTTTCAATTAAAATAAGTTAAATATTTATGGTGAATGTCTAAAATTATAAATTTTAGAATTAAAATATGTGCTTAGGAATGTTAACAAATTTTTTATAACAATTTAGTTAAAAATATTTGGTTATTCACTATAAATTAGAGTTATAGACCGAACGGAATCATCGGGCGATGAGAGGTGCAATATAAGCAAATTATCAGAAAATTCCGTTTGATCTATATAATTAATTTATTAATATTCATGCGTTACTATCCAAATATTATCAAATTTGAGAGTAGCCTTCTACATAATTTATTTAAATTTTTGTAGTAAATTATAAAATTTACTATGTTTAAATTGATATTTTATGACTTAAACATGCCAAATAGTAAAAGGAGGATTTAGTCCTCCTCATTTTTTATACTTTCACTTATAGATTTTGCAATATCATTTATAATCTTTGGTTATCTAAAGTGAAAGACTTCCAGATGCTTATCTCCACCATCTGTTATGGTGTCTCCATTTCCACCATCTGTTATGGTGTCTCCATTTCCACCATCTGTTATGGTGTCTCCATTTCCACCACGAAGATCCATGTCCACCCATCCATTTACCATGTCCACCTTGCCATTTCCCGTGTCCTTGCCATTGTCCTTGATCTACTGCTGCTACTGCTCCAATGAAGCTCATAGAGACTACAAAAGCCATTATAAAAATAGCTAGTTCTTTTTTCACATTTTCACCTCCATACGCATGCACTGACACAAAATTTAAATTTTGTGTCTTGAGGTGAATTATGTTTTTTTAGTAATAAAATTATTTCTAAAATTATTAATAACTAAAATTGGGACTATAAATTATTAATTTATTAGCATTGGAGAACAAATATTGCAGAAAAAGCATAAATAATCATTAGGGATTGCCTATTTTAAATTAATTTGAGCCAAAGAAACAATTAGAATAACTTGATTATTATTCTTGATGTTAAATGAATAAATTACCTCGAAGTAACTTTGGCAACTGGTAAAAACTAAGAATTTTTTAATAGTTTAATTATTCTAAAAACTTTTAATCTTAAGAAAAAGTTAAAATTAAAAGTATTTTAAATTGAATAGACCAAACGGGATCAGTGGGTAATTAATAAAGTTGTAATACAAGCTGATTGCACTGAAAAGTCCCGTTTGGTCAATATATAAATGGTTAGTCCGTATTTTGTGTTAATATCCAAAATATTACTAAATTTGGACTGTACATCTGTATTACAATATATATTATGTAATTAATATAATAAAAAAGTTATTATTTGTACAATGATCTAAAATCAAGGAAATAAAATACATGATTTGAAGTTAAGTTTTGATATTGTTTTAGAGAACAATGAAATTTGAGTTGAATAATATTAGCTTTAATTAAACGCTCATCCAGAATGTTGTGTAAATAATATTGTTTTTCATGTGATTGCTGATTAAGTAAATTGCATTTTTTTAAAATCCCCTGTAATCAATTAAAATTACAATTTAACATAAAGTATAACTCATGCACAGGATCATGGACATGTAAAAATGCGATTTTTACGGTCACAAAAACCTTCGAAAACTGTTAAATCTTTGATTTGACGCATCGAAAATTGTAAATTTTCGAATGCTTTGTTTTCGAGGTTTCAAAAATCTTCGATTTTTGAAGACCGACAGTTTTTGTGAACATGAGCGATTTAAAA